>NZ_JAMOKH010000028.1:0-85497 GCF_023656585.1 Bacteroides sp. B1-V-101 | reverse complement strand
GGAAGTAGCTATACACTTCTGAAGAGTAGGTATGTCTATATACAAACTTACCCAAGGATACGTTAATGTTCGTAAACTTGGGTAAGATTTTATAGATATTGTTTGGAGAGGACTTAGAATTCAACCTCTACTTAAAAGATTTAATTTACAATAGTATTGCGGAATTAAGGTACATGAAACCGATAACCTGTCATAGTGGCATTGGGAAAAGCCGTTCAGACGATCCGCATCATGGTCGGCAAAAGATCTAAAGTGACCTCTTTGGCTGTCTTGCGCTTGGAGACATGAATCATTTCAAGCACCTTTATGACGTCTTCAGACTTCGTGCCACGTATCATGGTCACAAGTGTACCTCTGCCACCACGTCCCGCACGATTAGTGACAACAGTATATAATTCTCCGCAGCTTAAAGAAGTCTCGTCAATACAAAGGCTAGGGACCTGAGGTTGTGCCCGCATTCTGACACATTTACATTTGTAGTATTAAATATCCCAATAAAAATATAAGTGTATATTGTAATGGGATCTTAATAGAGGATTAAAAAATAAATACTTAATGGGCTGTTTCTTATGAATTCTACTGAAATCTTATAATAATTGCTCAAAAAATCACATTCTTTGTATACGTAATATCCTAATTTTGGAACGCAAATTAAAAGAATATTAATAAACTAAATTATCTGATTTATATGACAAAATTAAGATGTATGCTTTGTTGCCTGATGATCTGTACTATTACTATTGATGCTAGGACTGTTAATGATATATATAAAAGAATATCTGCACAAGTCTCCTTGAAGGTTCCCGGTAATCAATCACGAAACTATTCCCTTGCTTTTCAAGGAGCCGTTGATGATAAGGGAATCTATCTGTTAGAGTCTGAAGAAAAAATACCATTAATCATTACAGAGAGAATAGAACGTGACAATGTTAAATGTGTAATGGTAGTAAGTATTACGGCATTGGAAGACGTGTACTTTAATTATCAACAACAGTTGAAAACAGGCTTCCGACATAATGACTGTATGTTTTATCTACCAGGATTCTGGTATAGTCGCAATTTACGTTCTCCTAAAGGTGCTCCTTCATTTCATATATCAGAGAGTTGGCTGGTACGTGAGGATCGTCTGAGCTCACCCCTTACCGGTATCTTCAATCAGAAAGATGGACGTTATATGACTGTGGCACGCAAGGACGATTTTCAATGGGATGCCCTTGCTACCCACCAAACAGGCGAAATCATCCTCTCGGGCAAAACGTCCCTAGGGTTCACCGGCTTTGAGAGCCATGACGGAACATCAACACTATCTTTTGGATTTCCTTACCGAGAAGCTCCTAAAACCTATATTCGTAAGTTGACGCTGGCTCCGGAGGTTACATCTTTCCAATATCTAAAAAAAGGAGAAACAGTACTCCTGACCTGGGAATTTATCGAGGGGCAGGCTACAGACTACTCAGATTTTATTTGCCATACTTGGGAATATTGTTATGATACATACCGTCCCCAACCTGTGAAAATACCTTTTTCTCCAGAAGAGATAAAAGGAGTGCTGAGCAATTATTTTGTGGAAAGTTTTGTTGGGGACAAAGCTCTTGCCTATTACTCCAGCCCTGAAATGAAAGTGGCAGCCTGTGCCAACATGAATGTAGCAGAGATAGGTTTTGTCGGTCGCGTACTTCTAAACGCTTTCAATGCATGGGAGTTTGGCAATGAGAATGGACGTGATGACCTTGCAGCTAGCAGTAAAAAGATATTTGATAGTTACTTAGAAAATGGCTTTACGGAAACCGGTTATTTGCGTGAATGGGTAAATCTGGAAAATGATAGTGATGTGAAAGAAGAACGCCCAGTGCATAGCATACGTCGTCAGTCGGAAGGAATTTATGCCATGTTTCATTATCTGAATTATGAACAGAAGTATAAACGTCACCATCCTGATTGGGAACAACGCTTAAAGAAAATGCTCGATATGTTCTTGCAACTGCAAAATCCAGATGGAAGTTTTCCACGTAAATTCCATGATGACTTTACAGTTGTTGACGGAAGTGGAGGAAGTACTCCATCCGCTACATTACCTCTGGTTATGGGATATAAATATTTTAAGGACAAACGCTATCTGTCCGCTGCCCGGCGTACTGCGGAATATCTGGAAAAAGAGCTTATATCAAAGGCTGACTATTTCTCCTCTACGCTGGATGCAAACTGTGAGGATAAGGAAGCTTCCCTCTATACCGCTACGGCAACTTACTATTTATCATTGATAACAAATGGTACGGAACATAACCACTATGCCTCTCTGACACGAAAAGCGGCTTATTTTGCCTTGTCCTGGTATTACGTCTGGGACGTTCCGTTTGCTCCCGGGCAGATGTTGGGTGATATCGGTCTGAAAACTCGCGGCTGGGGAAATGTCTCGGTGGAGAATAATCATATTGATGTATTTATTTTTGAATTTGCCGATGTGCTCCGTTGGCTTTCCAAAGAGTATAATGAACCTCGTTTCTCTGATTTTGCTGAAGTCATTTCTACTTCCATGTGCCAGTTACTTCCTTATAAAGGACATATGTGTGGAGTGATAAAAGTTGGTTATTATCCGGAAGTGATCCAGCACACCAACTGGGATTATGGAAGGAATGGAAAAGGATATTATAATGACATGTTTGCTCCCGGTTGGACGGTAGCATCCCTTTGGGAATTGCTGACACCGGGACGTACTGAGAATATACTGTTGAAATAGCTCTGATATCCACTTTTCAGGATATTCTTATATCCTGTTGTATGTTAATTAATGAAACTAACAATTAAGACAATGCAGAGACTACGTATTTTAGTTATATTAATACTTCTTTCTTTGATGCCTCTTTATTCCCTTGCCGTTCTGAATGAAGGACAATATGCATTCCGTTCACTTGATATCAATAATGGATTATCCCAGAATACGGTCCATGCCATCCTTCAGGATAAACAAGGATTTATGTGGTTTGGGACGAAGGATGGTCTTGACCGGTATGATGGTATCTCTTTTCGGACTTTCATGAAAGAATCCGGAACCTTGGGCAATAATTTCATCACTTCTTTGTATGAAGACAATCTTGGGCAAATATGGATTGGGACAGACGTAGGCCTATATGTCTATTGCCCACAAATGGAAAAGGTCAGGCATTTTACTCTGATAAGTAATTCAAACATAGATATAGACTGTACGGTCAATCTGATAACTGGGGACCAGAAAGGAGGTATCTGGGTTGTAACTCAGACGCGGGGAATCTTCTATTACAATCCCCAGGATAGCCAGTTGGTTAATTATCAGTCGGACGGGTCCGGTACTCTGAACCTTAAAACTTCCGGCCAACTCTATTTTGATTCGGACGATGTCTGCTGGTTGGACATACGTGATGGAAATCTGTATTATTCAAAAGACAAGCTTAAAACTTTAACTCCGATTTTTCCAGAAGATTCAAAAGTGTCTTTCAGAGATGAATACATCTATAAATTGCTCCCCGGACCCTATAATTGCATGTATGTGGGAACTGTATTCGGACTGAAAGAAGTGAACCTAACTAATAAGACTATCCGTACCCTTCTTTCCAAGGATGAATTGGGAGGTGATATTTATATCAGGGAACTTGCATTTTATTCAGATGACGAATTATGGATAGGAACCGAATCGGGACTTTATATCTATAATCTGCACACGGCAAAAATCATCCACTTGCAGAACGTCAACGGTGATCCCTATTCAATCTCTGACAATGCCATCTATTCGATTCTCAAAGACCGTGAAGGCGGAATGTGGATAGGGACTTATTTTGGGGGTGTGAATTATTACCCCCGGCAATATACCTACTTTGATAAAGTCTATCCCCAGAAAGAATCAAACAAAATGGGAAAAAGGGTGCGGGAGTTTTGTGCCGCCCATGACGGCACACTCTGGATAGGTACAGAAGATAAGGGGCTTTTCCATTATTATCCTAGTACTGGAAAAATCGAACCGTTCATTCATCCGGATATTTATCATAATGTTCACGGATTGTATTTGGACGGAGATTATCTGTGGGTTGGGAATTTTGCAAAAGGATTGAAGCGTATTGATTTGAGGACATACGCTGTAAAGCACTATGATAATATTGCAAGTCATATCTTTTCTATCTGCCGGATAACTGCGGGCGATCTGTATCTTGGAACAACAATAGGATTGTTTCGGTACAACCCAGATACGGAACGTTTTAAACGCGTCCCCGAACTTGGGTGGACGTTTGTTTATTATATAAAGGAGGATAAGCAGGGGAATTTATGGCTGGCAACTTATGCCGATGGCGTCTATAAAAAGAATGTCCGTACAGGTGGTTGGGAACATTTCGTACATGAGGAAGCAGACTCGTCCACCCTTCCATCCAATAAGGTGCTGAGTATTTTTGAAGACAGTCAAAATCAGCTATGGTTTACCACACAAGGAGGTGGCTTCTGCCGCTTTGTGCCTTCCGCCAACACCTTTGTCCGTTATGACGGTATCGGTCTGCCAAGCAACGTCATTTATCGGATTGAAGAAGATGAAAAGGGATTGTTCTGGGTTTCAACCAATAAAGGGCTGGTGCATTTTAACCCGAAGAATTCCAGTTTTAAAGTGTATACAGTTGCTAATGGGTTGCTGAGTAACCAGTTTAATTACCAGTCCAGCTATAAGGATAAGAATGGACGGATTTATTTTGGCTGTATTAACGGTTTCATCTCCTTTGCCCCCTCCTCCTTTATTGATAATGATTTTTTACCCTCTGTTTTGATTACCGATTTTATGCTCTTTAATAAAAAGGTGGTAGTCGGAGAAAAAGGCTCTCCATTGAAACAAAGTATCACTTTGTCAAACCATATCGAACTTCAGTCAAATCAGAATTCGTTCTCCTTCAGGATAGCTGCGATAAGTTATCAGTCACCGAGCATGAATACACTGCTATATAGACTGGAAGGGTATGATTCCGAATGGCATACAGCGGGTAAGGGCCCTATTACGTATTCCAATTTACCTTATGGGACATACATGTTACGCGTGAAAGGTGCGAATAGTGATGGTGTATGGAATCCAGATGTACGCACATTGGGGATCAGGATATTGCCCCCGTTTTATTTATCCGTATGGGCATACCTGATTTATATCCTATTGATACTCGGTACATTTTTCGCCCTCTTCTTTTATTTAAGGAAGCGTACTATTGAAAAGCAGCGTAAAGAGATGGAGAAGTTCGAACAGGAAAAGGAGCAGGAACTCTACACCACTAAGATAGATTTCTTTACAAATGTGGCACACGAAATCCGTACTCCTTTAACACTGATAAAGTGCCCATTGGAGAATGTACTTGCTGATAGGGAACTCTCCGAAAATGTAAGGATGGAATTGGAAATTATGGATCAGAACGTGGAGAGGTTACTGAACCTGATAAACCAATTACTTGATTTCCGTAAAGCGGAAAATAAAGGTTTTAAATTGAATCCGAAAGAATATAATATCGGTACTATCGTCCACTCTGTTTATAAGTATTTCACTACTTTGGCAAAGCAAAGGGGAATTAAACTTGAAGTAGAAGTTCCAGAGGAAGAATTGTTGGCTTCTGTTGACAAAGAGGCTTTGACCAAAATTCTCAGTAATCTGTTTGCTAATGCATTGAAATATGCCCGGACATACGTTTATCTCCATTTGTCTGTTGATGAGAAGAATGAGGTGTTCACTATCTCTATGAGTAATGATGGGAATATAGTCCCTATCGAAATGCGTGAAAATATTTTTAAAGCCTTTGTCCAATACCGGGACGGGAAAGATATTGTCTCGGGCACAGGCATCGGATTAGCTATGGCTCGTTACTTGGCAGAGTTGCATCAAGGTATGCTGGTGATGGACCGGGAGCTAGATTGTAACCGTTTCATTCTTTCCATTCCAATATTACACCAGACACTTCCGGATGATTCGGAAGAACAACATAAGAAACCTGGGTATGATGATGAAGATCGTGAAGTTTCTGATAAAGATAAAAGAGAGGTTGCTTCCATATTGGTTGTAGAAGATAATAAGGATATGCTTGCTTTTGTGTTCAGGCAATTGTCTTCATTGTATCATGTACTGATTGCGGAAAATGGGGTCGAGGCGTTGGACGTTCTTGAACAGAAATCTGTGGATCTGATAATAAGTGACATTATGATGCCTCTGATGGACGGGGTTGAATTATGCAAGCATCTGAAACAAAATCTGGACTATAGTCATATTCCTGTAATATTATTGACAGCTAAAACTAATCTGGAATCAAGAATCGAAGGACTTGAAGAAGGGGCGGATGCGTATATTGAAAAGCCGTTTTCTATGGAGTATCTTCGTGCCAATGTAGCAAATCTGTTGAGTAATCGGGAAAGATTACGCCGTCACTTTATTGAATTTCCTTTTATCAAAGCAGATGCAATGGCGCAGACAAAGGCCGATGAGATGTTTATTAGCAAGTTAAATGAGTATGTATTACGCCATCTTGATAATACGGACCTGCAAATTGATGATATAGCGGATGCAATGAATATGGGACGTTCCAACTTTTACCGGAAATTGAAAGGAATCCTAAATATGAGTCCGAACGAATATCTCCGCCTTTTCCGTTTGAAGCAGGCAGCTTCCATACTGAAAGAAGGAACCTATGGAGTGGTGGAAGTCTCTTACATGGTAGGGTTCAGTACCCCCTCCTATTTTTCAAGCTGTTTTAAAAAACAGTTCGGAGTACTGCCTAAAGATTTCATATCGCACTAGTAATATGTATTTTGCTTTAAATTTTATAATATCAGGTCATTTTCTGATATTTTATCCGAGTTGTTCCGGGTAATTTTGCAAATATATTAACAACTAAATTTGATGTATGACAAGGTATTTACTTTTTTTTGCCAGCCAGCCTTCGGGCGGAAGAGAGAGTTGTTTTCCTATCGTATATATAAACGATTCTTAGTTTGAGAATTTGTACTGTAATTTATATAAAGTCAAAGAAATAATTATAAAATAAATTGCACACACAATGAATAATAGAAAAGAAAATGAACAGAGTTGTATAGTAATGAATAAAAAAGAGGGTACATCGTGCATTACGACACACCTCCCTGTATTTCAGAGAAAAATCTACACTACTAATCAAAAAATCTATTGATATATGAACTGTAAAGTAAAACAAGGATGCCTTACCAGCGAAAGCTGTTGCATCCTGTTATGGTTAGCCTTCACATTATTTCCCGTTTCCGTTGTAACGGCGGCAGATAATAGAAAGATCGACGAGAGCCAGCAAAAAGAAGTAAAAGCAGAAATGAAAGGATATGTGGGAGACGAAAACGGAGAGCCTGTTATTGGAGCTACCGTATTGGAAAGTGGAACGCAGAACGGGGTTATAACAGATGTGGACGGTATATTCACTATACAGTTGGCAAAGAACGCATCATTGACCATTTCATATGTTGGGTACCAGAAGAAAACGGTAGTGGTAAAAGATAAGAAGTTCATTTCCGTTAATTTGACTCCGGACAGGAGTATGATGCTGGATGAAGTGGTCGTGGTCGGTTTTGGCAAACAAAAGAAAGAATCCCTCGTGGGAGCTGTGCAGGCAGTGAAGCCGGAAGACCTGAAGATGACATCCAGTAATCTTAGTACTTCATTTGCCGGGAACGTTCCAGGTATCATCGCCGTACAAACACAGGGTGAACCAGGCTCTGATGAGGCGAAATTCTATATACGTGGTATATCAACTTTTGGTTCGAATACCTCACCGCTGATCATACTTGACGGTGTGGAAATCAACGCTACGATGATGAACAATATTCCTCCAGAATCTATCGCGTCGTTTTCTGTGCTGAAAGATGCTACGGCAACGTCCCTATACGGCTCACGGGGGGCTAACGGAGTTATCATCGTTACTACCAAGCAAGGACAGCTTTCCGAGAAAATGTCTGTAGATATCCGCTTTGATAATACTTTCTCCATGCCTACCTATGTGCAGAAAATGGCAGATGGCCCGACTTACATGGATATGTATAATGAAGCCGTTTATAATCAGGCTATTGCCAATAACCAAGAGTATGAGCCTTTCTATAGCCGGGATAAGATAGATAAAACACGTGCCAATGCAAATCCCTACCTGTTCCCAAACAATGACTGGTACAGTATGTTGTTCAAAGACTTCGCCGTTAATCAGAATTTGAATATCTCCATCAAGGGCGGAAGCAAAAATGTGGATTACTTCCTGAATGCTGGAATCTTCTATGAAAATGGTATCATCCGGCAACCCAAGGAAGATAAGCTTGATGTGGGTATGCGCAACAAGAAATACCTGTTTCAGAGTAATGTGACAGCCCGTGTTACCTCTACGACGAAAGTGGGGCTAAATATGAATACGCAGTTGTTCTACCACCATGCCCCCAAAACAAGTACCCGGAATTTGTTCGCCTATTCCATGCATGGGAATCCCGTACGTTTTCCTGCTACACTTCCTGCTGAACCAGGGGATACATACATCCGCTACGGTAGCAATGATCCGTGGGATGTGGGAAAATCAGAGCCGAATCCTTACGCCAAATTGAGTGAAGGTTATACGGAACGAAATTATGTCTATATGACGACCGCTTTCAATCTCGAACAGGACTTGAAGTTTGTCACACCAGGGTTAAAACTCACCGGACTGGCATCTTTCTATAATTACAGTTTTAACTGGCTGGATCATTGGATTGTACCTTTCTACTATAAAGTATCTGATGACTATACGATGGATGATCAGGGAAACTACCTTTATAAGACTTCGACTATCGGTGAGCCGGGAGAACCTTATCTGAAGAGCAATTCCGGGCGTGATCCGACAGAGAGTGTCTGGTCTTTACAGGGAGCGCTGGACTACTCACGCCAGTTTGGTGGACATGATGTGGGAGCTACCCTTGTTTACCACATGAAAGAAACCAAGAAAGTGAAGGACGGCGGAGCTGAAAAAGATCTTCTTCCTTACCGTGAGCAAGGGATGGCCGGACGTCTGACCTACAGTTTTGGTCAGCGTTACCTGCTTGAGGCTACCTTTGGTTATAATGGCTCGGAGAATTTCAGAAGCGGGCATCGTTTCGGATTCTTCCCTGCGATTGCCCTAGGATGGACTATTTCTAATGAAAAGTTTTTCCAACCGTTAAAAAAAACAGTTTCCACTCTGAAAATCCGAGCTACTTATGGATTGACCGGAAATGATGCGCTTGCCACTCGCTTTCCCTATGTAACAGAAGTCAGTATGAATAATAATTTGGATTGGTGGACTGGTAGCGGTACCCGCGTGAATGGGCCGCTTGTAAATATTTATGGTAATGCGAACGCTACATGGGAGAAATCGAAAAAGCTGAATTTAGGTGTCGATATGACCCTTCTTGAATCTATGGATATAACCATTGATTATTTCAAGGAAGACCGTAGTGGAATTTTTATGCAACGTTCGTCCGTCCCTTCAACAATGGGAGTGACAGGTATGCTGCCTTATGCCAACATTGGCTCGGTAAAGAATAAGGGTGTGGATATGAGTGTAGCATACAGCAAAGTAATTGGCAAAGATTGGGTGCTCCGCCTGAACGGTAGTCTGACCTATGCACATAATGAGATTACGGAGATAGACGAACCGGTGAATGTAGAACCCTATTCTTCAAGAATCGGACACCCGATAAACAGTATTATGGGATATGTGTCTGACGGATTGTTTACTTCTCAGGAGGAAATAGACAGATCTCCCAAACAGTCGTTCGGAAATTATACGGTGGGAGATATTAAATATAAAGATCTGAATGGTGATAACGTGGTGAATGGTTATGACAGGACGATTATCGGCAATCCTGAAATTCCGGAGATTATCTATGGTTTTGGAGGAACGTTGAAGTATAAAAAGTGGGATTTGTCTCTGTTTTTCCAGGGAGTGGCCAAAGTCAGTTTAATGATGAGCGATATTCATCCGTTCAGCGAAGCGGGCCATAAAGGATATAACATTGCACAGTATATCGTTGATGACCACTGGTCGGAAAGCAATAATGTAGCCGGTGCCGCCTATCCCCGATTATCACCCGAATTTATCACGAACAATGCGCAAACCAGCACTTATTACCTACGTAACGCAGCTTTCCTGCGCCTGAAGAATGCCGAACTGGGCTATTCCTTCTTCCCGTGGCTGCGTGTGTATGCAGCAGGTACTAATTTGCTGACATTCTCTCCGTTCAGTACCTGGGATCCTGAAATGGGAAGTGGGAATGGTTTGAAATATCCGCTACAGCGCACGGCCAAGATCGGGATTCAGTTTCATTATTAATTAAGAACAGAATAAGTTATGAAAAATATATATACAAAGTTATGCCTGTCGGCAATCGGCTGTTTAATGATGGCATCATGTGATTTTCTTGATGTGGTTCCGCAAGGTACTGCTACCGTGGATGATATCTACCGGACACAATATCAGGCTGAAGGAATGGTACTGTCTTGCTACGCGAATATCCCTAACTATTTCCATCCCCAACAATTTCCTGATTTTACCGGAGGAAACGAAATCATAACGAGCAAAGGAGGAACAACGCGCTGGTTTCATTTCCGCAGTCTGGTTTATGGGGAAGAATCCCCAACAACGACTTATTACTCATTATGGAGCAATACAGCAAAATCTTATCCGCAGGGTGCTGTGAAGAAAGCAGTATGGGAAAGTATCCGCAATTGCTATAATGTGCTTAATAATCTGGATAGGGTATCGGACATTACCCCCGAAAACCTGAGCTGGTGGAAAGGTGAAGCGCTGTTTTTGATCGGGTATTATCATCAGATCATGCTGGAGTACTATGGACCGATAGTTATTATTGACAAGGAAATACCAATGGAAAGTTCTCCGGCCGAGATGATGACCTCTCGTTCTCCTTATGATACATGTGTCGATTTCATTGCCAATAAATATTCGGAAGCAGCTAGATTACTTCCTGGCGTATGGGATTCAAGTAAGAGAAACAGGGCTACCTCTTCTGCTGCCTTGGCTTTCAAGGCTCGGCTGTTGCTTTATGCCGCCTCGCCGTTAGTCAATGGGAATAGTGAGTTTTATTCCGACTTTAAAAACCCCGACGGCACTTTTCTGATTAACCAGACTTATGACCGGGAAAAGTGGAAGAGAGCGATGGATGCTGCCAAAGAGGCCATAGACCTTTGCGAAGAGAACGGTTACAAACTTTATGGAAATTCGACCAATGACTTGGAGCAAGGGAAGAAAAACTATCATGAAGCCTTTGTCGGTGATGGGATCAGTGGTAGCGGATTTAACTGGAATGAAGTCCTGTTTGGCTTTGCTGAACAGGGAACTATTTCCTACTGTATCAAGAATATGGCTCCTCGTGTTGAATTTACAAGTTATTCGACCAAAGGTTTTAGAGGGTCCTTATTCCCGACGTGGGATTGTGTGAGTAGGTATTATACCAAGAACGGTCTACCTTGGGCAGATGACCCCGAGACTAAGAAGCTTGATCCGTATTCCATTGCACCAGGTGATAGTACGGTACGTTTTCACAGGAATCGTGATCCGCGCTTTTATGCCTCTATTGGCTTTGATCGTGGAAATTATGACGTGCAGGGAAAGACAATAGTGCTCAAATGCAGACGTGGTGAAATGCAGCAGAATAATGGCAATGCCAAGGATGAGTATCAAACGGACAACGGTTATTATTGTCAGAAATGGGTGTCTAAATATGATACCTATAATAGGACTACCGATCAAATAACCTACAACCGTTGGTGCTTTCCTTATATGCGTCTGGCCGAACTCTATCTGAGTTATGCAGAAGCGGATTTCGAATATAGCGGCACACTGAGTACTGCCAGTCTGTCCTATTTGAATAAAGTACGTGAACGTTGCGGATTACCTACCTTTGCAGATTCATGGGCAAAAGCCGGTGGTATTCCTTCAGGAGAGAAGTTGCGCGAAATATTACATGATGAACGCTCCATTGAATTGGCTATGGAAGGCAGACGTTTCCATGATATGCGCCGTTGGAAAATTGCCCATACTGAAATGATGCGTTATCAGAAATCCTGGACATTATCCGGAAAAACCGCTGATAGTTTTTATAAACTTACGGACATGAAAGAAACCGGCGTTCGTAATTTTACCGCTCCCAAGAACTATTGGCTTGCTATTCCACAAGATCAGATAGAAGTAAATCCCAATCTAGTGCAGAATCCGGGATACTAGAGAATCAGCTCTTATATAACTAACAATTAGAGGAAAGGACAAAATGAAAAAGGTAATGTGTTTATTGGCAATTATGTTTATGATTGCCAATACTTCGGCACAAACACGGGTGATTGCCCATCGTGGTTTCTGGAAAACCCAAGGATCAGCACAGAATAGCATTACATCTTTGTTGAAAGCGGATTCTATAGGATGTTATGGTTCGGAGTTTGATGTCTGGCTGACAAAAGATAATGGTTTGGTGGTTAGCCATGATGGGATTATTCAAGGGCATAAGGTTGAAGAGTCCACTCTGAAGGAATTAACCGGGTTATGGTTAGCGAATGGAGAATGCGTACCCTCCTTAAAAGAGCTTCTGGAAACAGCTAAGCGGAAAACATCTTTGAAGCTGGTGCTGGAGTTGAAAGCTCATAGTAAACCCGAACGGGAGATAAAAGCTGTTGAAGAGATCGTTTCGATGATAAAGAAGATGGGACTCGAACCCCGGATGATATATATCACCTTTTCGTCTCACGCATTAAAGGAACTGATCCGTCAGGCTCCCACAAGCACTCCTGTATATTATCTGAAAGGGGACTTATCTCCACAACAACTGAAAGAATTGGGTAGTGCCGGACCGGATTATCACTTCTCTGAATTTTACCGTTATACCGATTGGATTGAAAGTTGCCATGCCTTGGGGCTAAAAGTGAATGTATGGACGGTTAATAAAAAAGAGGACATGCAATACTTTTGGGATAAAGTCGACTTTATCACTACAGATGAGCCGTTGGGACTGTTGAAAGATATAATGAAGGTCAAATAGATATATTTTCTGAGATAATGTATAGTCCAACTGATTACCTTTAATAATCTGTTGATTATTTATGTTTTTGGAAAATGAGTTTCAAGTTTTCAAACGACTGTTCATGTTGATACAGTTGAATGCTGATTGAAAACAAAACAATAGCGGAAACAATGAATGTCAATCTTGTATAAGAAGGCAAACGTCCAAATTTATAGTTCAGCTCCATTAATCGAACTGAATAGGGGTATTTATTAAATAATATAAAATTAGCCAACTAATTCATAGCCAAATTATTGCGAATTAGTTGGCCTTTTTGTATCTTTAGGTATTCCGTGCGACAAGAAGTCGTACAAGTAATTGTTCAGCACTGTGCCTGAACCTATTGTTCTGTCAATAGTAGTCTAAAGAGGCGTGCTTTACCAGTCATGGTTTAGTGCGAAGCCCTCTTGACAATGCAGTCCTTTACAGAAATATCCAATGTATAGGCTGTTAGGCTGACTGATATGAGTAACATATGTGAATCGCTACACCATCGTAATAAAGAAATAGCTTACGGATATTTATAAGCTATAGCCAAAAGGTGGGTAGTCAGGATAGTCTTTTGGGAATGTAAGGCTACACGGACATCATACTGGCGGTGGAGGGGCGGGCTCTAAGTCGGGCGTCAGTTACTTGTACGGAACTTGGTAAACCCGTATTTCTCCTGTCTATGTCAGGCAGGTAAGCCAATTGCAAGAAAAGCCGAATGTGGTGCGGGTAAAGGATTGCGGAGAAAGTGAATGATTCTGTGTAATGCGGAGGATAGAGGTTTAAACATCACCCCATGCGAAATCAGGCAGACTTCCGCAGGGTAATTCTTTGTGAAACGATTGTAGAACTTTAATAAAATGAAGAAACTGCAAATGAGCAAGGCAAAAGCCGAGTGTGCATCTTTAACCGTACGAAACACGACATGAAAAGATATCGATTCTTCCAAATATGAGCGTAAAGTGAGAAAACTGCAGGTCCGAATAGCAAAGGCCCACAAAGAAAAGAGGTACAACAAGGTAAAGGCCTTACGGTACCTACTTGCCACTTCCTACGAAGCCAAGGCATTGGCGATAAGGAAAGTAACTTCCAATAAAGGTAAACGTACGGCAGGGGTTGACCATATGAAGTGGGACACTGATGCCAAGAAAATAGAAGCTATATGTTTATTGAAAAGGAGAGGATATAAGGCCTTCCCGCTGAGGAAGGTCAACATAGCCAAAGCAAATGGCAAGACAAGATCTTTGGGAATACCAACCATGAAGGACAGAGCCGTGCAGGATATATCTTATGGCTTTAGAACTTATAACTGAAAGTGAAGCGGATGCGAACTCATATGGGTTCAGAAAGTTTAGAAGTACTGCGGATGCAATAGACGCACTTCATAGATGGTTGAGTAGAGACTGTTTACCACAATGGATACTGGAAGGTGACATTAAGGGTTGTTTTGATCATATTAATCATGAATGGCTTCTCAACAATGTGTAGATTGACAGGCTGGTATTAAGGAGATGGCTGAAAAGCGGAGTAGTATTTAATTGCAAAGTATCAATAGATACGCTACACTTTTTCTTTTCGTTGGCAAATCTTAATCCGTATCTTCGTTGCATGAAAGAAGATATACGGATGCGCCAAAAATGGCTTGAGCTATACGTCGAAACGGGTTCTGTGACAAAAACTGCCCTTCGGTGCGGGATTACCCGTTCCACGTTATACCGTTGGATAAATTGCGAGAAAGAACAAGGCAAGTCGGAATTGTCCGATAAGTCTAAACGTTCATCAAGACTTGCCAATATGAAGATAACACCTGAAATTGAAACCATTATCCTTAATCTGTGCGTGAGACAAGAAGATGGGGAGCGCAACGGATTGCCAACTATCTGCTTAGGAAGAGAATAAAGCTCTCAGGCATGACGGTGTGGCGTGTGTTGAAAAGCATCAGGTCAAAGCTGTTGTGAAACGTTGCGAGAAATTTATTTCTTCTTCCAGCCGATTTTTTCCATCGGCAACATCCGGATAACCATATACCCCCGCCGTTGTTCATAGCGGCAGGAAAAACATGCCTGACGGCGATACGTGACGCACGGCACTCAAACCCTCTATTCCAACGTGAAACTGACCGCAGAGAGGGATGCCGCCACGGGCGACCTCGTGTGGAAGTCCAAGGACAACACGACACTTGTGGGGGGATTGTCGGATGAGCACTACTACCTCTACTATCCCTACTAAACGGATATGAGCGGAAAGACTGCCACTCCCACAGGCTCAGCCTTGACCGACACGGAATTCTTCGCCCCGTTGGTTTCCGCTTGGCAGCCTCAGGACGACCAAAGTACTCATGCGGCATATACCGCCTCCGACTTGATGACTGCCGAAGGCTCCGCAACGACAGGGGAAGACAACACCCTCCACCTCTCTTTCACCATGAACCATCGTATGGCATTGGCCGTCATCGAGATGCCGAATACCGTTAAATACAAGTTTACCGACGAGAGGATTCCTGATTACGCCGTGTCACCCGCCACTACATTCTCTGGCATTGCCCAGCCGCTGCGCGTGAACGATGGTACATACCGCTACTTGGTGAATCACGCGACTCCCGCACCGACTATCGAAGGACATTATGACGAGGGAAGCAAGGAGTTCACCATAACCCCGTCCGGCCTTTCTACCGGCAGTTACAAGAGATACAAGGTGGACGGCGCGGTGACAACTGTAAAGGACTACACGATGCAACGGGGAGATTACCTGCTCGCCGACGGCAACCTGCTGCCTAAGGGTACTACCCTGACCGAGGAGCAGAAGGCAAGCGTGGCGGCCATCGTCTTCTGGACACCGGCAGAGACCAATCCTGAAGGACGGATCACGCCGGCGTCTCTGGATTTCGACAAGATTATGGTGAAAGAACATCCCAATTGCACCCATGGCCTTGCCGTGTCGATTAAAGATGCTCCGGGCAACGTCTCGTGGCAAAACGTTAACGACTGGGTGGCGGATTTTCAAAGAGGAACAGATTTCAATCCTGTCGATAAGGATGAGTACGTAAACATTGCCACTGGTTTCGATGCGACCGGCAACATAAACAGGATACTCGGTTACCAGAACACGAAAGTGCTGTGGGCGTATAACGGATATTGCAAGACAAACGGCAAAACCGATGCCTTGGTCAATCCTGCTGAGGTCCTGAAAACATTTATCGCAAATAATCCAGCCCCGGCAAACAGCACCGGATGGTTCTTGCCGTCGGTAAAGGAACTGCACATGCTATGTTATAAGGATGTCGATAATATTGCGTACACACGGGACAACACAGAGACGAGGGATATAGTCGAAGTCTCCATCTCCGCCGTTGGCGGTGACGCATTGTCACCGCGCAATAACCATAAACGTTTCTGGTCTTCTTCGGAGAGCCCCAGTAATAAGAATGGCGCTTTTAGCGTGTATTTCTACAATGCCTTCGCACAGCTCAGCGAAAAGGACGGCGCACTCAATGTGCGTGCCGTGTGCGCTTTCTAACCACATAAAACAAAGAAAAATAACGATGTGAAGGGAACAGGATATTCCGGACGATGGATGCGCATCAGCGGCTGGTAGCCGATGTTGATGCTCGCGGGCGGGCTACTCGTCTCTTGCGGCAAGATGGAAACGGGAGAATCTACTACACGTTTACCCGATGGCAAGTACCCATTGCGACTGACAGCGGAGGTGGCGCAACCGCACCCCCGTGCCGGCGGCAAGGAGATAGGAGTGATGCTGGATGGCATGCTCAGCCTCCAAAGGTACGTAATGGACGCCTCGGGCAATACTGTCCCAAAGGATGCTGAAAACACCATTTACCGGAAGAGCACTACCGAGACATGTGTCACGGCACGGACTCCGAATGCCGATATCGACCAAAGTGGCGGGTATGCCGGCTTCGGCCTTCTATACGTCACCGTAGTGGGAGGTTATGACCAAGCCGTCAGCCTCCGTTTCAACCACCGCATGGCAAAAGTAGAGTTCACGCTCATGGCGGGCGAAGGTGTCACGGAGGAAAAACGAATGAAATAGACGTGGTGCAGACGGTGCCGGGCAACACCTGGATTGATGGCGGTGAGGAGAATGTGGCGGTAGCCAAAACAATACACTACACTGCCGATGAAGTGAAGGCTGGGGACTACATCTATTCGGGCAGGAGCACTTCGGACGGCGGACTGCGCAAACGCTATCCCAATGGGAAAGCTCAGGTCATCGCAGACCCGAAGCCGCAATCCGTAGCGGGCAAGACGGTCACCGGTGTCGTCTTCTGTATACCGAAAGACACTGACCCCACAGGCAGACTAACCCCAGCCCGACTTACTGATGATAAGATTATGATGAAAGATTTTCCGAATGCCGAAATTTGGAATTATATAGTCAACCCATCCCTCGTCGCTGCCGGCGGTCCGACGCCAATTTATACCACCTCTTACTGGTCGTCTACGGAGGCATATTATAGCCCTAACAATGCATATGCCATACACTTTCCAGATGCCACTCTGGAAAGTAATGATAAGTACTTATAAAGTTAGGTTTCTGGCCGTGTGCGCTTTTTAATCACATTAAAGAAAGAAACTGTAGCAAAGCATTCTACATTCGATTCCGGCGGCGGTGCTCCTATCGCTTGCCGCCTGTACGCAAGAAGAGCTCCCGGGCAACCAAGACAAGGCGCAGCAACTTACTTTCTCCGTTACCGATGGTGGATATACGTCGGCTGTTCGCAAAACCACCCGTACTGTGGAGAATGGCTGCCAAACCAAGTTTTCCGAAGGCGGGGCCTGCGGCCTATACGTGGTGCGGGGCACTCAAACAGTCTATTCCAACGTGAAACTGACAGCCGAGAGGGATGCCGACACGGGCGGTCTCGTATGGAAAACTGAAAGTCCGACACCGCTCACAGGCGGGCTGTTGGACGAACACTATTATTTCTACTATCCCTATCAGGCACGAGCCTCAATACTGGGGCAGGGCGGCTGTTCGCCTTCATCATTACGGTGAACGAGTTAACCGTGCCCGGCTTGTCGGTGCGGAGCGAAACATACACCATCTCCGACAATAAGACCTGCCATATCCTGGAGTCTGTCTGCCCGTGATGTTATCCTCTCATCGAATTCCTGTACTCACTCGGGCTCATTCCATAGTACTTCCTGAACACCTCCCTGAAATATCTGACATCGGAGAACCCCGAGTCATCCGAGATTTCCGTTATCGAACAGTCTTTTTCCCTGAGCAGTTGTGCCGCATATTGCAGCCGCATGGAGCGGATATAGTCAGCCGGGGCATGGCCGGTGAGCGCCTTCAACTTGTTGAAAAATCCGGTGCGGCTCATGTTCTGCATGCCACAGAGCATGTCCACACAGAAACCGGGGTTGTCGATATTCTTCATGACGCATTCCCTTACGGAGGCCATGAATTTCCAGTCCCGGGTATTGTGGCAGTCCGGCGGAACCTGTCCGACTCCGTCCTCAAGACCGGCGTATGCCCGTTTGAGCAGTGCCCGGTTTGCCAGTATGTTCCTGATATTCGCCCTGAGCACGTTTATGCTAAACGGTTTGGTGATATAGGCGTCAGCTCCGTTTTCCAGCCCCTCCAGCATGTCCTTCTCATCTCCCAAGGCGGTCAGCAGCATGACCGGGATATGGGATGTCTCAATATCGGATTTGACGGACGCGCAAAGTTCGTCCCCTCCCATTTCAGGCATCATAACGTCCGAAAGTATCAGGTCCGGATTGTATTCTCTCGCCACAAGCAGCGCGTCCCGTCCGTTGGAACAGGTTTGGACCAGGTATTCCTCTTTCAGCAGCCCCTCAAGGTAGGTCCGCAAATCGTCATTGTCCTCCACAATAAGAATACGCTGCCGGTCCCCGCCGGTCATTGTTGGAAGGATCTCACGCATGGGGCCGCAATCCGGTCCCATGCGGGTTTCCCCGGTATCCTGTTTCCTGGGCGAAGCAACGGGGCATGCCTTGTCAAGGCGTCTGCTCCTCAGGGGAAAAATAACACATACCATGGTCCCCTTCCCCTCGGTACTGGTAACGCGGACCCTGCCTCCGTGCAGCCTTACCAGCCTATGTACCATCATCAGTCCGACACCGTTTCCCGCCACTTGCAGATTGACGGCATTACTGCCCCTGAAATGGTTCCTGAACAGTTTCTTCCGTTCCTCAGGTGGAATGCCAATCCCCGTGTCTTCCACTTCCACACCCCATACATGCCGGTCCGCGAAGGCACGGACCTGGATACTCCCGCCCCGTGGAGTGTACTTCAGTGCGTTGGACAGTATATTCTTCAATATAGAGTCCATTTTGTCCTTGTCAAACCGGACATTCAGGTAAGGGAAGCCGCTCTCACGGGTGATATCGATGTCCCTGATGGAGGCATATGTGCGGAATGCCTCACAGGTCGTCTCCAGATAACTGTTGAGCTCATATTCCGAGACATGAAGTCTCAAGGTGTAGTTGTCCGTACTCTCGAAATCTATCAGGCTGGTGACCAATCCCAGAAGTCCGTCCACGCTTTTCAGGGCCATCCGTACATTGTCCATCCCCTCCGCCTTCACCATGTCTTTCTCCACCACCTCTTCCAGCGGAGCCTTGATCAGCGTAAGCGGAGTACGGACATCATGGGCAGTATGTATGAAGAAGCACGTCTTTTCGTCTGATATCCTTTTCTGCCTGCGCAACATGGCAACGCGAAAAGACACCACCCCAGCCAACACACACAATGACGCATATCCGGCAATGGCCCATGTACCCGCCCACAGCGGCCGGGCGACACTCAGACCGAGGCTTCTTTCCTCATACACCTTGTATTTCTCCTCATTGGAGACGGCACGGATACGCAGGGTGTAGTTGCCTGGGGGCAGGCTCGTGAACTGTATCCGCCCGCTCTGGACCGGATGGCTCCAGCCCTCGTAGAGCCCCTCCAATTTCCATGAATATAGGATGTTCGAGGGATAGTCGTAGTTGATGGAGACAGCTTCCAGGGAGAAGGTATTCTGGTCATATGCAAGTTCCAGCCTGACGGTATTGTCAATATCCTCCCTCAAGGGGGATCCCTTGTCCCCGGGATAGACGGGGCGGTAGGAGATCATGAAATCCCGCAGGAGCATCCGAGAAAAATGCGGGGCGGGTATCCTCATGTCGGAGGGGAACATGACGGCTCCGGTGTTACTCCCGAACACGAAGCTTTCCCCGTGCCGGAAAGTGGATACCCCGGCATTGAGGCATACGCTTGCCAGCCCTTGTTCTGCCGTCCAGTTTCTGAAAGTGCCGCTCTCACGCCGGAACAGGGCCACGCTGTTTTCGGTCCCCAGTAGCAGGGTGCCGTCCGCACGGGGGACAATGGTATGGATGTTATTGGATATCAGGGCGCAGTTCTCGGTCTGGTATTGGCGGACGAACCTGTCCTCCACGCTGTCATAGACGAGAAGTCCCGCCCCGCCGGTGCCGATATACAGGAGCCCGTCCGGTGCCTGGTACAGTGCATAGACATGAACCGCCTCGACTGGAAAGGCGATATGTCTGCAGGTCCCCCCGTGCCCGTCAAGCAGGTACAACCCCATGCCGGTACCGATCCACATCCATTCCGGAGCCTTCTCCAGTATGGCGGTGATGGGGCCCGGGACCGGGTACAGGCGTACTGTGCCGTCATGGGGATCGAAACGTTTGAGATTGTGGCAGCCCCCTGTCCATATACATCCTCCGGAATCTTTTCCGATGTCATTGATATACTGGTCTGGACGCCCCTCTGCTGCAAAGGAGGGGGGAAAGTATTCCACCCTCCCGGTTTTCTTTTCGATCCTGTACAGGCCCGAAGCGTACCCGCCGGCGCAGATGACACCCGGCGAGACCTCGCAGAGCGTCAGGAAGATATGGTTCCCGCCATCCTGTATCCCATCGGACCGGCTGAGAAAGGAGCGCCACCGTCCTACCGCAGGCTGCAGCAGGCTGATCCCGTTGCTGGTGGCGAACCACAAGTCGCCTTCGCTGTCTTCGATGACATCATGCACCTGATCGTTAACCAGCGACCGGCTGTTGCCCGGTGAGTGCCGGAACCATTCATAGCTCTGGTAGCGGTTATTCCGGATTGTGACTCCGGCGGGGTAGTTGGCAAGCCAGATACGGTCCCCGCCATCCACATAAATGTCATTGATATTGTCTCCGTTCATGCCGTTGTGGCTGGCGTAGTCGGCGGTTATATAGGGTTTGGGCACTAGCGAGTCCATATCCATCCTGTATACCCCCCTTCCGCCCGTGGCTATCAGCAGCTCCCGGTCATTGAGAGGGGTGATCCGGTTGACGGCCACATTCCGCAGCGTACTGCCTGCGGACACTCCGTATACAAGTATGCCCTTCCTGAAGGTTCCCACGAACAGTTTCTTCGAACCGGGGTGGTAGTAGAGTTCGCTGACCGGCGTCCGGATGCTGTCCGTGTCCGCAAGCGCCTCAAGGACACCGTCCCTTTCCCGTACCGGAAAAAGTCCGTTCACGGTACCGATGAAAAGGTTTGTACCGTCCGTCTCGCTGATAGCGGTTATATCACCTCTTAAACGGGAGACCAGCCGCTGCGCAATGCCTGTGCGGGTGTCATAGCGGATGATATGGTCACCCTGACAGAGCCATATGCGGTCCCCACGGTCCATATAGGCGTAACAGAGCATGCCCGTGGCGAAGTCATCCTGAAGACCGGGTATCCTGTATACCATCCGGAAACGGTCATGGAGGGTGTCGTAATGGAAAATACGGCCTTTCCTTCCCACAACCCACAGCGTGTTCTCCGTGTCGGTGTAGAGCCAGTTCAGATTGACTTGCGGGGCCACCTTCAGATTGCCGTCAAGAACAGTGTAATGCCTGATCCGCTTGCCGTCATAACGGTCCATCCCCTCCTGGGTGAGGAACCACATGTATCCCCTCCCGTCTTTTTGGATACGGTAAATCCTCCGGTTACTCAATCCGTCCTCTATTCCCAAGTATTTATATATCTGGGCTCCGCACATGGAGGAAATTCCCAGCATGAGGAATGCGGACAGTATTCTTCCCATATTCCGAACACGTGTCATTCTGATGTAAATTAGACAACAACTGTTGCAAATATATAAAAATATAAATTAATATACAAATTTAAACATAACCTCGGATGTCGGCATCAGGCGGTATGTCCTCAATGTCATGTACCCCGGAAAATAGCTGCATACGGGACCGGCCCATGATATGAACATATTCCGAGAGGCGGTTGTTCAATTGACCCGACGGAATTATGGCTTGCCGGGCTCGGGACTGTCCGCAAGGGTACGTTGGTCCGGTGTGCGGAATACCATCCATACCTCCGGTCCGAATTTATATCCGCGGGTGGTACAGGTGCCGGTCGAGGTTTGGCAGCCCCCAATAAAGCGGGCCGAATTGTTTGTAAGCACTCTTACCCTCATGCCCGATTTATAGATAATCTTCCAACAGTAAGAAGTTATAATTCGCATTTAAGAACAATGGCGGGCATTTCTTGTTAATATTATAATCATATAAAAGAGGCGCATCCGTTAGTGCCAGATTTGTTCACCACTTTCATCGTTGCGTATCGTATTGCGAGTTGTCCGTATCAGATGTTTATCCCCTCTTTCTTAAGACTTCCTGAGAACTGCCTGGGAAAGGACGGCTTTCCGCATTGCGACTTCATCCACAGCCCTTGGCGGTATAGCCATGCCTTTCACGGGGACTACGGTTGATTCATGCGACACAGCAGATTCCGGTGCTATAACAGGGTTGCCTACATACTTGTGCCTCTTTTCAGCTTGCTGTCCAGATCCGAGTTGCGCACTTTACCCGCAGGTTGGACGGTTGTACATAACAATATTGATCTTTTTGGGGGCTAAAAGTCGAATATCCCCTTAAAGTAAGCGCCTGAGTAAGTACATCTTCTACAGTTCATTTTCCCTCCTTACTTTTGCTGCAAAAAAAATAATATCCTATGATGCAGCGACGTAAACACATGATGAGCAGAGAAAAATTTATCTCCGTTCTTTTCCGTCAGCAGCAGAGTGGTTTGTCCATTGCTGATTTTTGTGAGAATGAAGGTTATAGCCGTAGTAGATTCTATCTTTGGAAACAAAAATACGGTATAACGGAGCGGGAGTTATTGGCAGAAGCCTCCCGCTTAGGGGTTAAAGACAGCTTTGTCCCCATAGTAATCAATGGCGACACGCCATCCCCCGGTATATCTCACGAGGCTCCCCTGCCATCTCCCCAGCCTAGCGTCCCCTTTCCCTTGAAAGGAAAGGACAGCTCTGAAATATCCTTGGAATTACCCAACGGATTGAAGTTGAAGTTTAAAGGGTCTTCCGGCTGTGAAGCTGCCCTGAATCTGATCTCTAAAATATATAATGCCAATGTTCTGCCTAAATGACAGCATGAGATATTTCCTGTGCCCCGGTTATACGGACATGAGGAAAGGTATGTTCACTCTTTGCGGCCTTGTGCATGAGAGGATGGGAGGCGACATCAGAAGTGGGGAGGTATTCATTTTCTACAACCGTTTCCGGACCAAGATAAAATTGCTCCATGCCGAACCGGGCGGTCTGGTCCTTTATGAGAAACTGCTTGAAGAAGGCACCTTCAAGATACCCGCCTATAATCCTGCCACCCGTTCTTACCCCATGACCTGGAGTGACCTGGTCGTTATGGTGGAAGGCATCAATGAAGATGTCAGCAAAGGCAGGCAAAGACGGCTTTCCAATTTGAAAAAGCATTGGTAAAACAGTTGTAAACAAACAGCTTGAAGGCTTGTTTTTCTTGTTGTTTTTGACTATCTTTATATCATCAAAAAAAAGATATTGAATGGCAAAAGAAGATGCAACCGGACAAGCTGTGGAACCCTCAATGGAGCAGCTGCTGGATATCAACCGTAAACAGAGTGAGATCATCTCAGCCCAGGCAAGGACCATAGAAGAACTCCGGGGTACGATAGTTGAGTTGAACGCCTCCCTGGCATGGCTGAAGAGGAAGGTGTTCGGAAAGATGAGTGAGAAATGCAAGCCTGTCGATAACGGAGACCCGAAGCTCCCTTTTGACTATGGCGACCTGGAACAGATAGAGGCGGAAATCGAAGATGCCCGGAGCAGGGCGGCTGAACAGATTACCGTCCCCAAGTCCCGGGCCGCCAATAAAACGCCGCGCCGTAACCGGGTCGTCATGGATAACCTTCCGGTTGTAACAGTCGTCATCGAACCGGAGAATGTCGATTTAAGCAGATACGTCAAGATAGGCGAGGAACATACCAGGACCCTTGAGATGAAACCCGGCTACCTCTATGTGAAAGACACGGTACGTCCCACATACGCCCTGAAAAATGAAATGGAGGCCGTTGATAACGGAGAAAAGGCTGTAATAACCGCTCCCATGCCACTGATGCCCATATATAAAGGTATGCCAGGGGCTTCCATGCTCGCTGAGGTCCTTTTACAGAAATACGAATATCATGTCCCGTTCTACCGACAAGTGAAACAGCTGGAACATCTGGGTGTGAAACTGTCCAAAAACACATTGGACGGCTGGTTCAGACCGGTCTGCGAGCTTCTCAGGCCACTTTATCTGGAACTCAGGAAGAAAGTACTGGCCGCAGATTACTTCCAGGTTGACGAGACCACGCTTCCGGTTATAAACCACGACAGGCATAAAGCCGTAAAAGAATACATCTGGATAGTCCGAGCGGCTGTGCCGCGTCTGCCTTCTTCCATTACGACAACGGATCGCGTTCACAAAAAGTTGCGGTCAGGCTTTTGAAAAACTTCAAAGGATATCTCCAAAGTGACGGCCATCCCATTTATGACGCCTTTGAGGATGGGGAGGACGTATGTCTGTGTGGGGGTCTCGCGCATATCCGCAGACATATAGAGCTGTGCAAGGAAGAAAATCTGGAATATGCCATGCAGGGACTCAAATTTATCCAGGATATGTATAATGTGGAATACATGGCGGATAAACAGGAACTCCCGTATGAAGGACGTGCTGAATTACGCCAACGTCTATCCAAGCCGATGCTTGACAGCTTTGAACTCTGGCTTAAAAACACATACCCTAAAGTTCTAAAACGAAGTCTTATGGGAAAAGCCATAGCCTATGCCTACTCCCTGCTGCCAAGAATGAAACCGTATCTCCATGACGGAAGAATTTTCATTGACAACAATCGCTGTGAGAATGCCCTGAGGCCACTGGTCATATCAAGAAAGAACATGCTGTTCTGCGGAAACCACGAAGCGGCTGAGAATACGGCTATAATCTGTTCCTTGCTTGGCTCATGTAAGGAACGTGGTGTCAACCCCAGAGAGTGGCTGAATGATGTGATCAGTAAACTCCCCTATTATCTGGCTCCCAAATCAGACAGAGACCTGAAGGAACTGCTACCGGATGTATGGAGAAAATAATCAGGACAGTTCCGGGAAAATGCAGGAAAAAACGGGAAAAAGCGAGACTGACACTCAATGACAACCCTGAGATAAGTTGGTATATGGAAATTGAGATGCACTTACAATGGAGTGCATCCCACTGAAAAATTGAATGCACAAGATGTAGTTGAGCAGTCGCTTACCCCTTAAAAACAAGGAGCTGACGCATGTGTACAGCCCCTTATTTTTTGTATAGCCCGGCCTCCTCTGGCATATTGCCGTTGCTTCCATCTGTAACAAGCAAAATCAGAATCTATATGCGGAACTTTTTGTTCCCGTAGCTGAGAAAGTCCTTCGTGGCATATTTCACACTGAATGGTCCGTAGTCACCGAGAGCCGAATGCGCAATTTGCTTGTCCGGTTCTGTCACATGCTCGACAGGTTCTCCCGTAGTATCAGTATCCTTGTATGACATAGGCTGCATGCTGGCGATGGCTGACCCGGTAGCCGCCGCACGCAATTTCCTGAACGCATTGGAGAGGATTCCGTCCATCATTGACCAGTACAAGGCGAAGAACGAGGTGCAGGAAAAGGAGGTCTCACAGTTGTAGGAGATAGCCGGGAAGGTATGGAAGAAGGAGGACGAACTGAAACAGTTGAAGTCCGAACTTGCAGCACTCGACCGAAAGATACAGTTGGAGCTTGAGCCGCCTACGCCCGAAGTCGCCGAAAAGGAGAATGACGGACAGGAGGTCAAACCGGATGCGGAAGGTGTACGAAACGTATCTCCACAACACACCGAAGATGTGCCGCAGATACGCAGCTCGGTGAATGAACGCAGTCCGTCTGGCAATTTTATTGCCGACCACATCATCATCGGGCGGCCGGGATTCAACGTCCGTGACGAGTGCAAACCGAAAGGTATAAAAATGTGAACGAGTGTGCGGATATATATGGCAGGATTGGGAACATACCATTCCTTTTCCTGCTTTTTCCATCAATATGACATAATGGCAAGGATACCATACAACAAGCCCTCGATTATATCAAAATAGGGTGTTGAAAGTAAATCGTCATGGCAAATCCGCCATATATTCAGTATTTTCGCTAATTTTGCATTCAAAATAGTTAGGCATAATAAAATGGAACCATCTATATACAGTTATTCACTTTGTATTGCGCTACCGTTGATGTTGTTCTTCGGCTTTTATTTTTTGTTGGCTCCAACCTCGGAAAAAGCCATTTTCAATAATTATCTGCGTTCCCGGCGAATTATGGGGGTAGCCATACTGTTACTTGCCGCCAACTATTCGGTACATTTCTTTTTTGGAATCAGGTTCAAGAATACCGATGCCGCCATCCTGATGAACCTGTCCACCTATTTTTTGTGCTACTGGTTGTTCAGTTCGGCCCTCACCACTCTGCTTGACCGCTTTTATATCACCAAACGTCGGTTACGGACGCATATCTGTCTATGGATACTGTTTTCCATCCTTTCCGGCATCGTTCTGCTGTTGTTACCAAAAGGTGGTTTACAGACAACGGTGATGTTTGCCTTGGCCGCATGGTTGGTTATCTATGGGCTGTTCTTGACCCGTAGGCTTCTCCGGGCCTATCACAGGGTCATCCGCATTTTCGATGACACCCGTGCGGACGACATCGGTGCCTATATCAAATGGCTTTCCATTTTCACCTACTGGGCTGTCACATTCGGGGTGGGATGCGGACTGCTGACATTCCTGCCTGATGAATACGTCTATATCTGGATTCTGTCATCGGTACCGTTTTACATTTATCTCTTCCTTTGCTATCTGAACTATCTGCTGTTTTACGAACAGGTGGAAAACGCGATGGAAGATGGCATGACTTCTGAAGAGGAAGACCTGTGTGACACCACAAACCGGGAACAGGCACAGAGGCAGGATACTCCTTTTTTCCATGCCGAAATAGCGAAAAAAATCAAAGGTTGTATCGATGCGGACGGTTATATCCGGCCCGGCCTTACCATAAAGGAGCTTTCAGATGTGCTTCATACCAACCGTACCTACCTGTCCGGGTACATCAAAACTACGTATGACATGTCGTTCCGCGATTGGATTATCGGACTTCGTATAGAATATGCGAAACGTCTGCTTGCGCGATATCCGAGGTTGACGGTTGCCGACATCTCCGAGAAATCCGGTTTTTTGTCACCAAGCCATTTTATAAGGCTGTTCAAGGAAAATGCGGGCTGTACCCCTAAATGGAGGAAAACAGAGGCGGAATAATACGGTGTGTTATGGATGGAGGAATAGCCCAAACGACAAAAAATAGCCTAAACTACAAAACTAAAATGTTCTAAACCACAAAGATGTGCGATTCTGACAATTGAGACAATTTTTATAGGCAAGAATCGGGCTGAATTTAAATCTTTTCGCTTATTTTGCACTTGTCGGTTGAGCCTGCGTCATCTCCAAAAAGAGTAAAACAGGGTTTTATGGGTGATTTTAACGTGTGTAAAAGAAAATGCTACCCAAATAACTTCAAATAAAGACAACTCTATTTCAAGCGGCAAATGAGTTCTACAGCTTGAATTTGAATAATACAAACAATAGGATTCTCCTTTAAAAAGTCATGAAAAAGATTCATTTACTTCATTACTTATTGTTGTGCTACATGGTTCTTGCGGTAGCTACATCGTGCGGCGATGACGAGGATGACTACGCCCCCGACAATGTAAATGATCCCGAGAAACTAACTGATCCTTTGCCTACTACCGACCAGTTAGGCGTAACACACAACAACACGCTTTATTACCTTTCGTTCTGGAGCAAAGAAGACCATATGATATCCGAGAACATGATAAACCGTTACAAGGAGGCGGTTCCTTATGCTCCGGGAAAGAAGATGGAGGTTGGCGACGCGTTCTTCTTTACCCGGCAGGACATTGACCGGATTCAGTCGGATACCGATTTGCTGGCTGACATCAAGGATATGTTCCATAAGCGGAGCATCGTGATGATGATGGAGGGAGGAACGAACGAGGATTTTAATACCGTCTGCACGTTGCTGGATTGCTATAATCCTTATGCGAAGGAAGATGAGTCTTATTCGGACGAACTGCCGCTGTGGGTATTTTCTGGACCGCTTCCGTCGGCGAGCGGATTCTATTCCAAGCTCAATGCGCTCAGTACTGCTACCGGAGCTGATGGCAAAGAATCTGTACAGACGATTAATGAATACGGGCAGGGATTTCATTGCGACATGACAAGTCAAAGTTTACAAAGAGCCCTGGAACCGAAAGCTCCGTCAAACGGTTCGTCGGATTTGAAAAACTTGATATCTGCCTATATCGTTATCGGTCAAAATAGCTATACCGCACCTCCTGTTCATGGACATGAAGGTAAAGGGACAACCGATAATTTTCAAGTAGAAGCTAAGATATGGACCGCTTATAGCAAAGACCGGAAAGAACATTTTTATTTGGTAAATCTGGGTTTTATAGCCTATGTAGAACCTTCTTTTTATGGAGAATGGCATACCAAGGTCAGTACTCTGAAAATGAAAGGGTATGGCTTTTGCCTGACTGACGTAAATTTGGAATTCGCTCCGGTTCACCCGAATGGTGCCATTATTCATGCACATTCCCCGCAAACTACGGAACGCCAGAGCTCTTATACCAGCAGTGTCTCTTTCGAGTTAGGAGGAAGTGTCAGTGTCACTGGACCAGAGATTTCAGGAGGAATAAGCATTTCCAATAGCCATACGGAAACAATAAATGATATTGAAGTTATCAATAGAACCAATCCGGCCCAAGGAAGCCCACAGCTTAGGTGGTAGTTTAATTTACGCGAACCTTCTTCACATTTTAATATGTTTTGTTACGCGTCGAGTGCTGTCAATGGAGGTGCTAAGGCCGGGATAACCACTTGTAGCTTGTCCACAGATTTTATTATTTCTGTACCTGATGGAGCTGACAACGAATGGAAAGTAAGCATGTATCCAACACTGAAAACATATTTCTTTAGTGACCTTTTTGGATTCCATGATCAATATGAAACGCTATTTGATGATGCGGCAGAAAGCTGGATTGGCATCGAAAAAGTTTTTAACTTGCCGACTGTCGATCTGAAAGATGAATGATTTGTTACGTTGATATTAATAATTTCTAAAGTTATTGGATTATGAGAAAAACATTCTTGGTGATGAGCAGGCTTATCGATTTATTTGTGGATATCTTGCCTATAGATGAGCTTGGGTTTAAACATGTCAAACTTCAATCAGAAGGGAGACCACCGTATAATCCTGCAACATTACTAAAATTGTATTTATATGGTTATAAGCACTCAATAAGATCATCAAGAAAGTTGGAACACTTCCTGTAAAGTAAATGTGGAATTATGGTGGCTATTAGGAGGCTTAATGCCCTCTTTTCGGACAATTGCTTATTTAAAAAAAAATAATGCGGAGGCTTTTAGAAAAGTCTTTAGGCAGTTTGTCCTTATGCTAAAGGATATGGGTCTGATAGAAGGCGAAACCATAGGTATAGATTCTTTCAAGATATTTGCCCAAAATAGTCTCAGAAACAATTATACACAAAAGAAGATAGACAGACATCTTGAATATATAGATAACCGTATTGAAGAATTTGAAGTAGCTTTAGATAAGACTGATAAAGAAGAAGAAAAAGAACTTCTTAAATCTAAGATTAAATTACAACAAGACAGGCGTAAGAAATACGAAACTCTTGATACGGAATTGAAGAATAGTAATGATACTCAAATAAGTCTAACAGACAAAGATTCAAGAGCATTAATGTTAACCAATAATGTATCAGGAGTTGAATATGCGGTTCAAGCAGCCTTTGATAGTAAACACAAATTATTGGTTCACTCTCATATTGGAGCATCAACTGATAAAAGAGAACTATCAACAGCGGCATTGACCGTCCAGGAACTACTACAATTAGATTCGTTCAACACACTTAGCGATGCCGGTTATACTAGCGGCGACCAACTACAAGCCTGTAAATATTCAGGAATATGTACTTATTCATCGCCTATGCCATCAACATCACCTAATTCGAATTCCATACCACTGGCTGAATTTCATTATATAAATGACGGAGATTATTATATCTGCCCTTGTGGAGAACAAATGACAACAACAGGGAAATGGAGAATCCGTCCCAATTATAGATCAAAAGTATATAAAACATCAGCTTGTGTAAATTGCTCAATAAGAGAAAAATGTACTCAAAATCAAAATGGCAGAGTAATAGAAAGAAGTGAATATCAAGATGTAATAGATGAAAATAACGCCAGAGTTATGAATCATCTGTTGCAAGGGCGCGCAGCAGACATTCGTAATGTCGCACAACTTCCGCCTCTTCACCGCCCTGACGGGAACTGCCACAGCCCCCCAAAAACAGTCCAAACAAAAAGACTAAAACAGTTGATCGTTTCATGGTGCTGTTTGTTTAATGGTTAAATTACTGGTCATGCACACAACGGACACTACCGCCCAGCAGATAATGATAACCATAATATTCATTAAACCCTGCAGGTAACCCGGCCGGACTATGAATGTCATTACCGGCACCATGCATTAAGGCCCATCTATTACGATTAACCCTATATGTGGGCGCTGTTTTTCCAGCTCCGATATCAGGATTCCAATATATTCCTGTATGTAATACAGAGGCAGGAGAATGTCGTTGAGGTGATGAATATATCATTGGAGTTTGTGTCCAGATAGCTAAAACGCCTTCTTCATATCCACCATCGGGGGCAGATATGGCTGGAAAAGACTTAGCTATTCCCGCACCGCTTTCTATCAATCGAGTAAATACAACAGGATAAGAGCCTGTTATAGACTGTATCAGATTAATAACCTCCCAAGCCGTAGGGAGTCGCCAGCCATCGGGGCAGGCACGTTGGGGAATACTGCCATAATAAATGGGTCCGACCATAGCTGGTGCCAAAGAATATGAACGAGGACGAGCAGCCATATTAGGACCTCCTTCCCTACTGGCGTCTATCATCCAACAAACACCACCATTACCCATACGGGTAGTCTGATAGTTACTGCCACCGATACGCATAAGTTTCATGGAATTTCCGAAACCACAAGCCGGTTGCTGGCTTACATGCAAACGATATTCCAATTCGTTAGCAGAATTTCCTGTTCGTATGGAAAGGACAGCACTACGCATATTCTGGGTAAAGTTCTTACTGTTTGCCGAAATAGTAACCGTGGCTGGTACTCCCGCTGTACCCGAGGTTTGGCTGAGTGAAATCCATGAAGGTTTTCCGGTTATTTGCCAATTGGTATTCTCTGTAGTTATATTTACGGGTAATGAAGCGACACCTATTTGGATATCACCGTCAAAAGCGAACACCCGTTTGTCCACCGTCAGCCGTTTGTTCCCTCGTACTATTACTTCTTCTTGTACCTCGTTCCACGGCACGATACGGCATTTAAGGGTATGGTTTCCTTTGAAAGCTTCCTCGGGAGTTTGGGCCGGCAACCCGTCCACACTTTCCACTTGTACTTTATATTCATGATTACGCAGAATATCCATCGGCACTCCCGAACCGTAGTCCTTGAAGTCGAGGCGGTAGTAACCGTCTACCGACGGCTTAGAGCCGGTGAGATACGGCTTCACGTGCATAACCAGACAAAGGTCGTCCAGCGCATTCCCGCCCGAGGGGCGGTTCTTGTTGTCCACCTCGCACAGGTAGAACGTCTTTTGTGAGCCGTTGAAAATACCGATATTCCCGGGTGACACATCGCTGTTCAATGAGATGAATGTACCCCGTGTCTGCCGTGCCCCGACGGGTACGGTGGGAGTATTCACTTGCTTGCCCGTCACATTATAGTTGTCCGGTGCAATGCGTCCTTTTGCCCGGTAATTGTACAGCCGCAGATCGTTGTAATAATAGAAAAAGCCTTTTAGGTCGGATTCAAGAGGATTGATAAGCGTGAACTTAGCTACCGCACGTATCATCGTCACCTCTTGGGGAGCGCCAGAGGGAGAGAAACCTTCGCCCACCGCTTGGTTGGGAAGCTCGCCCCACATGGGTATGCCATTCGTAAAGTCGGGTGCGGCATCCGTTCCGACATCGAATGCCAGGCGGTTCATTACCCCCTCTTTCTGTTCTCCGAATGCAGCAGCAAGGGTATTCACCTGCTCACGGACATTGGCAAGCACCACGAGTGTCTGATGTTCGGGAGCTCCCATCAGCTGTACACGTACGGTTTGTGTGCCGATATCGTATGTACCCTGTGCACGGTAGAAGAATGTACCTTTCTTTATATTCGTAGGATCTGCAGGATCAACCTTGAATGAAAGTACATCTACAGTATTGATTCCATTTTCATCTATAGCACGTGTCAGCGGCGCACGCGTTTCGGAACTTTGCGAGGTGTTCATTTCAGCAGCCTGTTTTGAAGCACCGGTTTTAAAGTTCAGGTAAATAACGGCTGTATGTCCGTTCGCTTGCGGCACCGACTGCTCCGCATCATCACTGCAAGCGGTCGGAAGGAGCGCCGCCATTGCAATCCACAGCACAGCTGAGGCATGTCGCCTCCACAGATATGCCACACGGGTGAAACCGGATAAACCGGAAGTCTGAAATCCTATATTCATTTTTCTTCTTTTTTTAGTAATATATCTATTTTTTATATCAACTTTCTTACAAACTAAATTGCATCGGTCATATACCGTCTTACTTATTTATCGGCGAACAGACGAACGGAAAACCCGTGGTGTTTAACGTCTCTGTAGTTCGCGAACGCAGAGTACGAGTAGAAAGACACGTTCCAAGCATTGCCGAGGAGGCTGGGAAACTCCGTGCTCGACCAATACCGACCATATTCGCCTCGGGCTTCGAGCAAACCACTCGAAATGAACGTTGGGAAGGAGATATAACCGGCAGCCGGAAAAATACGAACGACAGCCTCGGAAGTATGGCTATCCCACCAAGAATCATTATTGATAGTGCTAATGTTTCCTGTAAATGCGCTGCCCAAGTAAACACAATCCACTTTCAATAGGGAAGTAAAGTCATGGTTGGCAAACGAACCCACGCGGGTGTAACGGTAAGCACAAACCATATTATTATCAGTAGCAAGAGGGAAATCGGATAGGGAAGAATCATCGATAGGATTACCGGTACCTTGTTTGAAACGCAGAGCGTAACAAACACCGTTACCCGAAGAGAAATAATCGTTGGCGAAAGTTTTTTTGATGCCACCGAACTCAATAGCCTCGTTGACATTAGAAGTATTAGTAGGGGAATCATATTGGGTATTACCGCTGTAGGAGAAAACGCCCGTCAACTCCCAGCGGGAAGGCAGGTGGTAACCATAACCGGGATGCCCCAGTTTAAAAAAGACATCATCAAAGAGCTTCTTGGCATTTGGATTGTAAGTATCATTATTCTCTCCTGTGAGCACGTACCAATTATAATAACCGGATTGGTCATTGCTATGGCTCGAAGCCCAATGAAGATTAGGGTCAGTCTGGGCTGCAGTGGGAGAAATACCCGGAGGAACGGAAGAAATGAAAGGAGAATTATAGATAGAGCCACCGGCGAGGTTATATTCGGCAACATAATCCAAAGGCGTACCGATCTGCTTAATATTGATTTTAGTATAAAGTCGTCCAGCCCGTATCTACAGATAACCATCCTTGAATCCCTTGCCATTCGTGATGGCCTGCAATTCCTCCGTAACCGGATTGGTGAGAGTGGCGCCAGCCGCCCCACTGTTTTGACTGGGTTTCAGCCATGAATTAGAAACTGAAATTGTTGTTCCGTCGGCATTATAGGCACCGACCTTCCACCCACTGGGGTAATTGGTGCGCACAGAAAATTTGTTCTGTGTGCTTGTGGCATCGTGCTTGCCTTGAAGTGTCATCGCCGTTCGGGTCACTGCCAAGAAATGCCCCGATTCATTGAACGTTATATCTGTGAATGCGTCTATCACGATGGGCACTACTACGATGTTATGGTTGGTAAAGTTGTCCGGGCTGGTTACAGCCTCGTTCAAAGTGGCAAACCCCGGCCCTTTCACTTCCTTGATGGTGAAAATATAGCGGTGGTTGCGCAGAATGGGCATGTATTTACCCTTTTCGTAAGGACTCGTGCCACCGCCCTTGATACCGTCCCATGTATAATCCATTCAGTAGTAGTATTCTCTTCCTTGATAGGCAAGATTTATAACTATACAAGGACGGCTGCCGCCGGAGATAGCCGACTGTTCATTCAAATAATAAGTGATGACATTCGGAGATGCGGTGTTTGCAGTTCCCTCAAGCGGGTGCCCGCCACTGACTGCTGGCTGCGATGTGGCAGGCAGTGTGGGAGTCATGTATCCCGACTGTGAAGCGGTGGTATTGTATGTAGCAAGATCTACCCAAACGCGTCCGTTGCCTACGGAATTGACGAAGTAAACCTTTCCCGCAGCTGTCGTGGCTCCCGAAGTTGTAGGATTGATGATATCCACCTTCGCCAGCATGCGGATAAGCGGTATTTCCTGCGCAATGGTTTGCGACACACCGGCTTTCAGTTCAAAGCCTCCCGCCGGGGCATGCTCGCCGTACATGGGTATGTATGTGCCCGTACCTTCTTGTCCGAACCTACCCACGACTTCCACTTGCTTAAGAGCATCATAGGTGGAACCGGCTGTTATATTTGCCAGTTCTGTTTGGGCATTAGCTATGAGAGCTATACGTTTGTATCTGCCCGCAATAACGGGCACAGAGAAGTATTTCGTATCCGAAGAGCCTGAAAGTGTATGCAACGAGCTGCCCAGAATATCATATTTCACCTTGACTTTCTCCGTACCGCCTTCATCGGCAAACATCAGTACGGTAATCTCTGTTATCCCTTTCTCGTCTACACCACGAGTATTCGCCGCCCGGAAATCGGGAATCCTGACAGAAAGTGTCACTTCGGCCGTCTCACCTTTGCCGGACACGGGCGGAACAGGAAGAATGAGTTCGTCTTGCCGGCACGAAAGTACGAGCGGCAGTAATAACAGGACCGACAGCAGGTTGCGGAACGGTATGATGATTGAACTACTTGGCATAATATATTGTTTTATGATTTGCATTTCATGATTGACCGGTGCGTTTTTTACACTCCTCCGGGTTTTACATTCTGATTTTCCCAATTCCTGATCGTTATTTTCGCATGACCGTTTGTAAAGGTAATCTCGATAGGAATGGTTACTTCAATATCTTCCTCCATCGGTATGTGGTAGCGGGCAATAAGCCCTGCCAACGAAATCGGGGGCACGATATGGTTTCCCGTGGTGGGATCGATAATTTCCACCATGCCGGGGGTATCGGCCTTGAAACGGGGGATGTCAGTCGTGGCATTAGCATGGCGGTTGGTGACATCATATGCTACGGCAGGCTGGAATGTCTTGTTCCGGCTTACGGACTGGAGACGCCATGTGCCCGAGGTTTCGTCGAACACCGGTCGCAAGGCTGACTCCATGCCCGTGATGTGTACCACAGGCTGCACGCTCACACCATCAAGGTGAAGACTTACACGGATAGTGCCGGGGCTGAAATTGACAGTATGGTCTCCAGTCTCGTGCTCACTGACCGTAAGTGGCGTGACAGCGAAAAGAAGCCGATCAAGCGTGGGGATGGAAGCGGAAGTCTCCGCATGCGGGTGTGAGGCGGAAAGGTTCCTTATGGTTTCTCCTTCGGAAAAGCCGCCGAGCTTGGTCTGTGCATCCGAAGCATTCGCCCAGAGCACGACAGTGTAGTTTCCCTGCGGCAGATACATCTCAACACCCTGCAAACGGTCAAGTTCACTCTTCTCCAGCGTCTGCATATGCTCAATACTGCCATCGGGACGGTACACACACAGCCTCACCCTCTGAACACGCTCTCCGAAAAGGTCAGCGGCAGAGCCGCGAGGCTTGTAGGTAAATCGTAACAGGGTATCCAGAGGGCAGCCCTCCAGGGACTCCCTGATGCACCTCGACAAGACTAAGGTTAAAATACCGGAAAGCATCAGGAAGCGTATAGCTTTATACAATTTCATGCGTAGTATCTTTTAGGTGAATAACTGTGGTTATGACTTTATATGAATATACGTGTTATGATTTAACAGGTTATAGAAATACAGGTCGTGAGGTCAGGGCAAAAGACACCCACGACCTGCTTACATTCCGCCGTGCGAGAGGAACTGGTGAACTAGTAAAATGAGCTAAAAATCTCCTCTACGCAAACGGACTTGTAAAAGAAACAAACAAATACAATATACCTTGATGGTATGACAGTTAGAGATTAGGCTTGACAGGAACGACCGTCCAGGCTTTTACCGTCACCTTCAACCAAACGCTGACAGCACTGGTATTAGGTATTGTGGAAAGGTTGCTCTCGTCAAATGTAAAGTCGGCTTTCGAGATAGTATAAATCTTTCCTTTTTCCAGTTCTACAATATTGCCACTGCCATCTTTGAATCCTCTCACGGTGATAAACTGGTCACCTGTGCCGAAATTCACGCTGCTGCCGGCCTTAGCAGCCAAATTACTCAACTTAAATACGAGCTGGAGTTGCTCGTTCGCGTCAGTACTGTTACCGTTAGGAACAACCTGATATGCCCAACGTTGCCCTGCAGTTGGCGGAATGACTTCCTTTGGGATACCTGTAGCAGCGACGGCAGACTGGTCAAAGAGTTTTCCAGCGTTAGCAGGGGTGTAAAGCCCCTGTCCTTGAGCATAGGCAGCAGGAGTAGCACCATATTGTACTTTCGTTCCCACAACGGTACCGGCCAGGTTGAACTTTTCAAAGAAGTTATTCACATAGATTCCTTCCAGCGTAAAACCATCCACCGCACTGGAGGCCGTAGTCGCCAGACCTTCGATTTCGACACGTGCCACGGCAGGACCGATTTCCACTTCGGCATACTTGTCACCGTCCGTTATTCCAGGGGCATAAGGCAGGGCCGGACTACCGGTAGTCCATGTCTGCAGGGGTTTGTCATCGCCGCTCAACACCACATCCGCAACTGCAGACTGGCTTGTGATTTCCAGTTGTACAGCTTTCAATGCAGCTACGGTTCCACCTGTAGGCAATGAAGTTCCGGCAGGAATATTACCACATACCGTTACAGTGGTAGCCGCCGCGGGTACATCCGTTATTTGGGTACCGGTAGTCAGATTCGCAATCGTGATGGGAGTGGTTGTAGTCGCGTTCACATATTTCAGAATGCTGGTCCCGTCATGGAAGTATACATGCAGATTACTTACCGTAGCAACCGTTCCCGAGGCTACAGGAGGCTCGGTCGATCTCGTCAGCGTCGGCAACTCCAGCTTCATGAATACGCTTCTCGCTTCCCCGTTCTTTACGTCAGGCACTTCGATGTCATCGTTACTGCACGCGGTGAATGCTGCAGCCATAGCAACCATTGTAAACACGCTTAACAAACTTTTTTTCATAATCATTGTAATTAAATTGTTAATAAAAAAATAAACACTAATAAAACACTTGTTAATATTTAATTCGTACTTATACTTTTTTTCCTGTTTTGTTCTTTCTACTTTTTACTATTTCCCTTCCGCTATCCTGTCCAGTTCCATACGGAGCCCGAAGAACTTGGGAATGAGGTCCGACAGTTCCGGATCCAGGGGAATACGCAGGACAAGATTGGGATTCATGCGGCAGGCCGCAAGCATATGTTCCACTGCTAAGTAATCATCGCCCTGCCGGGCGCTTACCACAGCATGCAGGTATTCCTTGCGGGAATCTACGGGTAACTGGTCTAAAAGAGCGGAAGCCTCTTTATGATAACCGAGCTGTGTCAGGCAAAGGGCGGTGTTATAGTCAGGCCGTTTTTCCAATATCGGCAAGGCTTGCCGGTATTGTCGCTCTGAAAGGAGCCGCAAGGCTTCGGCATACTCTTCTCCCTGCGGAGTATATACGGGACCGCTTGCCGCAAGAGAGTCTGTCTCCGCAGAAGCTATGACATATTGGTCCAGAGCGGAACGGTCAACCAGGTCGCTAAGCGAGGCCACAATGAAGAGCAGCGTGTCCGAGGCGGCAGGCCGCCATGTGCTGCGGTCGGTGGCTTCCACGATAGACTCTAGCCGCACATGGAGCTTTTTCATTCCATCGGTGACGGGCAGAGAATATACATAGTTGTAGATATAATCATGTCCGGAAACTGAATCCGAATTCTGGCGGACCATCACGGAGTCGATATAGGGGAAGGGAATCATACGCCGGCGGATTTCATCACGGTTACGGTCATTCATCTCATTTTCGGCAATCCGGTCGTAGAAATAACGGTGGCGGGAGATGTCCATCGAATCGGTGGCGGTGAGGACATAGTTGTGTATGTTGGACAGGCTGCGCCCCCCCGTTATAAAGGTCACGGAATTTCGAAGGTACACGATCGGCGGTAAGCTCGCGTTCCAGCCGGTACATCGGCCAAAAGGAGGCCGTACGATGATATTTACGGTCATAGGAGGCCCACAACCCGAGCGTGTCACGACCAGCCACATAGCGCCGTACGCTTTCTTCGATCCGCTTGCGTTCCAGGCGGTGACGGAGTGTCGCACGGTTGGCCTGCGTACGCGTGTTCCAGAAATTCTGGCGTTCAAGGGCAAGGCGTTTCCACTTCTCGTAGGCAAGCTGACGGTCGCGCTCCTTGCCGTAAAGTTCATAGAAGAACCTCTGCCGGCAGGCGATATCCTTATTGATGCCTTTACGGTCAAGATACACACTATCATAAGCCGAAGGATCGACAATTCCATTAAGAAACAGCCTGTACGCCTTATAGTCCGCTTCCTGCATGCGGGTAAAGGAAGAACCGGAAAGCACAACAGGTGGTAGCGGGAAGCCTGAACTGTCAGAGGTGCAGAGCATCGGGGTGAGTGTGACACGCCAGCAACTGTCAATCAGGAGGGAAGGGACATGGATATTGAATTCCAAACGCACGGAACCTTCCCGCATGGTGACCTGCTTGACGACCGTGCGTGCAGCGACGATGTCAACACCGCCCAGGTGTATGGTTTTCCATACGTCATCCGTACTGTCGGAGACCTCTTCGAACTCACCGGGAAGAGTGTCCGAAGAAGTGGTGAACCCCACCTGTTCGGCAAGCACTCCGGAAGGTGCGCTCTCCTCGTGGGGAAGAAAAATATTAGGACGGCCGGACTGCATAAACAGCCGCATAGTCCGCGGTTCGCGGGAAGTGGAACAGGACACGGCCAGTAACACTCCCGCGCAGAAAGCGGCGGCCGTTATGTGGGATTTGAGATACTTATTCATCATTCAACTTTTTATATCTTGTTTCAACAGATAAGATGGTTTCAGAAAAGATAAACCAGATTAACGGCGGTACGTGTGGGTGTCACATAGACACCGGAGCCCTTGCCGGTACGCTTACCGCAGTTCACGCAACGGTAACGTTCCCAGTCGGCCCAGACAACACCGAGACCCAGTTCGAACTCCAGATTCCAGCGACGCGAAAGGGGGCGCACCAGCCCCGCAGAAAGCCCGCCGCCGAAAGCTGTGCCTTCGTAACGGTAGCGATGTCCGAACAGACCACCCGCATTATATATGGAGAACACACCGTGGAGCCCGATAAAACAACCCCTTCCGTAAGTTTCGCGCATCCAATAACGCACACCAGGCTGGACTGTGAAGTTTTTAAGCTTGCCGTCATCCCAAAGACGGAAAGGATTGTACTGTACGGGAAGATGGGCGGACCAATGCGTGGAAAAAGCCATGGAACCCTCCACATTCAGATTCCCCGTACCTAAACCCACCAGATTGGTTCTGACAGAATAAAACTGCGCGGAAACCTTGTCTGAATACACAAGGCAGGCCAAGACACAGGCAAAACATAAAAAGTACTTTTTTCTATTCAAATTCATAATTCAAACTAGGATAACTCAAACTTTAAGTGGATAAACAAAACATGCACCCAAAGTAAACGGATGAAAAGCTGTGTCATCATAATAAGACTGTTCTTATTCTACGTGCAACCTGTAAAAATGAAGTATTTTAATGAACAAGAAACAGTTTTATATTATCACATCTGTTTTGTTTTTCCTGGTTGCAAAAGTAATAACACATAAATCACGAGTTACAAAATGAAACCACAAATCTAACGTCCGCATTGCATAAAACATTATAATACAGAAACATAAAGACTTCGTTCTTCTTATTTTTCTAACACGACGCTAACAGATGATTTACAACCTTAAAAAATATAGGGCAATCAATAAGTTTCTGACAATTGACTGGAATAGTAACAGATATTATAATGAAAGCATCTTCATACTTTCCGGACATACCTCCCAGGAGAATTAAACCTGTTATGGCTTACCTCCATGACAAAACCATTCTACAATTACATCATTCCGGTATTATGGCAAAAACAATCTGAACATATTCTAGATTTAATTACCGGATGATGCATTAGTCATTGGAACCTAGTATAAAGTTGAAATACCTATCCCAGAAGGCTTAAGAATAATTCTTTATTAGCTGTTTCCGTAGATTTAATACGTGATTTGAGCCGTGACTTGCGAGCGTATACATTAGCCACCGTATCCTTCATGAATAAGCTAATTACTTGCGGTGAAAATCCTACAAAAATATAGCATAATAACCTGGTGTCGGAAGCTTTCATAGTTGGAAAATCTTCCTTGAGCTTGTACATGGCATTGTCATGACAAGTGTTTACGATTTTTTCCAGTTCTTGCAGTATGCCATTGTTTTCTGCAAAATCTGTAATTATCTGCTTTACTTCATTAAATATGACTGACTGTTGCGATGTTGTATTTTCACGTTCATAGTAGGTCTTTCCAAGTTTATCGACAATGTCAAAGCGTGAAGCAGCCAATCCTCTTAAATAACTTTCCGTAGTCTGCTGTTTTTTCACGCGTTCAGTAAGAGCCTTGTACTCGGAATTGGCTTTCTCTGTCAATAACAAATAATGGTTGGTACGATCACGTTGCATGCGTAAACGTTGGCGGACGATATACCAGGCAATTCCAATAATAAAAAAGGTAGCGGCTGCTATAGCTATTTCCCAGACAGTCCGGTTTTTCATTCTGTATTGGGCGAATTTTGTTCGCTCTTTAAAATAGTCCCGCTCGACCATACCGGCGGAGAATTGCATGTTTGAGCGCATTATTGAATCGTTCAAGTAGATATAGCGATGTACATTGTCCGTTGCTTTTTCAAAATTTTTAGCCTGCACTTCGATATGGTATGCAGTGTATTGTAGTTCTGCCATGTCGCAAATATCAGTAGTGTGCGCCTTTGCAAGCTCCAGATAATACCGTGCACTGTCTATATGATTCTTCAAAAGACTTACATCTGTCAATGTGTGATATCCATATACCGTATCCTGTCGGGCGGAAAGTTCGATTCGCTGTAACAGGTCATTGGATATATGCCGTTTGGATATCACATATAGTGATGCAAGATTAGTAAGGCTGACTTCTATCAGATTACTGTTATTATGTTCATCGGCCAAGTCAAGAGCCGCCGAATACAGCCTTATTGCTTTTTCTATATCTTTTGAGTGAAAAGTAGCGGCTGCCATGTCAAGGGTTGCCTTTGTCTCCTCCTGGATATCACCCGATTGGCGGAAATTATTTCTGGCTTCGTGGAAATAATGATATGCCCGGCTGTAGTTCATTTGTTTATAATATACTTCACCGATCTGTCTGTATAAAAGCCCTTTGTAATAAGATTCATCGGTATCTGTCAGTTTCTTTTCTATTTTGAGAAAAAGACGTAATGCTCCCGGTTTATCACCTGTGCGTAATTTAATTCTTCCCCAATAATATAGAGTTTTACACTGGTGACGTAAATCTTTGGGGTAATGTTTATAATATTGCCAAGCCTGGCGGATCAATGAATCGTCAGTAACTTTCATTTGTTTTTTTTCCAAAGCTTCGGAATAGAGCAATGCATATCTGGCCTGTTCAGCCCGGTTGCCTTCTGGTTTGAGTTTTTGTAGTATTGCTAATGCACTATCCGGGTTGTTCTGCATTAGCTTTTCAGCCTCACTAAGGCGAGGGGTCTGTTCCCTGTTATAACAACCTGTAAAATAGAGAATAGCTGATAGTCCAATTATAATTTTATATTTCATATTGCGAATATTAGGAGTAACAAACACATTTCGATGCGGAAAGCTTTTATTAGAAGAAATATAATTATTATTACATTCTTTGTATCTCAACAGAAACCATAAATACTTTTTTTGCATGATTCCCTGCATGATAGTTCTCAATTCCTATATATACCATTTCCAAAAACAGACAATAACCAAAAAGTTATAAAATATGCAGGCTTGGGAGTTTAGTATTCTTCATCTTATTATCAACTTTAATTATGCGCTGCTTTATACCATAATGTATTTTCTTTCAGCACAGTCATAGGATTGTCACTCGGATCGGATGTTGTTATACCGGAAAATGTATTGATAGGAATAATACCTTTGGCCATAGTGTAGAAATTTTTTGTATGGGTTTTATATGGAACAAGATGATTTAGCTGCTCTCTAAATTGGTTTAATAATATAGGATCGTTACAGAGTGAGGTTATATAATCTGCAAAATCATAAAATATTACAGGAGTATAACCATCTAAACGTTGGATTGTTCCCCTCAGGGATTTGTCAAAAGAATATTTACTATTGATACTTTTTATGATGGCTGCCATATTCTCCAGTTCTGAACAGTCCGTTACTGCTAATGTCCCACAAGGCATTATTTCATAGGTTGAATAAAAATTGTAAAATTCTTCACATCCCGATTGATAATCGGGATTCCCCAGTAAATATTCCCCAATAGCGGCATAAGGCATTCCGTATGCCATCATCTCACTGGTAGAACCAATCAAATATTTTGTAACATCCTTTAATTCATAGGCAACCTCTATAGATGACATATAACAGTCATCAAATAGAATATATTCCATTTTCATGCCTGCATTAGCAATACCGGAGGCTAGAGATTTTATATCTGTTTGGTATTCGGCGGTCAGTCCTCCAAAATAACGTGTCAATGGAACACCCTGATATTCCCAATGCATTTTCATGTGAGGTGCGGAACGCACTTTCATCTCATAAACAGGAAGCCATCCCATACCGTGACATCCTATAATCATGGTATAAACAGAAGCCGGAGCAAATGCCTTTACATCATTTAAAATTGCTGTTATCCCATCGATTGTCGTAAAAGGCGGAGACTTATATTTTTTAAGTATTTCACGTTTACATCTCCCGTGAGAAGACACAATTTCAAACATCATGGCCTCCGTACTACCGGTAGAAATAAAAACAATTACTTTCTCATTGTTCAGCCCTATTTTCGTTATACATTTTTCCAGGTCAGATATGTTATTATAAAAATAGTTCGTCAAATTTGAGGACCATGGCAAATACATGAATAATGTTTTCCGGTTGGCTTCTATCTTTTGATTTTCCTCCTTCTCGCATGAAGAAAAAAGTAAAATTCCTCCCAATAAAAAGATAATGCTAACCTTTACGTAGATTTTTTTCGTTGTTTTCATCCTGCAAATTGTCCAATAACTCATTATTACTTTTTTATTATAGCCTTCCATTGTAAAATCTCTATTTTATCTTAAATGTGAATTGTAAATAACCATTTCCTGATATTCATAGAATCAAATCCTCTTATAATCTTACAATATTATGACTCATTATCTCACAATATATTGAATATTCTAATAAACAGCATGAATTTAATCGTTTATAACACGAGATGATTTTCTTTTCAATGCCCTATGGCAGTTCTCATTGGAGACACTGCCGAATGGCACTTGTTTCCGTTTCATTCTTGCAAAAAAAGATGAAACGGTTTAACAGGAACAACTGCCTGTTGAAACAATACCGGCACCAATGTCACAACAGGCAGTTTTATGGTTACTTATGGCAGTCCAAACCGATTTTCAAAGCCAAATCGCTCCGGCTTCCACATCCCCTGACTTATAAGTGTAAATTATAAACTCTTCAAGCGCTTCTTTCCATGTAAGATTGAAGGTTCCCATAATTGAATGTATGGCACGATTACTTTTTTCATCAAGCCCGTCTTCTTCCACCCCTTCGGGGTTCGTGTCTTCGTCTACCCCCACAGTCTCTTCACGGCTCCAGAACACCACTACCGGAATGTTTAGGTTGATATCCCATGTACCACGCTGGATCAATATTCCGGAAGGTTTATAGAACGGATCAAAAGTACCTGTTTCCGGATTGCCCTTGGATTTGTAGCCGTGATAAAGACGAATTTTCAGGTCGAATTCCTTACGGTCTTTCAAAAAACGGATAACTCCTTTCAAACCTATCGGGTTACTGTCTCCTGTTATTTCAGCTTCCTTGCTATGTTTGGTCTTGTCCCAGGGGGTAGTGTCCACATAAAGATAATCCACCAATTTCTGCGGTTCATTGTCATCGGCTTCCGGCTGACCGTCAAATGTGGGTTTTACATTTTCAGGCGTGAAGAAATGTTGATGAATATTATCCTGCCCGTTTTCTATAAACTGGCTGTTCATCAAATCTCCTTTGGCGTTATAGTAATAGATGAACATCAAATAAACGGGAGCCGGGGTGTATTTCCCATAAGTATAGTAGTCTCCATTTTTCTGCACGTAGAACTTGCTTTGACTGCCTTCGGCAAGCCTCCAACCCTTGCCGGCTTTCAGCTCATAAGTTATTTCCTGAATACGTTTCATGTGCTTGGCCGGAGATTCCGGATTCTGGTGAGGTCCACCGACTTTCTGTATTTCATTCCAGTCTGCATGCAGGTGACATTCCACAAGACGGATAGTCATTTTGGAAGGATCTTCATGCAATTTATTATCTGTCTCATTTTCAGGAATTACAGGATCTTTACTGCATGAATTGAACAACAACGAAAGAGCTGTTCCTATCAGGAACATCAATGCGATTTTACATACATTTGTTTTCATTTTTTATTTATTTGGTTAATAATAATTGTTATAAATCAAAAACTCCAGTTCACTACACAACGTACATCAGATCCCATGTCATGTGCATAGTAGCGTGAACGGTTAGTGTATTCTTTATATTCTTTGTTCAAGATATTGTCTGCCGCTATCATGAATTGTAGTTTGTATCCGTATTTTACAGGACACTCAAAGCTAGCAGCGAACCCCAAGAGGTGGTATGCCGGAGGGGTATAGGGAATAAGATCCGTATTCGAGTCAAACCGGGTCTGTTTTGCCACGAATCGATGTCTGATACTCAAACGTAATTTGGAATGCGATTTGGTTTCGTGAAGCCATGAGAGGTCATGGCTGAAACGGGAAGAGGGGATATAAGGAAGGTAATTTCCTGTCGTCTGTTCATTTGCCCGTATAAAAGAAGCAATCAGGTGATAATCCCATGAATTTATGGGCATGAAGTGAAAGTCAAAATCCATTCCGCGAAAGAAAGCCGGGGTCTGTTTGTATTGGAATACAGGGTATACCCCCGAAATAACAGTGATGGTTTCTTTCTTCGGTTCATCATAGATATAGCCGCTTATCCATTGCAGGTAACCGTCCATTCGGGCACTGAATACCTTATTGCTGTAACTGATGGAAGATATCCATTTATAGCTCCTTTCGGAGTGCATGGTAGAATCTCCTTTGACAAACATTCCGGATCCGAGTTCATTTCCGTTGCTATATAATTCATACACGTGAGGAGCTCTCCAGGCCAGCCCGAAATTAGTGGTGAGCTTCCATTGGTCAGAGAAATGATGATGACCTCCCAGACTGTATGATACGTTATTGAACTTTCTTGTTCCTCCATAGAGACTTCCTGTCCAGTCATAACCACTGGCACGGGTTTCCTGTCCGTCAAAACGAATACCTGCTTCAATTCCTCCTTTACTGTAATTATACTTCCCGATACCATATATTCCCATCTGTGTCTCCGTATAGTTGGGAATAACGGGAACAATACCTGTTCCTGCCTGACTGTGATTATCAATGAACATAATTTGTCCCCCAACCTCTGTTTGCCATGAATTATAATTCAATTTCCAGCAGAGAGAGTTTTGTAATGAGTTTAAGTGCAGGGAAACAGCTGGAATGTCGGAACCCAGACGCCGGATGCGGTTTTCCTGTCGGTCGTCCTTCTGCCAGGAACTTTGCCAGTAAAGATTTCCTGCGTTCCGCATACTGAACTTCATTTTACCAATGGCTGTCTGATGGGTAACTTTTTGATATGGGTATGCGATACTTCGCGTGAAAGGATCTGTGTACAGGGGACGTCCCAATCGGATACGTTCTGCCAGCAGATCTTCACTTCCCATCTGGGCACTGAACATTACTCCCGTCCGGTTGTAAAAGTGACTGTAGAATCCTTCTATTCTTAAACGTCCACGGTCATAGCCGAGTAAAGCGGAGGTATGATGTTCTCTGGCTCCAGTGTTATTTAGAAGATAGTTTGCGGTGGAACGGTCTCCGGAATTTGAATATGTCCCCTGTACTCGCCAGGCAAGGTCACGGAGAAAAGGGAAAGTGCCTTCCAACTGTCCGGTCAGCACATAACGGTGACCATTACTTCCATAAAGTATGGAAGTCTTTCCTTTCAAGGCCTTCTTCCGGAAGGGTAAGGGAGCCTGTTCCATGACAATAATTCCTCCCAAAGCTTCTGAACCATATCGTACCGCGTCAGAACCTTTTATCACCCGAATGGAAGCGTTTCCGTTCATATCCACTTCAGGAGCATGATCAACTCCCCATTGTTGGCCTGTCTGGCGGGAACCATTGTTTATGATTAATATCCGGTTGCCATACATTCCTTGGATGACAGGTTTGGCAACTGTCGTCCCCGTACTGATGGAACTTACGCCACTGACCTGTTCAAGCAGAGAGGTGAGAGAAGTTCCCAATGCGCGATTGATTGCGAAGGAAGTAAGGTTGTTGCTTACCGTATTCCGAGTCACTCCGGAGCACTCACCGGTAATAATGACTTCTTCCAGAATTTTTATCTCCGGATAAAGATATACTGTTTGAATATTCACCTTTTTGAATGCCTCACTCAAATATATATATTGAGATTTGTAGCCCAAACTCTGTACAAGAACTGTATCCTTGGAATTTGTCTTCCAAGGGATAATGATTCTTCCTCCGGTTGAACTGGCAAGGGGTTGATTCTCCAATAAGATGTAAGCTCCTTCAATCGGACGTCCGGTTTCCTTATCTACAACCAACAGTGTCCTATGTGTATCTGATTGCTGTCGGTATTTCTGTGCATACATCCTTGTAGGAGATATTGCACACAGCCAGACAATGAATAGACACACATATTGGAAATATGCATGAAATGTCATACTTTACGAAAATTGTAATGAAGTTATAAATTGTTTAAGATAACCAAAGGGCACAGCATCCCTCTTTCACATGTCATCTTATAATGCATGCAACCCATGAGAGGGATTGTAATAGTTGGACAGGAGGAGCGCGGAGAGACAATAGGGGAAAAGTAACAGTAATGTCCTTCTCCTTTTGGATAAGATATTCAACGGGGTTCTCTGTCTGAACGCAATTGTACTCAAAGCTCTCGGCTTCGGTAAATGAAGATAAAGTGAACAGGCAGATAGCACATTTATCGGCAGAATCATGATGGGAAGATTGTTGCTCATCATGAGATATACATAAATCTTCTTTGTGAACATGAAAGGCTTTCACAAAGAAGAAAGGCATCATAGTCAGCAACAATAAGCATGCCACTATGGCTCTGTATTTCCGCTTTTTTCTTGCATTATCCATTAGGTTGTAAAGATAGCAGATTGCATAATTGTACGCAATACCTATAAATGATGATTTTACGATCAAGTACGATTAAATATATTGTCCCGATTATTTTGATATGGGAATCAAATAAATCGACACATCGTTACCGGCTGTATGATAACAGGCTATAATAAATCTTCCTATTTTTATTCCTGTTCATATTGGAGGGCCTGTGTAAGATGCCCCCTAAAACCAAAATGATTCTTCTCCCAGAAAATATTCAGTAATGATCTCTTGATAAGTTTTGACCGATGAGCATTATTATTTTAAAATCAAGTACTTCGATTCTCATATAATTGTTTTTAAATTCGTTTAAAATTGAACGGTGTCCAATTGTTACGATAATACTTCAGTTCACGTTGATATTTCGAGGACGCAAAGTACGGCTCATTCCCAAAGCATAAGAGAAAGGATTGATGTCGAAATCGCGTTCAAATGTTCCGGTTACCATATTCTTTCTTTGCGGAAGTGTACCTGGAAAGTTTTGGTTACGCCAATTTCCTTGTACAGATATGCCAGCTTTTATCTTGTCTTCATTCCAATAGAAAGATTTTTTTATATTTATTGGTCGAGAGAGGCTACTACTACCCTCCTGAAGTTAGTAAACGGAATCATTTTTTACTTCCTCTTTTTTTCTTATTGTTGTGCATTAATAAATAAAGCTCTTGCAAGAAAAAAAAGGAATATTTTTGTCTTAGATATCATTGTGAATTTCAATTTAAATATAAACACAATATTGGACCGGATCAATTTGTCACAAATCATTTTATAACGAAGAAGGTATGTGTATGGACATATTAAAAAGAATAGCGTCACTCGTCAATACCAAATCATTAGCACCAATCATTTGAAAAACAATATACAAAAAACGCTTTCCGCCAATCTCCTTTAATTGGGCGGAGTTAAGTTCAAATCTTACATTATCCAAATATATATCCTTTACAGAAGAAAAGAGACCATTCAAGACGTTCTTGCTCCATTTATTCTTTTCCCATTGCAATGAATCATGATCCTTAATTACAAATTCCACATACTGTATCCATCTATCTATAGAATTGGAAAACTTATTTTTCACATCACCATAATTACTATTCTTAAGTTTATTTTTCACAAACTCATGCAAATCCGGTGTTGAGTAGGCTATCAACTCATTCTTCAATTCACTTAAGGGTTTAAAACCGGTGAATATTTTATCAAATTCTGCAAGCAACAAGCCACCATTACCCTTTGCATACATGCTTAAATGTAGTGTAAGCATGTTGCCTGTGTCGCTTTTTTCTTTCAGAGTTGTACTGATTTCCACAGCATACGCACTTTCATCATATGAAAAAATGTGACCATTAAATAGAGATGGATTTTCATATATCCCTCTCATATACTTCTGTTTTATAAAATCTGTATTTACAGTAACCTTTCCTTCATAATATTTATTCTTGTCAAACAGAAGTGATATTCTTTTTTTAGACCTACTATTATTGTACCTAAGATAGAAAGAAAGCTGATTTTGCTCATATTTTATATCTTCAAGAACCGTCTTCTCAAGATCTTCCAGAGTAAAAAGATATTTTTCTCCCCCTACATTTATAGAATAAAAGTCCACTAACCGGCCTAAATTCTCAATTGTAAACATGTTCACTTTATGTAATCTGTAAAAGCTATCAAAATCAAGCTTTGCATAATAATCAGCATTTGCTTTCCACTCAGCTTGTGCACCATTAACCATTTGATAATCGTCAGGTTTGCTCACAAAGCCGGTAAAAGTGAATTCATTCTTAAAAGGTGAACCATTTACCGTGCCTGTAACATATAGCACAAATGAGCCTTTTTGATAATCTTTCCTTTTCACTACAGCCTCAGTTATTTTTATCATTTTCCCGTTTATCTGCAGCGTCTCTTTCTGTGCTTCAACAAGTCCTAACGCAACATTTATATCTCTAGACATATCAAATCTAAAATAAGCTGCAACATCCTCTTTAGCCACAGCGGGAACTGATCCGGATTGTTCACTATGAGATTCTTCCTGTTGCCTGGGATGTCGATTCCGGGATTCAATCGGATCATTCTCACCACAAGCAACTAATAACATTATACAGACAAGAAATAATAGGCACCTTTTTATGTTAAAATTTCCTACCTTAAACAAATCACATGTCCTATCACACATAAACATTACTGTCTTTTCAATATATATTGTGCTGCGAGCCGCCCGCTATTGTTGAAGATTTCCGTACTGTCAGACAAGACCACTGCGTCGTCGAGAACTTTATAATATGTTTTGGCACCCGATGAAGGAGTAACCAGTTCAATGATGTTTTCGCCTATCATATTATATACACCGCTCTCTTCAAAAATACCATTCTCCTCACCCAGATACTCACTCCGCAAATCATAAGTTGCATCACTATTAATTTTCAATGTCGTTTTGATGCCACCACAGTCGGCACAAGGTAATATGCCTTCATAGGTGCCATAACAATCTTTGTTTTTGCTATCCACTACTCCGGCAGCACTATTTTCTTGTTGTTTATATTTCTTCCCAGATCCAACACAGCCTGATGTTACTATTATCATGGCTGCTACCAATAAATGCAATTTAATCAATTTCATAATTTAAAATATTTAACATATAATTTGAGGTTAATTATAACTCGCAAGATCATTATATACAAAGACTTATTGTAAATGCATAGCAGTATATAACGAAATTATCTTCGTCTCACTCGCTATGCATTACAATAAAATTAGAAAAAAAAGAAAACTATTTAACCGTCACATTGATAGTTCCCGTTTTCTTATCCTTATCTGTAACTGTAATAGTAGTTTTTCCTGCCTTAACTCCTCTTATGTTGACTTTATTTTCCTTGACTGATACCGTAGCAATATTGACATCTTTCGCAACGGCAGAATATGGCTGTGCACCACCTTTTACTGTTACTATACCATCTTTTCCAACACTCACAGTAATAGATTGTTTATCAAAATCCAGTCCTTTTGGAGTTTTTGGGGTCTCTTTTACAGTTCTTACAGTTACAGCAACTTTTCCTGTAACTCCCTTCCGGTCCGTAATAGTTATCATTGCTGAACCATCTTTTACACCGGTAATTACAATCGCATTTTTATCTGATTTCGCAACTGCGATTTTTGCATCACTTGATTTCGTCGTATATGGTGCAGTACCATTACTAACAGACACAGTAACCGTTTTACCAACTGCAACTTCTACTTTATTAGGACTGATTTTTAAATTGGGCTTATCATCATCCTTATCACATGATACCAATACAAAAGAAGTTAAGCAACAAATCACTAATGCCATCGATTTTAAAAAAGGTTTAGTTTTCATTTTTGATAAATTTAAATTAATAGATAAAATGCTAATGAGTACTCATAAATAAAAAAGTCAGATTTTTCTTACTTTTTCTTTGCCAACAAAAATAATAAAGCGAAATTGTATTTGAATTATAAAATGATTTTAAAAATCTAACACCTCAATTCATATACATCTAACAATCAACACCTTAGTGTTATGAAACATTATTTTATCTCACATTGAACTAACATCTGTTCGAAAAGCATAAAAAAACAATATTATTCCAATATCAAACTTAAAAAAATATGTTTCACATTGCTAATTCTGATTATATGGTCAATCTTCATAATAGAGTGATACACTATTATAACACCGACTGTTACAGTATCCCTAACAGTGTTTGAAAAAGACCCTTTTTATGATATTTCACAAATACCATATATTCCCTATAATATTATTCTTAATTAGTGAATGAGCCATTCAAAGTAAAAATTGAATGTATTTTTAGCATATTCTATAAAAATCAAGAAAGGATGGCCAATTCAAAAAGTATTTTATCCAACAAACGGAACATTCTTTTTACAAGTTGAAGGTGGTATCACTCAACTATAATTGTGGATGATCAAAAACGTGTGTTCAAACCATACACAATAAATCTTCTATAGCACAAGATTTCTTGAACAGCAAGAGATAGGTACTCGCAAGTCCACGACAAAACGTTTTCCGAGGGGATACTGACGAACTTAAGGATATTGAAATGAGGTACCATACAAAAGTCGGTTGTTGTCACCAATATTATCTTAAAATAACTCATCTACAAAAGCTATGTGTTGTGACATCGTATTGTTAAAAAAACATTGTCATAAACGTCTGACGTCTCTTGATAGATTTACTTTTAGAGGGTATCATATAGCTATCTTCCATATCGTTTCGAGTCGCTTTCTGTACTCATTTGATATCATTCAGGCCATACTCTTGAACATTCACTCATGCAATAGGGGCACTTAAGTTCTAATAAATAGATTATCTCGCTAGCAGTCTCATCTCTCACCACACAGCTAGATTTATTATAAAGTTAAATTCAATGCTCGTGCAAACGGCTGTTTGTTCTGATTTAATGTACTCTTTGTTTGAAGGCACAAAGATATAATGAGTATCTAATATTCAAATAAACTTTGTTTTAAGACTTTTTATGACACAAACAAATACGAATGATTTGAAAAATAAATTGATTCTCTTTCATAAGATGTTCTTTCCTATAAGTTAATAAAAAAAACACTTTATATAATTTTTTTTCTCTTCATTTTTTCGAAAAGCCCCAGTCTTCCATTTTTTATAGAATATCATTTACATATTCCTATTTTTTCCATCCATGCATTATATACCTCATTTTTAGGTGAAGTTCACCCACTCTCTCCTCTTATTTTAGTCAGATTATGCTGCCGTTCTTTTTTTTTCTTCGTGACCTTTTCAATCATACATACCGCATTGAACGTATGTACTCCAAAGAAAATCCAAAATATTTCCACTTCCCTGTTTCTGGCTTTTTATTCTGGTCTGTAAATAATATTATTTCTACATTTTAAAACTTCCTTTCAATCTGGTAGCACTTTCATGGCTGAGTTCTGACCATCAAATCTTACGAAATGGAGCAATTTAGATAGCTCAGACCTTGTACTTAAAGAAGTGTTTTGTAAAACTTTTTAAATTGATATTATTAGTGTAGCTTGAATCCGCAGCAAGTACCTTAATCCTAACTTTGATCAGTTGTTGTAAATGAATACAGTCTTTCAAATGTATTACTTCGTTAAAAGCCGTAAAGGAGATATGTTCTATAAAGGAGATTTCATCTATCTGTATACTGTTGACTTTGCCTCCGAATTAAACGGATTTGTTTTTTCTTGCCTTAATAATAGTCTGGAGGGACTAAATATTAAGGAAATTTGCTAATTACTGACGAATCACATTAACGATTTAGGATTGGTTAGTGAATGAAGAGGGGCAATCTGAACACCACTAAATAACTGGTAACGAATATTACTAGTTAAATATTTAATCAGTTATGAATATGAAAAGTTGATATAGGACTTCAAGACTACCAAGGCCATTTTATTTTCAGGAGAAAAAAATAACTTTTACCCCCCCCCCAAAAAAAAAGGAGAGGATGTCAAGCATCTGTTGGGTTATTCCCAAGAAAGTGAACAGAGTATGGAAGCTGCTGATTTATTCGTTACAACTTTGACGATAATTTTTAAGCATATCGAGCGGTGTAAAATCTACCTAAACAAAACACGATTTCTTTTATATCTTTATCGTGTATTTTTATTTTAGATTTTCATCGGTTGGATTTAACCGATTGAAGAATAAACTTTTAGCAGAGTATTTGAGAAATAGAGGTAACGAATTAGCAACCGTGCAAATTTCAGCGATTTGCGGTGCTATGTTGTCAAATAACTCTTTGTAAATACAAATAAAATATTTAGTACAATTTTGAAGACATCATTAATAACCTTATTTATATCCATACACCTTTGGTTTGTTTCCCTATATTTATTGATAATCTTTTATTCACATATTTGGTAAATATTTCAATCTACGTAGATTTTATAACTAATAGAGTATAAACAATACAAGCTATTCCAACAAATAAAGCTACGGCAGAGCATTTGGTAAATATTGTATCTTTATTTTTAATACCATACATAAGCCCAATAATAGCACATAAAGGAATACCGACAGGAATAATCGTCAGAAACCAAATGAGTATTTTATGATACCCATTGCTGTTAATACTTTGTTTTTCAAATTACTCATAGCTACCATTCTCATTGCTTGTTACTCTTCGCATCTCTTTCTTTATTCATCAACCGCCAAATAGCTTTCTGATATTTCAACTTGGCGAACATCTCGTCATCTTGGTTATCTATCTTTAAGGTCATTACCCGAATACTTGGGGCAGTGGGATATCGGCTTCTCACTATATCATCCACTAGAAACCCGCATAGTCCGGTAGCCGGTTCTGTAAACAAGAAACCTTGAAACATGAGATTAATATAGTCTGCATTTTCGCAAAGATACGCCTTGTACCTCTTATATGTATCCAACTTCATATAATCTTCTGCACGGCTGCTGAAATTTGGCTTGGCAATTTCTTCGCATAAGGTAGATTCTAATTTGCTGTAGGTGGCAGTATCTAAATCTCCCCACCAATAATGATCTTCGGGATTGACCGACATATCCACCCATTCAGAAGCCTCCCAGTAGTCTATCGCAAACACAATTGAATCGGCTTTCTCTTTGGATGAGTAATAGATGGAATCTTTCTCCCAACCTTTGAATATACTTTCAATAGAATCTATTTTCTCTTTCCTAATTTTATTATATATGTTTTTTAAATCGTAGCCATGAGGTAACGATATTTGAAAAACACCGTTTTCAATTCTTGCATTCACCTTTGGATTTGTGATTACCGTATCGTCAAGTACAAAAGCTATATGTTTGCCAATTGCTTTTTCTGTTTCTTTTGCCCATTTTTTTAGTTTATGCTTGCTTATTTGCCCCACAATTACGCATGTCCCATTTTCATCAGAATCCATTCGTAACGAAACAAAATCTTTTACTGTTACAATAGACTCTTTAGCAATACTGTCTTTTTGCTGTGATAGGATGTGATACCATCCATTCTCATAGTGGGTTTTATGTATTTGATTACAGGAAGCGAAATAAGCAATTAAAATAAGTATTCCGAATAAATTCTTTTTTTGCATGTTCTTATATAATAAAAAAATAAACTGTTATCTGTTCCTGAATTGTATCCGTCAGATATATTTAAAGCATTATGTTTCAAATTAGCTACTTCTCCAAATATATAAGCAAAAGTAGATTGTTTGCCTTTTTAAGAAGACTGTTCAAATCTGTTTTGATATTGTTTTTCTTGATCACAACTTATAAGATGGATTGTGTATAGTTATTTCATCTCGCCAAGCATATTCCTTGTTTTATCCATATAATTACTGAAATGCGCCTTTACCTGTCAAAAATATATTACCGTAAATAATGTACCGTTTTATCCCAAAAGATTTAAAAACAGTTCTTTATTTACTATTTTTGCAGATTTGATACGTGATTTGAGCCGTGATTTTCGAGCATATACGTTAGCCACCGTATCCTTCATGAATAAGCTAATTACTTGTGGTGAGAATCCTACAAAAATATAGCATAACAGCCTGGTGTCAGAAGTTTTCATGGTCGGAAAATCTTCCTTGAGCTTGTACATGGCATTGTCATGACAAGTGTTTACGATTTTTTCCAATTCTTGCAGTATTTCATTGCTTTCTGCAAAATCTGTAATTATCTGCTTTACTTCATTAAATATGACTGACTGTTGCGATGTTGTATTTTCACGTTCATAGTAGGTCTTTCCAAGTTTATCGACAATGTCAAAGCGTGAAGCAGCCAATCCTCTTAAATAACTTTCCGTAGTCTGCTGTTCTTTCACGCGTTCAGTAAGAGCCTTGTACTCGGAATTGGCTTTCTCTGTCAATAACAAATAATGGTTGGTACGATCACGTTGCATGCGTAAACGTTGGCGGACGATATACCAGGCAATTCCAATAATAAAAAAGGTAGCGGCTGCTATAGCTATTTCCCAGACAGTCCGGTTTTTCATTCTGTATTGGGCGAATTTTGTTCGCTCTTTAAAATAGTCCCGCTCGACCATACCGGCGGAGAATTGCATGTTTGAGCGCATTATTGAATCGTTCAAGTAGATATAGCGATGTACATTGTCCGTTGCTTTTTCAAAATTTTTAGCCTGCGCTTCGATATGGTATGCAGTGTATTGTAGTTCTGCCATGTCGCAAATATCAGTAGTGTGCGCCTTTGCAAGCTCCAGATAATACCGTGCACTGTCTATATGATTCTTCAAAAGACTTACATCTGTCAATGTGTGATATCCATATACCGTATCCTGTCGGGCGGAAAGTTCGATTCGCTGTAACAGGTCATTGGATATATGCCGTTTGGATATCACATATAGTGATGCAAGATTAGTAAGGCTGACTTCTATCAGATTACTGTTATTATGTTCATCGGCCAAGTCAAGAGCCGCCGAATACAGCCTTATTGCTTTTTCTATATCTTTTGAGTGAAAAGTAGCGGCTGCCATGTCAAGGGTTGCCTTTGTCTCCTCCTGGATATCACCCGATTGGCGGAAATTATTTCTGGCTTCGTGGAAATAATGATATGCCCGGCTGTAGTTCATTTGTTTATAATATACTTCACCGATCTGTCTGTATAAAAGCCCTTTGTAATAAGATTCATCGGTATCTGTCAGTTTCTCTTCTATTTTGAGAAAAAGACGTAATGCTCCCGGTTTATCACCTGTGCGTAATTTAATTCTTCCCCAATAATATAGAGTTTTACACTGGTGACGTAAATCTTTGGGGTAATGTTTATAATATTGCCAAGCCTGGCGGATCAATGAATCGTCAGTAACTTTCATTTGTTTTTTTTCCAAAGCTTCGGAATAGAGCAATGCATATCTGGCCTGTTCAGCCCGGTTGCCTTCTGGTTTGAGTTTTTGTAGTATTGCTAATGCACTATCCGGGTTGTTCTGCATTAGCTTTTCAGCCTCACTAAGGCGAGGGGTCTGTTCCCTGTTATAACAACCTGTAAAATAGAGAATAGCTGATAGTCCAATTATAATCTTACATTTCATATTGCGAATATAATAATGTGTTTTATTTTTTGCATGGGCGATTAGGAATATTTTACCAATATAAATTATTCTTTAACTTATATGATTATCGCTCGCTATTTATATATATTTTTTATTGGGCCTAACAATATATAATTGCTTATTAGCATATTATATAATATGTATAATCGTAATAGTACAAAATAGCAGTAAGTTATTGCTATTCAGAGTAAAAGTATCAGTTCACTCGTTGTTGTTAAAAAATAAACTTGACTACCCTAAAGGTGTAAGTGTAAGTGCTTTTTTGAATTTTATCAAGGGTGTTAGATATGTGTTAGATTATTAATTGAACCATTTTTGCAAACTACTGATTATAAGTAAAATAAAAATCAATGTATTAGATTTATTCTTTTGTCCTACAACTAAAAAGCTCTGCAATCTTTTTACTTTTGCATTCGAAAAAAATAAAACAATAGATTATGAAGAAAATTGCTATTTTATTAGTTTTTACTTTGGGAACATTTATTGTAAATGCCCAATCAGTTGTAGAAGGAACAAAGTTTATGGACAATTGGTCTGTAGGAGTGAATGCAGGAGCAGTTACCCCTCTCACTCACGCCTCTTTCTTTAAAGGGATGCGTCCCGGTTTCGGAGTTGGAATATCCAAACAATTAACTCCTAGTTTTCGGTTTGGAATTTCAGGGAATGGGATATATCAATACAACTCCGAGTAAAACAGCTTTTGATGTTTTAGATGTCAGCTTGTTAAGTAAAATTAACTTAATAAATCTATTTGCAAGCTATCGGGGCAAACCTCGTTTGTTTGAGATAGAAGCTATTGCCGGAATGGGGTGGTTGCATTATTATGTAAATGGTAAAGGAGATGACAATTCATGGTCTACCCGTCTCGGATTGAATCTTAATTTCAACCTCGGTGAAACAAAAGCATGGACATTGGGAATTAAGCCCGCTATCGTATATGATATGCAAGGTGATTTTAATCAGGCAAAGAGTCGTTTCAATGCAAACAATGCAACATTTGAACTGACTGCCGGATTGACTTATCACTTCAAGATGAGTACTGGGAATCATTACTTTACTAAAGTAAAAGTCTACAATCAGAGCGAAATTGATGATTTGAATGTTGCTATTAATGCACTTCGCGAACAGGTGGGCAGTCGTGACAGAGAACTAAACAATGCTAACCAAAGAATTAGCGGTTTGCATAAAGAGTTGGAAGAATGTCGTACAAAGGTCGTTCCCATTGAAACAGTAGTCAAGACTGCCCGCGTTCCGGAATCTATCATTACTTTCAGACAAGGTCGCTCATCAGTGGATGCATCACAGCTACCGAATGTGGAACGTGTAGCCTCCTACATGAAGAAATATCCCGATTCAAAAGTCATTATTAAAGGGTACGCTTCTCCAGAAGGCAATGTTGAGATCAACGCAAAAATTGCTACCGCACGTGCAGAAGCTGTAAAAACAATCCTTGTTAATAAATACAAGATTAATACGTCTCGTATTACTGCCGAAGATCAGGGAGTAGGTGACATGTTTACCGAACCGGATTGGAACCGTGTAAGTGTATGTACTATCGAAGATTGATGTAATAAGAATATTTGGAGTTGTTGAAGGTAAATAAAAAAGGAAGCCCGAAATCTGAGGGCACTGAAAAAGTTCTTTTTCTCCGTTAGCTCCTCTTCTTATGAATTGGCTCCAAAGTTGCATGGCGTATGATAAATTTCATTTGCATGCAACTTTTCCTTATATTGGTAGTGAGTAATCGTCTATTGGTATACATGCACGCTGGCAACGACACTCTCAAAGGAGACTTTGAAAGAATGCAACTTCAGTCCGCTTTTCCCATCTGCTCCGACTACGGCTCGGAGGCTATCGTCCTTCTGATCTTTGACCAAAAGAACTTCTTGGTCTTTGATTTTTTTGCTCATATTACTATGTATTTAATGACGTCAGTAGCGGTTTACAGACAAAAGTAAACAAAAAAAAGTGAGTGCTAGAGATTGTAAATAAGTGAGTATTTGTAGCTTTGATATGATTAGGAGTAGCATATTGAAAGTTATAAATTTCATTTGCTGAATTACCATAAATGGGGAATGGTAAGTAAAAAAATCATCATTTTAAGGTATTGCAACCGAAAAAATATGTGACTAATTTTGCGTTATAAAATAAAGAATTATGTTCTGACCTATGCAAACAACGAAGGATTATATACGTAAGCTATTGCTGGAAACAGCGCAGAAAGCTTTTTTCGAAAAGGGCTTCAAGTCGGTGTCTATGCGTGAGATTTCTAAGTTGTCGGGCATTGGTCTGAGCAATATATACAATTACTATCCCTGTAAGGACGATTTACTGGTTGATGTGTTGCGTCCTCTTTTGGCTGCTATGTACAGGATGCTGGAAGATCACAACCGACCGGAGAATTTCTCCCTTGACATATTTATCTCAGATGAATATCATCGTGCATCTTTGCAGGAGCTTATGGGCATTATAACTCGTTACCGAAGTGAATTAAATTTGCTGTTTTTCTCTACGCAGCATTCTCGCCTCAAAGATTATTTGGAAGAGTGGATTGAGAAGAGTGCCACAATAGGGATGGAATATATGGAAAAGATGAGAAGACTCCATCCGGAACTACATACCGATATTTCTCCGTTCTTCATGCACTTCACCTGCTCTTGGTGGATTAATATGATGAAAGAGGTGGTGCAACATAAGGAACTTTCCTGCGAAGAGATAGAGTGTTTCATCAGTGAGTATATTCGCTTTAGCACGGGAGGATGGAAGAAACTCATGAATGTAAAGAATGAAAGATGAAGGCAGAACTATTGAAACATCCTGTCTGTCAAGAGATAACTAATCAAAACATCCGTTTCTCGTCTTGTCTGCAATGCAAGCCTTGCGGAAATGATTGTACGATTGTAAACAATCGAATCTCTTTTGTATTTGATTCCGAGACAATAGGCATCAGCTACCTTCTGCTCGACTCCACACCTATAGCCTGCATGGACAGATGCTGCAATCTTGTCAGGCAGCGTTTCGTTTGATGCAGGAGTTGGAACGCCGAGTCATTCCAGAAGAATCACTAAATAATAATCAGCATATGAGTATCATCAACATCATCAGCAACGACGAATTAACACTCGTACAAGGAGTCAACGGGCTTTTCTTCTGCGAGGAGTCATGGGTTACGCAAAGCAGGGCAGTCTCCCGTATCGGAAAGGTTTTGCCCAAAGAAATTATTGGGACGAAAGATCAAAGTACCAACATCGTACATCCGCAGACTGACCGAACTAAACTTAGTTGCCAAAAGCATGAAACGTCTTATTTCTAAATCTAACTGTTTCTCCTACCGAGCGAGCCGCCTGCAAAGAGCGGCTCGCTTTGCTTCTGAACAAAACAAACTTTTGTTCTCTTTTGACGCACTAACTTCCAATCCATCATAGCCATGTCTCAACCAGTACTTATAGCATTTTTCCTAACATCGTTTGCCGGTATATCCACAGGGATAGGCAGTGCGATTGCATTTTTTGCTAAGCGCACCAATACTTCATTCCTTTCTCTTTCATTGGGATTTTCAACAGCAGTAATGATTTATATGTCTTTCGCCAATCTGTTTGCCTCTTCTTTGCAGACTCTTGCCAATATACATGGCAAGGACGACGGAACTCTTCATTCCACACTTTCTTTTTTCGGGGGAATCGTATTGATTCTACTTATTGATAAGCTAATTCCTCACTACGAAAATCCACACGAAATGCATCGGGTGGAAGAAATGAGCTTAAAGGAAGAACGAAAGACTGAAATAAAGCCTCAATTATTACGCGTCGATGTAGTGACAGCCTTGGTGCTGGCAATACACAATTTCCCGGAAGGTATGGTTACGTTTCTTGCAGCATTGAAGGATATAAACATTGCTATACCTATTGCCTGTGCCATCGCCATACATAATATACCCGAAGGCATTTCCGTCTCCGTTCCGATCTATTATGCTACAGGTAATCGTAAACGGGCCTTTTGGCTTTCATTTCTATCGGGATTGGCCGAGCCGGTAGGAGCCGTCATCGGCTATCTTATCTTGGCACCATTCCTCAATGACCATGTTTTCGGCGTTATTTTCGGGATGATTGCCGGTATCATGGTATTTATCTCGCTTGATGAGTTACTACCCGCTGCCGAAGAATACGGTAAGCACCATCATACTATCTATGGTTTGGTAGCAGGCATGGCGGTTATGGCACTCAACCTGCTGATGTTGTGTTAGCAAGACTAAGTAATATAAAAAACATAAGTAAAAAAAAGAAAGAATATGAACACTTCTCACTCCTGCCGTTGTCACGTGCATGATGCCCACAAAGAGCATTCTTGTGTCCACGCACATTGTCACCATTATCATATGTAGCCCCAAAGTGGAAAGCTATTTCTCGTCACGCTGCTGAATGTGTTGAAATGAATGAACTTACCAATAACAAACGATATGAAAATAGAAAGAATCAATGACTGGTTTGCCCGTCAGGGCAGATGGATGGTACAAAAACGATGGCTTGTACTAAGCTTGTTTATCCTCGTCTTCGCCATAGGATTTACAGGGTTAAGATATTTCAAGGTGAGTGCTTCGTGGGAAAACTACTTCCTCGAAGACGACCCGATGCTTGTCAAGACCAAAGAATTCAAGGATATATTCGGCAATGACAATTTTGCCGCCGTACTGACCCAATGCGACAATTCGTTTATGAAAGAGAACTTAGAGCTCATCCGCGAACTCACGAACGAAATGATGGATAGCATTTCATACGCCGACAAAATCACTTCGCTCACTGACATCGAATTTATGGTAGGGAATGAAGAAGGAATGACTATCGAGCAGATAGTGCCTGACCTTATTCCCACTGATGCGGCAAGTCTGGAAACGATACGTCGCAAAGCCTATATGAAGCCACATATTGCCGAGCGGCTTGTCTCCAAAGATGGTACGCTCTCGTGGATTATTCTCAAGTTGCGTACCTTTCCTAAAGATTCAGTGTGGAATAAAGGTAAGAATGCCGTTTCTCCTGAAGTGCTAACGGGGAATGAGCTGGAGCATATCATCACTAAAGACAAATACCAAAAGCTCCATCCCAAAGGCACAGGCTTGCCCTACGTTACCGCCATGAAGATGAAATGGATTGGCAAAGAGATGCCCCGTGTGATGGGCATTGCCGCACTCGTTTCCATTCTTATTTTGTTACTCATAACACGCTCCCTACGGGGCGTTGTCGTTCCACTTATCACGGCGGCAGGCTCAATTGTGATTGTGTATGGACTGTTGGGATATGTCGGCATGACGATAGACAGCGGTATGATGATGATACCTATGCTGTTGGCGTTTGCCGTCTCGATAGCCTATAACATACATATCTTTTCCTATTTCAAACGGCAATTCCTTCTACACGGAGAACGTCGACGAGCCGTAGAAGAGACCGTGGGTGAAATGGGCTGGCCTGTGTTGTTCAGTGCACTCACCACCTTTGCCGCCCTGCTGTCGTTTCTCGCTATTCCGATGCAGCCCATGCGGTTCATTGGTATCGCTACCTCCTCGTGCGTGATGCTGGCTTTCTTCATTGCCATTACACTGATGCCCGTGCTGTTGAGTTTTGGCAAGAACGGCAAACCTCATCCCAAAGTGCAGGAAACCGGCGGACGGTGGCTCGACCATCAACTGGGGCGTTTGGGAGAAAGCGTACTCCGGCATGGCACATTGATCCTATGGATTGCAGGGCTGCTTACCGCAGCACTCATTTATCAATTCACCAAGATAGAGACCGCCTTTGACATAGAACGCACCATGGGACGTAAAATAGCCTATGTAAACAATCTGCTGGAAGTAGGTGAAAGCGAACTGGGATCCATCTACACCTACGACGTCATGATAGACCTGCCCGAAGACGGCTTGACAAAATCGCCGGCAATGCTTGTACGCTTAGACTCTCTGGCACAAAAGGCCGAAGGCTATAAGCTAACCAAGCGAACGACTACAGTGCTGAATATCCTAAAAGACCTGAATCAAACCCTGCACGAAGGAGATGCGGCTTATTATCGTATTCCGACGAATCCGGAAGAGGTGGCACAACTGCTGCTCCTTTACGAGAATGCAGGCGGTAGCGAAGCGGAATATTGGATCGATTACGACTATCGACGTTTGCGCCTGATGGTGGAGATCAGCAGTTTTGACTCCGGCGAGGTAGAACGAGAGTTGAACGATATTGCAGCCAATGCCGCCAGGCTCTTCCCCGAAGCTTCTGTCACTACAGTGGGTAGTATTCCGCAATTTACCGTGATGATGCAGTACGTGGCTCGCGGGCAGATGGTTTCATTTGCCATCTCTCTCCTTATTATCGGCATCCTAATGATGTTGGTCTTTGGCAGTGTACGCATCGGGCTTATCGGTTTGATACCCAATATCACTCCGGCTTTGGTGGTCGGCGGACTGATGGGATGGCTGGGCTACCCGTTGGATATGATGACCGCAACCATTATGCCGATGATCCTCGGTTTGGCTGTCGACGACACCATTCACTTCATCAACCACGGGCATTTGGAGTTCGACCGTCGAGGTAATTATCGGGATGCCATTCTCCGCTCGTTCCGTACGATCGGGACACCAATCATTCTGACCAGTGTCGTGATATGTGCGAACTTCGCTATTTACATGACTTCCGAAGGCCTCTCTTTTATACACATGGGTCTGCTCTCCGTAGCGGGTATCGTATCGGCACTCGTGGCCGACCTCTGCGTTACACCCGTGTTATTCCAAAAGTTCCGGTTATTCGGGAAAGAGATAGAAACCAATGAAACAATCAATTAATATGAATACATTAAAGAAACTTCAATTTTACATGGGCAAACGCAAGGTGCTTATGCCCATAGCCCTGACACTGTCGGGATTAAGCGGTCTGCTCTCGCTTATGCCGTTCATCTTCATTTGGCTTATCGTACGCTCGCTACTATTGACTGGCAGCGTTGCCTCAGGAATCCCTATCAACGTCTATGCATGGTGGGCGGTAGGCACAGCCGTTGCCGGCCTTGTCATTTACTTTGCCGGGCTGATGCTTTTGCACTTAGCGGCGTTCCGGGTAGAAACCAATATGCGACGTACGGCTATGAGAAAAATCATGCAGATGCCGCTTGGCTTCTTCGACCGGAATACCAGCGGACAGATGCGTAAGATTATTGATGAAAATGCTTCTGAAACCCACACGTTTGTCGCACATCTCTTGCCCGACCTGGCGGGGAGTTTTATAGCCCCGCTGTCGGTTATAATATTGATCTTCGTCTTCAACTGGCAACTTGGTCTGGCGTGCCTGATCCCCCTCACGGCGGCTGTCTTCATCATGACACGGATGAATACAACTGCTCAGAAGGCGTTCCAAAATGAATACCTCGGAGCACAAGAGCATATGAGCAGCGAAGCGGTGGAATACGTACGTGGTATTTCGGTGGTGAAAGTGTTCCAGCAAACGATATTCTCTTTCAAACGTTTTTACGACAGCATCATCGCCTACCGGGATTTAGTTACCAAATACACGCTGGGTTGGCAAAAGCCGATGTCACTCTACACGGTGGCCATCAATAGCTTTGCTTTCCTACTTGTCCCCGTAGTCATATTGCTTATCGGCAACAAAAGCGAAAACATTGCCCCCATCATCACCGATATGTTCCTGTATGTGCTGATTACTCCGGTGATAGCAACCAATGTGATGAAAGTGATGTATCTGCAACAAGATATGTTTCTGGCAGATCAAGCCATAAGCCGGGTGGAAAACCTGACGAGTAGCGAACCACTCCCAATAGCCGAAAATCCGGAGAAAATCACCGCTTGCGATGTGACATTCGAGAACGTTTCGTTTGCCTATCCCAATGCCGGTCAAAATGCCGTAGACGGTATCAGCTTCCACCTCCCCGAAGGGAAGACTTTTGCCCTTGTGGGGCAATCGGGAGGAGGGAAGACCACCATTGCCCAACTCATTCCCCGCTTTTGGGACGTATCAGCAGGTAGTGTGACGATTGGCGGAATAAATGTGAAAAACATTGCCAAAGACAACCTGATGAACCACATCGCTTTCGTCTTCCAGAATACAAAACTCTTCAAGACCTCTTTGCTGGAGAACATCAAATACGGTAATCCGGCAGCGAGTGATGAAGCCGTGCAACGTGCCATAGACCTTTCCCAAAGTCGGGAGATCATCGACCGGCTACCCAACGGATTGAACACGAAGATAGGAGTAGATGGAACATTCCTTTCGGGAGGGGAACAGCAACGCATTGTCTTGGCCCGGGCCATCTTGAAAGATGCGCCGATTGTTGTCCTGGACGAAGCAACAGCTTTTGCCGACCCCGAAAACGAACACCTGATACAAAAAGCCCTGCACGAGCTGAGAAAAGGAAAGACAGTGTTGATGATCGCCCATCATCTGACTAGCGTACAGGATGCCGACAAGATACTGGTGATAGCACAAGGCAAGATTGCCGAAGAAGGCACACACAGCGAGTTGATAGCCCGAAACGGCATCTATAACAGCATGTGGAATGAATATCAACGAACCGTGACATGGACGGTATAAACCTCAGGAGACAACATTATGAATATTAGTAAATATTTTCAACACAGATTCACCTTATCGGAAGACGGGGCAAAGACCTTTATAAAAGGGGTTATAGCTTCTCTTTTTCTCAACCTGGCACTGATGCTGCCGGTAATCTTCATCTTTCTGTTCATCACCGATTACCTGCACCCTGTTATCCAAGCCGGGAACAGCACGACGCACGGGCTCTGGTACTACGTGCTGACGGCTCTCTGTTTTATGACGGTACTCTTTGTGATTGCGATGATACAGTACAAGAGCACCTACACGAAAATCTATACCGAGAGTGCCAACCGTCGTATTGGCATTGCCGAGAAGCTGCGTAAATTGCCTTTGGCTTTCTTCGGAGAAAAGAATCTTTCGGATCTCACCGCTACGATGATGGAGGATTGTAACATGTTGGAAACCCTCTTCTCTCACACAGTTCCACAACTCTTCGCCTCTGTCATCAGCATTATCTTGATTGCCACCGGGATGTTCTTCTACAACTGGCAACTGGCCCTTGCTCTCTTTGGGGTCGTACCGGTAGCGACAACGGTCATCTTCTTAGGAAAAAGGCTTATGGATAAAGCTAATAAGGAGTACTATCACGTAAGGCGTGATACGACCGAGCAGATACAGGAAGGGCTTGAAGCAGCGCAGGAGATTAAATCGTACAACGGAGAGGCAGCCTATTGCGACCGTTTAGACAAACAGCTCGAGATATATGAAGCCACTCTGCAGCGAGGCGAATTTCTCGGAGCGGGGCTTGTGGGCAGTGCACAGTCTATCCTGAAACTTGGTTTGGCAAGCGTTATCATTGCGGGAGCTTATTTACTTGGTTTGGGCAGCATCGACATGTTCACTTACTTGGTCTTCCTGCTCGTTGTAGCCAGCATCTACAACCCCATCATGGACGTGTTCAACCATATGGCGACACTGATACTACTCGATGTGCGTATCGACCGCATACGTGAGATGAACGACATGCCCGCACAGCAAGGCGATGAGGATTGCACGGTAGAGGGTTACGACATCTGTTTTGACAAGGTCGATTTTGCTTACGAGACAAGCAAGCAGGTGCTGCGCAACGTCTCTTTCACTGCCAAGCAAGGCAAAGTAACGGCACTTGTGGGACCTTCGGGGGGAGGCAAAAGCACTTCGGCAAAATTAGCTGCCCGCTTTTGGGATATTCATGGCGGAAAGATCACACTTGGCGGACGGGACATCTCAAAAATAGATCCCGAAATGCTCTTGAAAAACTATGCCGTAGTCTTTCAGGACGTGTTGCTTTTCAACGCTTCCGTCATGGACAACATCAAAATCGGGAAGAAAGACGCTACCGAGGAAGAGGTGAAAGCGGTAGCACGTCTTGCCCGTTGCGATGAGTTCATCGCCCGGCTGCCCAACGGTTACGACACCTTGATAGGCGAAAACGGAGAATCGCTATCGGGAGGCGAACGCCAACGCATATCCATTGCCCGTGCGCTTCTCAAAGATGCTCCTGTCATCCTCTTGGACGAAGCAACGGCAAGTCTGGACGTAGAGAACGAAACGTTGATACAGGCCGGTATATCGGAGTTGATCAAGAACAAGACCGTCGTCATCATCGCACACCGTATGCGCACCGTTGCCAACGCTCATCATATCGTGGTGCTGAAAGACGGAACCGTCGCAGAACAAGGAGCACCCGACGAACTGCTTGCCCGAAACGGCGAATTTGCCCGCATGGTAGCACGGCAGAAGGAGACCGGAATATAAATCGAATCAATCAGAATCAATTATAAAGAAAAAGGACAAATGAAGAGATCAATCGCAGTAGTAGCCATGCTTGTGGTGGGGTTCGCTGCCACAACATGCGCACAAACGGGCAGAGAGATTGCCCAAAAGGTAAAAGACCGTCCCGACGGCGATACCCGTCGGTCTGAAATGGTTATGACGTTAATCAACAAACGCGGAGCGGTGCGCGAACGCAAGCTCATTTCCTACTCCATCGATGTGGGCAAAGAAAAGAAAGACCGCAAGAGCATCATGTTCTTCCAATATCCCGGCGATGTAAAGGGGACGGGCTTCTTGACGTGGGATTATGATGAGCTAAACAAGGACGATGACAAATGGCTCTATCTGCCCGCCATAAAGAAAACGCGCCGTATCAGCGGTTCGTCTGCCAAGCAAGACTACTTTATGGGTAGCGACTTTACCTACGACGACATGGGCAGCCGCAACGTGGACGAGGATACGCACACGCTCCTGGGCGAAGAAACCGTCGACGGACAGAAGTGCTGGAAACTGGAATCCTTGCCTAAGGACAAGCGTGATATTTACTCCAGGAAAACGGCCCTGATACGTCAGGACTGTCTGATACCTGTCAGGGTGGAATATTACGACAAGATGGGCAAGCTGCACCGTCGTCTCGAGATGTCGGATATTGCCAAGGTAGAGGGCTTCTGGGTAGCCCGGAAGATGCACATGACCAACGTGCAAACCGAGCATCAGACGGTTCTCGAAATCAAGAATCCGACGTACAACATTCCCATGGAGGAGAGCAAGTTTAACGTGACCACGTTAGAGAAAGGCAGGTTCTGATGAAAGCGTTCAATCGTCTTTCCGCGGGGCTTTGCCTCTCGGTCTTTCTGTTTTGCCCCGTGCATGGAGTTTGGGGACAAGGAGCGGGCGAATCGTCGTGGCAGCTCAAAGGCCTTGTCGACACCTACCACGCCTTCCGCTCCGAAAAGCCGAACGATTGGATGTCTTCCCGTACCCGACTCAGGGGCGAGGTCGGCAAAAACTTCGCAGGCTCTTCGCTCTTCGTCTCGTTCAACGCTACCTACAACGCCTTGCTGAAAGAGCGCACCGGCTTTGAACTGCGGGAAGCATACCTTGACCATCGGCAGGAGCACTGGGGCTTTCGTCTCGGGCGACAACTTGTCATCTGGGGTGCGGCCGACGGCGTACGTATCACCGACCTCGTCTCACCCATGGATATGACCGAGTTCTTGGCGCAAGACTACGACGACATCCGCATGCCCGTCAATGCCCTGCGGTTCTTCGTCTTCAACGACAAGATAAAGCTCGAACTGCTTGCCGTTCCCACTTTCGAAGGATACAAGCTGCCCACCGATGCCGCCAATCCGTGGAGCGTGTTGCCTAAAGAAACACCCCGGTCCCTTGTCTGGGACGCGGAGGGAAGCCGCCCCGAGCTACGCCTCTCCAACGTAGAATACGGGGGCAGGCTCTCTTTCGCCCTGCCGGGGGTAGACTTCTCGCTTGCCGCGCTGCATACGTGGAACAAGATGCCCGTCATCGAGTACAAACCATCGGGCTCCCAACTTACGGTTTCGCCCCGATACTACCGCATGGGATTCGTCGGAGGCGATGTCTCAAAGCCCTTGGGACAGTTCGTGCTGCGCGGCGAAGCGGCCTTCAACCTCGGGAAGCATTTCAGCTACATACAGCAAGCCGCCTCCACCCCTCAAAAAGGATTCAACACCATCAATTGGTTGGTGGGGGCCGACTGGTATGCCCCTCATGAATGGACAGTGATGGCTCAGTTCTCTTCCGAGAGTATTTTCAAGTACGAAAGCTACGTCGCACAGCCCCGCCATAATTCGCTCCTTACGCTCTGCGTGTCGAAGAAGTTACTGGACAGCAACTTACAGCTTTCCGACTTCACCTATTTCGACCTCAACCACAAGGGCTGGTTCAGCCGTTTCACGGCTGACTATGCCCTGAACGACCACATCCACCTCTTGGCAGGCTACGACTGGTTCGGAGGAAGCGAGGGTATGTTCGGCCCGTATAAGCACAATTCGGAAGTATGGGCAAAGGCTAAATACTGCTTTTGAGATCCACACCATTTTAATAACCATAAACAAAATTTGAAAAGATTATGAAGAAGACATACGACAGCAGTTAAAGAGAATGCGGACTTAAGCAATCGGAATCGTTTAAGTTAAACGGTGAAAGACGTTCCAATGGAGCGATCAAAGCCGTTTACTGAAGCTGTTTAAGTAGAACAGCAAAATTATTCAAAGTATAACCATCAAAAACATCAAAAGTCATGTTACTATACAACGTAAAAAAAGAAGAGATGCGCATCGGTAAACACAAGGGCAAAACCATGTATTACGCCTCTCCCATTGCACAAGACAAGATTACCACCAAGCAGCTAGAGGATCGGATTGTCAATGCCACAGCCCTGAGCCGTGCCGACGTGCGGTCAGCCATCACCGCCTTGGCGAAAATCGTACGTGAAGAGATGCTCAGCGGCAGAACCGTTGACCTGGCCAACCTCGGGTCATTTAAGGTTGTATCCAACGGGAAACGCGTGGAAACGGAAAAAGCCGTTACCGCCGAAACTCTCAAAACACCACGCATTCAGTTTTTTCCCAAACTCGAAATGCGCAATCAGGCAAAAAACGTACAGCATGTGGTGATACGTGAAAGCGAGGCCGGATCGGCTAAACCGAGTCCGAATCCCGGAGATTTGCCCGAAGCACCCGATTCTGCTCTTTAATATTCATAACAAGAAACAATGAAGCAGCAAGTATTATTTTTCTTTTTCACGCTGATGCTCACAGGTATCAGCGTGTCCGCCCAAACAGGTGGAGGACGGATTGCAGGCGTGGTCATCGACAATGCAGGCGAAGAACCACTGCCCGGCGCAACCATCTTCATCGAAGAGCTGAAAAAGGGCATTGTGACAGACGGGCATGGCGAGTTCTTACTTTCCGATGTTCCCGCAGCCACTTATACGCTTACTGTAAGGTTTATAGGCTACCACACGCAAACCCGCAAGCTCACGGTGGGTAAAGAGAGAGGGAAAAAAATCATCATCCGCCTGAAAGCCGAAGCAAAATCGTTGGACGAGGTGGTAGTGATGGGTAAGAGCGAAGCCCGTAAGTTACGGGAGCAGGCCATGCCCATATCCGTTATCAGCATGAACCAGATACAAGGAACGGTTAACAATGTACAAGACATTCTGGCAAAAACTGCCGGAATCACCGTGCGTGCCACGGGTGGAACGGGCAGTACCTCTCGCATATCGGTGCGCGGACTGGAAGGCAAACGCATCGGGCTTTTCATTGACGGGAATCCGATGAACGACAATTCCGATTTTATCGACATCAATGATATTCCGGTCGAAATGATCGACCGCATCGAGATATACAAAGGAGTTGTCCCTGCCAAGTTCGGAGGTTCTGCCGTAGGTGGTGCGGTCAATATTGTCATCAAAGAGTATCCGCCTAAATATTTGGACGTGAACTATTCTTACGGCAGTTTCAATACGCACAATGCATCCGTTGTGAGCAAGATGAACATTGCCCCAAAAGGAATCGAGTTCGGGCTGGGAGGTTTTTATACCTATGCCGACAACGACTACAAGATGAAGTCTCCTTTTCAAGAGGGGCTTACTATAACCCGCGATCACGACAAGTTTAAAAAAACAGTCATCGGCGGTAGCTTTAAGGCACGGAAGTGGTGGTTTGACTTGGTGGAGTTTGAACCCGTTTTCATACATACTTACAAAGATATACAGGGGATAGAATCGAACATCCGGCATGCACACAGCCATTCCAACGCCTTTATTTTCGCCAATAAGATGGAGAAAGAAAACTTCCTCTTAGACGGCCTGGACTTGGACTGGCAGCTGGGGTATATCTATACCGACTATCATTTTGCCGATACCGCCTCGCACCGCACACATTGGGATGGAACGCATTATCCGGCAGTTTCCGAATTCGGCGGCGAAATCGGCAAATGGGCTTCATTATTGACGAATGAAAAGCATCAATTGCAGCACAAATTGAATCTCAACTATCTTGTCAATGAGAACCATTCGGTAAACTTCAACTCTTTGCTGAAATACGCTCATGCCAACCCTCGTGATGGGATGAAGGACAAGGTCATAGGTTATCGTACCGACTTTCCAAGCAATATGTTCAGTTGGGTGGCAGGCTTGAATTACGACTATCGCACCTCGAACGATAAGTTCCTTAACTCTTTCAACGTCAAGTATTACTACTACTCGATGAAAACGCGGATGGCAAGTGTCCTGGTAAAGACAGCAGAGGATATAGACACACACAAGAATGATTTCGGCATCAGCAATGCACTTCGCTACCGCATCACACCCAGTCTGATGGCAAAAGCTTCGTTCGGATATGATGTAAGGCTTCCATCGGAAGAGGAACTGTTGGGTGATGGATACGTGATAGCTCCTGCCGGCAATCTCACTCCCGAACGCAATATAAGTGTCAACATAGGAATGTTATTCGATTTAACTGGAAAAGCCTCCTCTAACTTACAGATTGAACTGAACGGATACTATATGCATCTCAAAGACATGATTCGCTTTACGGGCGGATTCTTGCAGTCGCAGTATCAGAACTTCGGCGAGATGCGGACTCTTGGTATGGAAGCAGAGGTGAAAGCCGACATGACACGGTGGCTCTATGGCTATGTGAACGCCACTTACCAAGATCTGCGAGATGTGCGTAAGTATGAACAAAATACAACTGTTGCCAACCCTACCAAAGGTAGCCGTATGCCCAATATACCCTATCTGATGGCAAACGCAGGATTGGAGTTTCACAAAGAAAATCTGTTCGGAGGCAGCGGGATGAATACGCGCATATTCACCGATGCTTCATTTGTGGAAGAATATCTGTACGACTTCGAACAAAGCCAATTCCAGCAGCATCGCATACCTCGAGCCCTCTCGTGCAATATAGGCTTTGAGCAAAGCTTTGGCAATGGGCGCTACTTCATTATGGGAAAAATAAACAACCTGACCGATACAAAAATGATCAGCGAGTTTAACCGTCCTTTACCCGGACGTAGCTTCACTATCAGATTCAGATACGTATTTAAGTAACAAATTAACAATCATTAAACAAAAAAAGAAATGAAAAAGAATGTATTTTTTGTAGCAGCGATATTCGCTGCATTGTGCCTTAACTCATGTGACAAGAATGATCCGGACAATCCTATTGCAGGAGGTTCGGGAAAGATTCTCCTAACAACAGCCCTACCCAATGCAACAGGTATGGATGGAACGGTTTATATGCAACTCATTGATGAGCCTGTATTAGGCAAGACGATGGCTACCAATAACAACAATGGTATAAATGTTCCCTTTGGCAGTTCTTATCCTATGATAATAGGTCAGGAAGTCTATGTCTTCCCAAGCTATCATTTGACAATGGACAAAAACGAACTGATTAAATACCGTCGCACGAATGGAATTTTACAAAGAGAGGGAAGCTTGCAATTGCCTGCCAATAACAGTGCCAACAATCTTGTCAAACTATCTTCCACAAAAGCCTATCTATCGCTTGCCGGACTAGGACTGATTTACATATTTAATCCCGAAACGATGCAGAAGACAGGAGAGATCAACCTGACCTCTTTGGGTATTCAAGATAATAATCCGGACATCGGAATCATGATTGAGCGTGACGGATATGTGTTTGCTGGTCTAAGCCAGATGGTGGGAGGTTGGACAAGCCCTGAGAATTACAAACAAGCAGATGTAGCCGTCATTGACACCAAGACGGACAAGTTGGTCAAGATGATTTCAGAGAAAACCAGTGGTTTTTCTCAAGCCACACGTCCGATCGACCCCAAGTCTTTATTCATGGATGAAAAAGGCGATATATACATTTCTTGTCTCGGGAACTTCGGAATGGTGGCAGGTCATAAGGCCGGCATACTTCGGATTAAGAAAGGAGAAACAGACTTTGATCCAACATACCATTGGACGATAACCGGAGCTTCTATCGAAGGAGAAGAGAAAGTAGCTGGTTTTGCCGCTTCAATTTGTTATGCAGCCAATGGCAAAGCCTACGGATACATTGATATTCCCGGTTATTACAAACCAGGAGAAACGGGACATGGCGCTATAGCGAGCCGAGCTGTAGTCTTTGATTTATACAATCAGAAGATGAAGAAAATAGAAGGATTGGATTTGTCCAATGGCTATGGCGTGTTAGTGTCTAAATATAAAGACGGTTTGGCAATCGCCAATGCTTCAACGACAACAAAAGGCATCTATTATCTCAATCCTCAGACAGATAAGATTAATCCTATTCCTATGATAACCACCATAGGAAATCCCATGGCTATAGAGTGGTTCGGCAACTAAACTTATAACGCGAGTTCGGGATAGCCTCCTTCCAAAAATAAAGAGGGTGTCCGACTGATGAAGTGACCCCAAAAATTTGGACTGGTTAAACACTATCCAGTTATAGAAAGAGTTCGGTATTGTACTGGACTCTTTCCTTTTAACCGGGACTTAATTCTTTTATTATTATAATAATCTATATATCCTTCCAAAGCCTTTGTGAAGTCTTCCGGAGACTCGAACTTTTCAGCGTATAGAAGTTCAGATTTCATAATTCTGAAAAAATTCTCCATCATAGAGTTGTCCAGACAGTTTCCCTTTCTCGACATACTTTGAATTATATGATGCTCTTCAAGCCTTTTCCGATATCCGAAGTGTTGGTATTGCTAACCTTGATCAGAATGAAGTACGAGTCCGTCAAGGTTATCACACTTATCAAATGCTTTATCGAGCATGTCATATACTTGTTCAAGATGAGGTGCACCCTCTTACATTTTATTTTTTTAGGAATATCCCCAAATAACTTGATGTCTGCTTTAACGATAGAACCTGTTAGGTGTTTGCAGCGGACATCACCATAACCCATTGCCATTACCACTACTTCTTGCAGTTGTTGTGAGCCCTCTCTTAAGTTGATGAAAAACTTCCGCTAATTGTTTACCGGAACTTCTTGTGTTTGATAACCAATGAATGAAATGACCAAGGTTTCTTCGGAAGATACATTGGCTAATGCAGTCGGTGATACAACCGTTGCTTGTACCTTTTACGAAGACTGACGCACCGGTAACCAGACCGAAATCATCATTCACGGTACCGGAAATGCTTAGCTAGAAATAGCTTGTGAGCTGATTCTATTTTAAAATATAAATGTTAGTTTTATGTTAGATAATTCCGGATACTTTAATCTTAAGAATTTGATTATAATACATATATAAATTTATTTGTTAGATTTAAAGTTTTTTTTTATAACTGTAAAATACAGATTTAGCCTTATATTTACAATATGATATTATTGATTTTATCTAGTAAAAAAGCTTTTGCATTATAAGGACATTCAATTCTTCTTCCAGAATTGTAGTATATGTTTTATAATCATACCAATAAGATAAAAAAGATAATGGTCAAAATAAAGCTCTCAAAACAAAATACTTGTTGTTCAATTATCTTATAATAGTAAAAATGAATTTGTTGATTCCGCAAAAGAGTTTGTATCAGATGTTGAGGTTTCAACAATATTAAATATTACTTTTATTTATAGTAACTAATTTGCATTAATATGAGAAAGGTATTTATTCTTTTGTTTATTTCTTTAGCATTGTTATCCTGTCAAAAAGAGGAAAACAATAGAAAAACAGAGTATCAAGTATTAACAAGTAAGGACGCATCCAAACCGTTTAGCTGTCTTGGAGAGAAACGTATTATTACGATTACGATTATAAAAAAAACATTAATAGATGATGTTTTAAGTTCAGAGGTTCCGATTATTCCCAGGGATGTTTCGGTAGAATTTGATAAAACTCTTTTTTCTGATATAGAAACAAAAGTGGAGGGCGATCAGGTAGTATTAAATATAACCTCAAATATTAATAAAGAAGATAAAATTTTGAATGCTGATTTACAGATTTCTTACTCTACTATTAATGGCATAAAAGTAGAAAAAATTCCACTAATTATAGATAAAGGAAAGTTGACATTTGTGTATAAAATCCATTCGGAACAGAATCCTTTTATTCTACCAGCTGAAGGTGGTAGATTTGAGTCACCTTTTACTTGTAAAAAACAGACATATTTGAATGGCCAGTTTATAGAGGAAACTTATTCATCATTAAACGGATTGAGATTTAAAACGATAAGTAGTGGTAATGTCTGGTTCCTTACAGTCAGAAAAGACGGAGAAAAAATTGGTTTTTACAAATTTTCTTTTGTGGGAGAAGGACCATATAACCAAAAAACAGATCCAGAGTGCTATTTTAACATATATACCCATGATGCAGATTTAATTACAGATAATCCTACAGAAATATTCAGACAAGATTTTATACAACCCCAGACCCCGGGTGAGGATTATTATAAACCTTCCCGGTCCTCTTATAAACATGGCACTTTTGACTTTTAACGTATTCAGTATTAACCTTAATTATATTAATTATAAAACAGTATACACGTTTGTTGATTTTGACAATTATGTTTTTAACTTCATATTTCGATGACAGAGAAGTAATGAAACAAGAATCTTCGCCACCATCTTTAGTAAAAAAAACTCGGCTTATCGTAACTAGTGTATATTCACTACTTTCTATATACTAATGCACTTCTTAATGTAGGTTATGTAGTAATTCATTATTTGAAAGCTGATAAAATATTTTTTTTTGAATATTTTATCAGCTTTGTATATTGCATAATATGATATAAATGAGATTTATTTTTGCTGCCTCTTGGCACGCAGCATTTCTGCCGCCTTCATTTCCGTCCAACGCTCGAAGTCCTCCACCTCTTTCCTTATTTTCCGTATCAGTTTCCTGTCCCTGTTCCACTCGAAGCAGTTCTCCAGTATGTCAAGCACCTTAGCGTCCATTCCCCCGTCACAGACAGCTTCCCCAACAAAACCCGTTAAATCATTGTGTTAATATATATTTCATGTATCTTTGCGGCATAGATATCTGTTGTGAAACAGGAATCTGCTTATATTATTCTTGCTTGTGACAAGCCGGAATCTTATAACTTAGTACAAAATAAAAAAATAAAAGAGGAGAGCTTCCGTTCTATGGAGCTCCTCTCACTTTTTATCTCTAGTGCCCGACTGCCTTTTATCTTTCTACTTTCCCAAAAGGAGTATCCTTCCCGCCAGCATACAGCACAGCGAAAACAGTATAGCCACTAAATTCTTCTCATTTGTGCAACCCCTTCTGTATTCATCTTCCAACCTTGTATATCGCTACCGAGATAGAAAATGGACAGATGCACAGCTGGTACGTCAATTATCAATACCAATATATACCAGTTCATACGTTCTCCCCAATAAAAAGATCCCCTAATTTATTTCTAGTTCACAGTCCAAATTTATACTTTCCTGTAAAATACAGGATATAGTCAAGTCTTCAAAGTTTTTCCCCTAAAGACACAGAAATATTACAAAAATCAATTATCACATTATATCTTATTTCTGATGATACAAAAGGAGATGGCAATCTATTTTTTAATTCTTTAGATGACATAAAGAATGCCTTTAAAATTAATTATTCAGAATCTAATTTGGGACTTCCTATTTTTTGTAAGGGATATTACAAAAAACAATTCCGTTTTTACTTTAACTATAAGTTCTGGTAGGGACCATCCAAACATGTTACCAGACCAACAAGACCAAGGGGAAGAGTTTAGAAGGATGTATTACAGCTACTAAAGATGATAAATGCCAAAACCAAATTCATTGCAATTGGAATTGGGGTAACAGTTATTTTTTATTTTTAGTTCAATCAAGCCGGGAAGAATGATTAATAATAAAAGAATCAAGTCTTTAAAGGAAGATATCAATAAATAACTCTTGCAACATGCAGTTTCTTTCTGGCTGAATTTGCGACTCTGGAGCTATATTCTGAGGAACGGTTTGGCGGCGGAATATGCCGTTAAACCGTCCGGTTTTCGTTAAACGAAAACACAACTTGCTGTCCCCTCTACGGGGACAACGTTTTTAAGTAGAACTGTAGATTGCCCCGACTGGTGCCTCCCTCCCGATGGCAACCTCTCCCGATTTCGGTCTGCTTCTTCAGGAAAGTTGGCGTTTTTTACCAATATTCCGGAGGCGGAATAGGCTGTAGCTTCCTGTAATAGTAGAGCATTCTACGATTATCCGACACATCAGATGGCTTCTTTTTCGTGATAATTGAATATTCAGAGAACTGAATATTTTGATAATCGGATAATCCGAATACTATTATATCTGTAGTCTCTTGGAATGTTACACAGTGACAACTGAATAATTGGCGTTTTGGATATTGCTATATTTGTATAATGGATAAGCAATTATAAAAGGCTACAATTATAATAGGCTGTTATTATACATTCCCCATCAGAGAGAAAGTTCCTTGAGCCTGCTGCCGTCCAGCCGGTGAACGGATACCGTACCGTCACAGTAAATAGCGAATGTTGGCATGTTCCCGTCCTTCGGGAAAGTGATGGAGCCGGTATTGCAGACCGCTGTATGCTCAGTCCGTTCAAGTTTCCACCGGTGGGTGTGACCATAAAAAAGACAATCGAACCTTCCCTTCGGCAGTCTGTCCTCATTGTAGATATGTCCGTGGGTGAGAAAGAAACGTTTTCCATTATCCACCAACAGGGTGTAATCGGACAGGATGGGAAAGTCCAGCAGCATCTGGTCCACCTCCGAATCACAGTTTCCACGGATGGCGACAATCTCACCGGCCATCGCATTGAGACGTTCTGCGATCCCTTTCGGGTCAAGTCCTTGAGGTATCCCGTTCCGGGGACCATAATTCAGGATATCTCCCAAAATACAAAGCATTCCGCATTGCTGCTCCCTGTAAAATGCCAGCACTTGTTCCAGTGCCGGTAACGAGCCATGTATGTCGGACACAATCAGGTATTTCATCATAATCTATTCGTTACGGGTTAAGTTTTCAATGCACAAAAATAAGCATAATTATCTAATCTCCCTAACCGGGGAAACGATGAGAAAAAAAGACAGGTTCCCTGAACTGTAGATTGCTGTATTGCTGTCCTTGTAGATTGCTGCAATGTTATAATCGGATACATAAAATAAGGGTATTTAGCCTTAGCTAAACTAAGCTAACAGTCTGACAATAAGGCTTCTAATACTATGACATGTGGGTTTATTATGCTACCTTAGTGGTATAATAATAAAGGATAAAAAGCTATGAACGAACAAGTTAGAAATATCTTAGAACAGAGTACCACCAAGACGAGCAAGATTGAGCAGCTGCTCCGTCTGGGCCTGATGCGCAGGGAAATTGCCGATTTGGTGACACGTGGCAACTATGGTTTTGTATATAATGTTGAGAAGAAAATGCTTGAAAGAGAAGGTGGAGTCTTGCTGAACAGGGCAGCAACCACCCTGATGGATTACACCTTCACCCACAAGTTCGGTATTGAGATTGAAGCCTATAACTGTAATATGGAAAGACTGGCACGCGAATTGAGGGAGGCCGGTATCCATGTTGCCGTTGAGGGTTATAACCACACGACCAAGGATCATTGGAAGCTGGTGACGGACAGCAGCCTGCAGGGAAATAATACTTTCGAGCTGGTCAGCCCGATACTGGTGGGTGAGAATGGCCTGAAAGAGCTGGAAACGGTATGCTGGGTGCTTGACATCTGTAATGCAAAAGTGAATGACAGTTGCGGGTTCCATGTCCATATGGATGCGGCTGGTTTCAATCTGGACACCTGGAAGAATCTGACTTTGACCTACAAGCATCTCGAACACCTGATTGATGCCTTTATGCCAAGGACACGCCGGAACAATACCTACTGCAAAACCCTCTCCGGTGTTTCCGACGAGAGAATCAAATCGGTAAGGACGATAGACGGCCTGCGGGAGGTCTTTAATAATGACCGATACCACAAGGTCAATTTTGAGGCTTATTCTAGGCACCGGACCGTTGAGTTCCGCCAGCATTCCGGTACGACCAATTTCACAAAGATGGAGAATTGGATCCGGTTCTTGAACGGATTAATTACCTTTGCGAAAAGATCCAGCCTTCCCAGCCGGATGACATTGGAGGAGTTACCCTTCCTGGACGGGAAACAGAAATTATTTTTTAAACTTAGAACTAAAAAGTTAGCGGTATGATACAGACTTATCATTTGCTGGATGGCGGTCAGATAACCGCCGCCAGCCCGGAAGAGTTCGTCCGGCTGCTCCGTGAGGGGAGCCGGTTCGACTATGATTGCACGGATCAGGAGTATATGGAGAACTTTGCCCGGCGTTACGGGGAGCTGCATGGCGTGTCAGTTGCCACCGATACCCCTGAACATTTCCTGACGGACTTGCAAGCCGCCGGTTACGTCCGGTAACCGGTATCGCTCCTTTATTATTAGTCCCTGCTTCAAAGATGAGGCAGGGATTTTTCTTTTTTCATTGCAACCTTTCCTGTCTGCCTGACGGCGTTTCCTCCTGTCAATTCCTGACTATCCATGACTATCCGTGACAGGGTATTTCATCTTTTCCCGGCATTCCTTTCTTTTGCAGTGTAGAACGATATACAATTATAAGCATTACAGTTTTACAGCATTATATTTTTATCTGATTATATAAAGAAAGCGTATGAAAAAAGAACCGTTATTAATTGCCTTTGCCAGCCAGAAAGGAGGAGTCGGAAAGTCTGCCTTCACAGTTCTGGTGGCCAGTATCCTTCACTACCAGAAAGGTTTGAAGGTGGGTGTCGTGGATTGCGACTCCCCCCAGCACAGCATCTCCCGGATGCGTGACCGGGACATAGAAAGCGTGCAGGAAAGTGATTTTCTCAAAGTGGTCCTCTACCGGCAGCATGAACAAATCCGGAAACGTTCCTATCCGGTAATCAAAAGCAATCCGGAGAAAGCGATAGAAGACCTGTACCGCTACATCGAAGAGCAGGATGCCGTCTTTGATGTCGTACTGTTCGACCTTCCGGGAACCCTCCGCAGCGAAGGGGTTGTCCATACCATTTCCGCAATAGATTACATTTTCATCCCCCTAAAGGCCGATAATGTCGTCATGCAGAGTTCCCTCCAGTTTGCCGAGGTGGTGGAGGAAGAACTGATTGCCAGGCACAACTGTAACCTGAAAGGCATCTATCTTTTCTGGAACATGGTCGACAAGCGTGAACGGACAGAAAGCTACGAGTCCTGGAACCGTGTCATACAAAAAGCGGAGTTACACCTGCTGGAGTCACGGATACCGGATACCAAACGCTATAACAAGGAGTTGAGCTCCCTGAAGAACAGTATCTTCCGTTCCACACTGTTCCCTCCCGACAACCGCCAGATAAAAGGTTCGGGTCTCTGTGAACTGATAGAGGAGTTATGTGCCGTAACACATCTGGATGCCTCCCATACCTTATAATAAAAGGAATTATGGACAGCGGAAAAAAGAAATTTGACCCTCGGAGCATTGATGAGAAGGCCATATTGGATATTGTCGCCAGGAAAGGGACGATACGACCGGACTCCCCTGCAACGAGTGTATCCCCTAAGCCGGAGGATACGGCAGAGGAGATTGCCGGGAGTAGCGAAGCTCCGGTCTTTACCACCGGGGAAATCGACGCTTACAGGGCATCCTTCCTGAATACGGTCAGGACCAAATCCCGTAAATCATTGCATATCGATGCCGACCTGCATCACCGCATCTCTTCCTTGGTATGGGCGGTGGGACGTGGCGAGGTGACCGTAGCCGGTTTTGTAAACCAGGTGCTGGCACATCATTTCGAAGAGAACGGCGGATTGATAAACGCTGTGCTGGAGAAGTATTACCAATCACTAAAATCATAAGGACATGGAATACCTTTTTATTATCCTGTTCATCTATGCCTCTTACCTGAGCATTGAAAAGTATGTGCATACAGGCAGCATTTTCACATGGAGAGGCAGAAAGGACAAGAAGGAACGTCGGACTGCACCTGCCGCCATCCATCCGGCAATTGCTCCGTCTCAGGCGGGAATAATAGGCAAAAGCCGATACCAAATGCGACATTCACTGACAATAGATGACAATAGCGGACAGCCTGAATCAGGCATAGAAAAGAGTGATACCTTTACTCCCGAAAAGAAAACAGAGCCGGTTCTCCGAGTACACGAACCCCTTGATAAGAATACGAAATTCCCGGAAGTTCCGGCTCTTTTTCAAAAACTGAATTATCCTGAAATTGATTATATGCAGGAGCCCTCTCCTTCTTCCGGTGAAGAAAAAGAGGAGATTCCCGAACGCTACGAGATTACGGGATACGTACAGCGGAGCAATCCCCACCGGGCAACCGGTGTCACCTTTGACGATATGGATATGATTGAGAAAGCAATGGCATCGGACGAACTTACGGAAGCGGAACAGGAACAGGCCCGGCAGACTTTCCAAAAGCTGGAAGGCACGAACATGGAAAGGGTACTGCAGGCGAGCGTCTTGGGAAGCAGCGATAAACTGAAACGCTATATGCGTTTGTATGTAGACCGGGGTGAACCCCATTTATTGACTGGAAAGAATAGGGACGACATTCTCCGGGAATTTGATATTACGGAGCATGTGCCCCAATAAAATAGAACAAGTAAGGAATATGAGACAGTATTATGATTCCGGTTGATCCGGGTGCAGCGAGTTTTAAAACAGAATGTATAACCTAAAAAGACGAAAAAGCATGATAGATTTCTTTGACTCCGGTTGATCCGGGCAGGACGGGTTCTTGAAACGTAGTGTATAACCTGTTAAAAGGAAGATATAGATATATGAGAGGCTTCTATGATTCCGGTTGATCCTTACCCTTTACCGGAGCGAACATTAAAAGAGTGATTAACCCCTTAAAAATGGAGGTATCTATGATTGGTTACTATGACTCAGGTTGATCCTAAAAAGACATCGTGGTTGCAAGGACAAATCCGCAGGCAGGAAACTTCCTGCGGTTTGTTTGAAACAAGGTTTTTATTCACATTAAAAAATTAGATTGTATATGAAAAGACATTTTAAAAAGACGGTTGCTCTTATCGCATGAATAGCTGTTTCCACCCTGAGTGCCTATGCCGAAGGGGACGGAAGTGCCGGTATAACAAAGGCCACATCCATGCTTACCGGTTATTTTGACCCCGCCACCAAGTTGATATATGCGGCAGGGGCTATTGTGGGGCTGATAGGTGCCATTAAGGTATATTCGAAGTTCAGTAGCGGCGACCCCGACACCGGTAAAACCGCCGGGAGCTGGTTTGGAGCCTGCGTCTTCCTCATCGTCGCGGCGACAGTCCTTCGTTCCTTCTTCCTGTAATATAGCAGGCTATGGAATACAATATCAACAAGGGAATCGGACGCAACGTGGAATTCAACGGCTTGCAGGCACAATACCTGTACTTTTTTGTCGGGGGCTTGCTGGCCATTTTCCTGCTGTTCGTCATCTTCTATATGATAGGTATTGACCGGTGGTTCTGTATCGGTTTCGGTGTCCTCTCCGCTTTCTCTCTGATCTTCGGGGTGTTCCACCTGAACAAGAAGTATGGTCCCAACGGCTTGATGAAGCTGGCCGCAGTCAAGTACCACCCGTCCTATATCATCAATCGCAAACGTATATCTTCCTTATTTAAAAAACGCATTCATGAGAAATATATTAAAAGCCGCAACGCTGGAAAGTAAGTTTCCAATCCTGTCCGTGGAGGAAGGGTGCATTCTCTCCAAAGACGCGGACGTGACCATCGGCTTCAAGGTCTTTCTTCCGGAGCTGTTCACGGTCACTTCCGCAGATTATGCATCCATGCACGGCACATGAACAAAGGCAGTCAAGGTACTGCCGAATTATACGATAGTACACCGCCAGGACTGGTTTCTGAAAGAAAATTACAAGGCCGACACGCAGAAAGACGGGATGAGTTTTTTGGACCGTTCTTTCGAACTTCATTTTAATGAACGGCCTTTCCTAAATCATTTCTCTTACCTGTTTATCACCAAGACGACTAAGGAACGCAGCCGCAGCCAGAGCAATTTCTCCATCCTCTGCCGGGGGAATATAATTCCGAAGGAAGTCCGGGACAAAGAAACGGTCAGCCTGTTTTTGGAGAGTGTCGACCAGTTCGAGCGCATCCTGAATGACTCGGCCTTTATCCGTCTGGAGCGGTTGACCACCGATGAGATAGTCGGCACACCGCAGCAGGCCGGATTGATTGAAAAGTATTTTTCTCTTTCGCAGCAGGACACGACCACACTGAAGGATATACAGATGAGCGCGTCGGAGATGCGCATCGGGGATGATATCCTCTGCGTACATACGCTTTCCGATGTGGATGATCTTCCCGGTTCCGTCCAGACGGATACCCGGTATGAGAAATACTCCACCGACCGCAGCGACTGCCGTCTAAGTTTTGCCGCTCCGGTGGGGCTAATGCTCTCCTGTAACCATATTTACAACCAGTTCCTGTTCATCGATGATTCGGCAGAAATCCTGCAACGCTTTGAGAAGACGGCACGCAACATGCACTCGCTTTCCAAATACAGCCGAGCCAACCAACTTAACAAGCAGTGGATTGATGCCTACCTGGACGAGGCGCATTCCTTCGGGCTGACCGCCATCCGTTGCCATTGCAATGTCATGGCATGGTCGGACAGCCGGGAGAAGCTCAAGGTGATAAAGAACGATACCGGTTCTGCTCTGGCCCTGATGGGATGCAAGCCCCGTTATAATACCATTGACGCACCTGCCTTGTATTGGGCAGGTATTCCGGGAGGCGAGGGCGATTTCCCTTCCGAGGAGTCCTTTTTCACTTTCGTCGAACAGGGAGTCTGCTTCTTTACGGAAGAGACGAACTATGCGGATTCCCTGTCGCCATTCGGTATCAAGATGGCAGACCGGACAAACGGGAAGCCCCTGCATCTGGATATTTCGGACGAACCGATGCGTCGTGGTATTACAACCAACCGTAACAAGCTGGTCATCGGGCCTTCCGGTTCGGGCAAGTCATTTTTTATGAACCATCTTGTGAGACAGTATTGGGAACAGAATACCCACATTATATTGATCGACATCGGTAACAGTTACAAGGGATTATGTGACCTGATTCACCAGCGCACAAACGGTGAGGATGGCATATATTATACGTATAGTGAAAAACATCCGATAGCTTTTAATCCATTTTTCACCGAAGACAAGGTCTTTGACCTGGAAAAGAAAGAGTCCATTAAAACGCTGATCATGTCGCTCTGGAAAAGGGATACGGAAGTCATTACCCGTGCCGAGGAAGTAGCACTCTCAATGGCGGTTAACCTGTTCCTTGAAAAGATAAAGGAGGACAATGAGCTGGTTCCTTCCTTTAATACTTTCTACGAGTTCGTACAGGGAGAGTTCCGTGGAATACTGGAGGAGAAGCATTACCGCGAGAAGGATTTCGATCTCACTAACTTTCTGAATGTATTGGCTCCTTATTATCGTGGTGGAGAGTACGATTATCTGCTGAACTCCGACGAGCAGCTCGACCTCTTGAACAAGCGTTTTGTGGTATTTGAAATTGACGAAATTAAGGAGCATAAAATTCTTTTTCCGGTAGTCACTGTCATCATTATGGAGGCTTTCATAAACAAAATGAGACGTTTGCATGGGGTGCGAAAGATGATAGTTGTAGAGGAGGCTTGGAAGGCAATCGCACGTGAAGGCATGGCTGACTATATAAAGTTTTTATGTGCGCCCGTAAAGGTTGCATCGTAAATATCTCTTTGGCAAGAGATTAGGAAAGTGTTCTTTGAAAATGACCTATCATCAGCCGACTTATCTGTTTCGGGAAAACTTAACCGAGCAGGGAGT
>NZ_JAMOKH010000027.1:0-91398 GCF_023656585.1 Bacteroides sp. B1-V-101 | reverse complement strand
CGTACAATTTATTGATTTCATTAATACCTTACGCCTCACACATATTAATATATATAAGACAAGTATTGACGGTTCTATTTTTTTCTTGTACTACTTGTATTGTTTATCAATATTTCAAAGAACATCTTGCTTTCGTTTTAAAAGCGGGTGCAAAGGTAAGAGGTTTTATTTTAACTACCAAATGTTTTCGGAAGTTTTTTTTCGTTTTTCTTTTTCTATCGTTTCTCAGGCTCTCTTAGCGAAAGGGAAAGAAGGTAAAGAAGAAAAACAAAACGCCTTTTCTTTGCGAATCGGACTGCAAAGATAAGAACTTTAAGCATTATCTTCCAAACTTTATCGGAAGTTTTTTTTGTTCTTATGGTTAAGCAGACCCTTGCTTTTACACTAAGTCAATTTATCAAGGCTTTCTTCTCTTGGAAAGCGGGTGCAAAAGTAGCCCCTTTTCAAATATACTCCAAACTTAAATCACTCTTTTTTTGAATTATTTTTGAAAAGACTCGCTAAAGTGTTGAGTCATAAGGATGTTGTAGAACATATTTTTCTCGGATACAGGAGGAACAGAGGAAAGGCATGCACATTATTATATTCACACGCGCGTTAGGTGAGTGAGCGCGGGCGTATACATCAGGGAAATGAAGAGGAAATATCAGATTCATGAAATAGTCTGTTATATAAAACACAGGATAGATACAGTAGAGGGGAGCTCTGGAAGTTGAAAGTAGCTGTCATGAGTAGTCACACAGCTTGTTGCATGTCTTAAAACAAAATAGGGCTTCGTTCGCCCTCTGGACATATGAAACCCCAATTCTTTATAAGATACAATCATTTAGTTATGTAGAAACAGGAAGTAGAAAAATAATTTCGAATATATCGAATAGAACTAAGTATTGGCATAAGTTTGCGCGGTTTTAATTTAAACTTTTGCTTATAATGGGGATTAATAAACCACAAAATTCGGTCTACAATTCTGCCATTACTTTCTTTTATTATGCTTTCAAAATGCTCTATAGACAGCCCCGCAGCTTTTATATTCAACAATTCTTTAATACATGAATCATTTTCACCAAAAATAAATAGAATTTTATTGTACACAGATAAAGGTAAAAGATGAATAAATGGCATTTTAGAACAAAATCCATTACGGCATATTTGTTGATGTCCACCAAACGGCATTTGCCAAGCAGGAAATCCCCAAAAGATTATACCTGTTTCAGACAGAAACTCTTTAGCATGAAGTATAAATTCAACTTTCCGACATTTATCTATATGTTCTATAACGTCATGTATCAAAATTATATCATATTTATTCATATCCTCTTCAGAACTAAAATCAAAAAAATCAGAATAAATAAACCGCCCATTAAAACCTAAAAGTTTAAAATAACTAATTGCCTGAGAGATTCGTTCTTCGGAACGATCTATTCCTGTTACATTGCATTCTTTTTCGGCAAATGGTAACAAATTTCCTCCTTCCCCACACCCTATCTCCAATATATTCAGACCTCTTTTTATAGCAACAAACTTCTCGAGATAATCAATATAAAAGTCTCGAGAAGTTATTGCAAGTTCATTAAAATAGGAATATCTATCTATATGTCTTTGCTGCATAGTCGATCTATTTATTTGCTTTCAAAGCCTCAACTTCTGCTTTTAATTCCTTGATTGATTGAATCATTATAGGAATAATTGCTGTATAATTAATTAGTTTATTCCCATCCGGGTCAGTCAATACTATATTCGGAAGAACTTTCTCGACTTCCTGAGCCAATAACCCAATTTCTTTACCATCTCCACCTACTCGAAAAGCAGCGGCTGCCGGTTCATTCTTATCTTTGAAATCATAACTTACAGCATTCAATTTAGACAGAACATTTAAACCATAACCTAACGGATTAATATTAATTTTTGCTCTAGCATCAGAATAGTTATATACATTTTTCACCTGAATGCTATTATATACTCCGGATGCTGTATTATAGAAAACAACTTGATCATAATGACTAGCCAATCGAGTTGCAGCCGGACTACAATCAATTTGAAAGAAGTTACTAGCATTACATTTCATATATATTCCGTTTCCACTAAACGTCGTATGATAAAATGAATAAGGTTCGGTATTGCCAATTGTCAATTTACCATTCGAATAATACTTAATTTGTGCATTTGCAAGAACTGCAACAGCCAAGAATAGCACTAAAACTATACTTTTTAAAAATAATGATTTCATAATATTACAAGTTTTAATTAATAACTTTTCGATATAAATAAAGGCACATATCCCTTAGACATCATTTTGTTACTGAGCCATCCAATCCTATGGTTACAGCTTGTCCAAAAGGAATATCTACAGTGCCAGGTTGAGCTTCCCATACAACCACACCAACCGCCCTAGTAGTTATACCAGTAGTAGTTTCATTGTTCGTATTTACTTCCTCCGATTCGTCCGTACATCCACAGAGAATCATCATAGCAAAAGAAAATAACATAAATAACTTTCTCATGACTATTCAAATTAAACATTAAGTGTCAAAAAATTACTTGATAAAGATTAGTATCTCACCTAAATGTAGGTAGTCTTATCCTTAAATTAGACATTGTGTTTGCTCTCATAACTTTAGATTTAAATAATTATTGCATTGATAATACTATTCTTCTGAAATATCTATATATCAATCCTTAAAGGTTAAAGTTTCCTATAACCTTAACATTTGCATTGTATATATACAACTCATATTGACCTAATGATAGATCACCTAAATAAAGAGTATACTCTCCTGCCACAACAGGGAATATTATAGTTCGAAAAACGATTTGTTTTTCAATGTCTTTTACTTCAATAGTTATAGGAGCAAAACTGTCTTTAAAATTTAAATAAAGACTTTTGCTTTCATCATCCACATACACTTTAAGCCATTCGGGGTCAACAGAAGTTTTTTGCCCCTCTCGCCATTCCATTTTAATATCAACATGTCTGTTAGCTACTGCAAAAGAAACAGGCATTAATAACATCACTAATAATACAAGCTCAAACTTTTTCATATTTATTAATTTTGTTTTTTTGCAAATATAGGGGATAGATGATTCGTTTGTTATATTCAAAACAATATCAGAATAGACAAATACAGCTTGATTATCAACAACTTATAAAAACAACATAGACATATAGTATACATTCACTATTTCAAAGGGACTTTCAGAGCATTAAAATAAAAAAAGTGCATGCCACTATCAATATAGCAGCATGCATTGCCTTATTCAGAAAAGAACTACTTAAATAGGATTATTTTAAAAGCTCGTTAATCAGATACTCACACAAGTTGGCTTCTTCCTGTAAAGCAGAGATTCCCAATTTTTGTCTGAACCTTAATCGCTTTGTAGAAACTGAACTAGGATTAATACCAAGCAATCTAGCTTCGGTTTTCGAATCAAAATTAAACATGCATAAACAACAATATTCCCACTCCTGACTTGATAAATTGGGGTATCGTTCTAATAAATACATTTTTAAATTCGGATAAGTTTCTGTTATTTCAGAAACAATAGAGAACCATAATTGCTCCGTTAGTAATGGTTCATTGCAATTCGTATTACGTTCAGCAATATTCACTAATTTTCTAAAAATTATTGACGTAACAATTCTTCTTCGCTGCAATTTCTTATAATTAGAGGTTAAGTTTTTAATTTCATTTTCTAATCGACTTTGACTACTTTCATTCTCTTTTTGCGAAACCACTAATTGATTTTTCTTTTTATCCAACTCTATAAAGGCATTAGCCAACTCTAGTTTTATATTATTCAACTCAAGGGCTTGCTTATTCATTTCATTTTTGGTTTTTTGCCTGTACAGCAAATAGAGTAATGTGATAGCTATACCAAAAATCAAACATATACAAATTATAATCATATACTTTTGCTGAGTGAGTTCCAATTGATGATTCTTTTCTTTAAGTCTCAAATTATTAAATTTCTTTTCTACTTCCAGTATTTTTGTATTATTCTGTAGTATAGTAATGGAATCACTAAAAGATTTACAACTTTCGAGATACTTAAGTGCTTCTTTATAGTTGCCTTCCGCTTTAGTTACCTGATAAAAAGCCCGCTCTATACCATATTCATATTCAGAGTTATCTAAAGGCAGTGTAGACAAAAGCTCACGAGCTTTTAAAATATCACCAACTTGCAGATATAGTTTGATCAGACAGAATGTATTATACAATTCATTTTCCTTATCCAAAGATGTTGATTTAAGGAAATGATATTCTGCTTTAGAATATTGATTCATTGCCAAATAAATGTTACCCAAAGCATTATCTAGAGAAGATCTAACCTCATTATCATGCAACTGCTGAGCAATAGAATCTGCTATTCCCATATATTTTAATGCACATTCCAAAGAATCGAAAAAGGCCCATTCACGAGCTATATTTCGCAAAGCAAATACATGACTTTTGATATTTCCCGCTTTCTTAAATAGTCCTTGCGCTTCCTCATATTGATGTCTGGCCTCTTTTTGCATATCCCTAAAATCATATAGATCGGCTATATACGTACATATATAGCCTGCTTCATTATATAGTTCTTTCTCTTTTGCGATTGCCAATACTTCTGCATAAATGCTCATTGCCTTATCATATTCCCCATCAGCCACTAGAGAGCGCCCCCAAAACAACCCTATATCTACTTGATCTTTAGTTATTCCATATTTAATCAGCCAAGAATATGCATGATCGAAATAGTAAGAAGGAGGAAGAGACGTATTCAATTTGTCAGCAGCTTTACCAGCTATCAAGCACCAACGCACTAAATCTTCCTTATCCAGTTTATCAGGATAAGGAATACTTTGTATAATACGAAAAGCACTATCCGGATTGTCTTTGAGTATTCGCTCTGCAGCATTTAACGGAGTAGACACTGATTGTTGCCGTCTACAAGCTACAAAAAATATTAGCACTAGGTTAACACATATGATAAATGTTTCATTATTATAGTTTTGCTTATATGAATAAAAAACAAACAAGTAAGTTAAACGAGGGGATAAAAAATTCTTTTCCCATTTTTCCGTTGAACCCTTGAAAACACAGATAGTATCAATATGTGCAATAATTATTTTTTCAGTTTCAAAAGTATTATGCTGTCTTGTAAAGATATGAATTATTTCTTAAACTACAAATAACCCTGTTGCATATTTTAAAATTAAAAATGTGAATCAGTAGTTGAATCAAAATTATACTGAAATGATTCAAATCAGTTAAGACATGAACATAAACTCTATAGCATTACCGATAGTACTCTATACAGCTAGATCTCAATAACTTATAGTTTCCTATCATTTCTTGGAATGGAAACTGTCGTTTCCCGGTGAGGGAACGGGCGTTCCTTTTAATGGAAACGACCGTTCCTTTTAAAGGGAACTGCCGTTTCCTCCGAGGAAACTAACGCTTGCTGTATAACAATCGAGGTTGTCAACTAAATCCAATACAATACAGACAATAAAAGAAGGGCCATCAGACATTAATACACTGAATATCAGATCATAGTATCAAGAAAGATGTGTATTAAAACATGGATATAGAGTGAGAGCAAATGCCTGCTCTCACACTGCTACCACACTTGCTACAACAGCTGTAACAACGATGAATAAGACGATACAAGCAAAAAGTGAGAGCATGGGAGCAAAACACGTGTTTAATTCATAGTAAGCAGAAAATATACTCGCCTTGAATCTACTCTTATTATTTGCCTGCTATTGATGCTTCAATCATTTGTCTTAGCAAACCGGTTGTGCTTGATTCAGCATGAAGCAAGCATTCCCGGTTACCGAACACAAAAAAAAGAATACCAAATGGCACACGAACATCCACCCCTAAATCAATCAATCCATCTGCCATATTGGCATTTTTCTACCTTGTACACTTATATATATTACAGGAGAAATCTCATTTCAACGCCTGCATACCATGCATATATAAAATCACTGTTAAATCACTGCGAACTCTCAAACAAAAACATCTCCCGTCTGTTACATACCCGACTTGAATATAGTAACCTAAACTTTTAAATTATGGCTAGAGAAAGCGTAAAAATCTTACAAGGAAAGCTTGATGTAGAAAGCTTGATTTCACAGTTGAATGCAGCATTGTCCGAAGAATGGTTGGCATATTACCAATACTGGGTAGGTGCATTAGTAGTAGAAGGCGCCATGCGTGCTGACGTACAGGGCGAGTTCGAAGAACATGCGGAAGAAGAACGCAGACATGCGCAACTGCTTGCCGACCGCATTATCGAACTGGAAGGAGTACCCGTATTGGACCCGAAGAAATGGTTCGAACTGGCAAGATGCAAATATGATGCTCCCCAAGGGTTTGATTCTGTAAGTCTGCTAAAAGATAATGTAGCTTCTGAGCGTTGCGCAATACTGCGTTATCAGGAAATTGCTGACTTTACCAATGGAAAAGATTTCACTACTTGCGACATTGCCAAGCATATCCTTGCTGAAGAAGAAGAGCATGAACAAGATCTTCAGGATTACCTGACTGACATTGCCAGAATGAAAAAATCATTTCTCGACAAGTAATTTCCGACTCGTCAGAGAATGAGCGAAAGGCAGTCTTAAAAAGAGAATATCAAAACATTCTCTCTTCAAGATTGCCTTTTTTCACAAATAGATGCGAAAACGATCCCGAAGTTTAGACTCCTTTAGTCTCCTTTTGAACAATTTTCGTCCTGAATGGAACACCGCATTTCAGTTGATTCCCGCTACATTTGCAACCACACTTAATCACAAGTGCATAGAAAATAGGTATAAAGAGTATAAAAAGAAAAGACTATGGCAAATCAATTATCAAAAACTGATAGCTCATCCAATCAGGATATCAGACAACGATTCAACGTAAAAAAAACAATCATCGGGGTTATTGTTTTATTAATAGGATTATGTCACTTACCTGAAGCGATCCTCCTCATTATGGACGGCATTTCTTTAGATAGCATATTGTATCTTATCGGCAATATATTACTCTGTCTGCTTGGCATATACCAACTTAAATTCCGTTCCAGGGAAATGAGATATCTGCCGACTAAAAGCGTGGTCAAAGAGAAGAACTATTCCTTCAATCTGAAATACCTTGAACCATTGAAAGAGATGATCGAATCAGGGAATTTTTCCAACAATATCAATATAGAGAAAGGAACAGACGGGAATCTTCGACTGGATGTCCTCATGTCAGCTGACAAGAAATTCGCAGCAGTGAGATTGTTACAGTTTATCCCTTACAGCTACATTCCGGTCATGGATATGCAATATCTGCGGAATGACAAGATCGCCGCTCTGGAGAATTTCCTGGAACACTCTAAATAAGGGTCCGTTTTATTTTATCCATCCCCACTTTTATGTAATAGTGCGATAAAAACCAAACTATTTTCAAACAAATCAAGAAGAAATCTTTCTTTTTTCGTATTTTTGTCCCAATATGCACGTTTAATTCAAGTAGACAACGAACATCAACGAAAAAGAATGAGAGTAATTGATTTAATACATAACAGCGAAAAAACAGCTTTCTCTTTCGAAATCCTTCCTCCACTGAAAGGTACAGGCATCGAAAAGCTGTATCAGACTGTCGATACCCTTCGGGAGTTTGATCCGAAATATATCAATATCACCACGCATCGCAGCGAATACGTATATAAGGATCTGGGCAACGGACTTTTCCAGCGAAACCGGCTGAGAAGACGCCCGGGGACTGTTGCCGTAGCTGCCGCTATCCAGAACAAGTATAATATAACGGTGGTTCCGCACATACTGTGCAGCGGCTTCACCCGTGAAGAAACCGAATATGTACTGCTCGACCTGCAATTCCTCAATATCACCGATCTGCTGGTACTTCGGGGAGATAAGGCCAAACATGAATCAGTATTCACTCCCGAGGGCGACGGGTACCATCATGCTATCGAGTTGCAGGAACAAATCAATAACTTCAATAAGGGAATCTTTGTAGACGGCTCGGAGATGAAAGTAACCAACAGTCCGTTCTCCTACGGTGTGGCTTGCTATCCGGAGAAGCACGAGGAGGCTCCCAACATCGAATCCGATCTCTTCTGGCTGAAAAAGAAAGTAGAAGCAGGGGCAGAATATGCTGTGACACAGTTATTCTACGACAATAAGAAATACTTCGAATTTGTAGAGCAAGCGAAGGCAGCAGGTATCAATGTGCCTATCATTCCGGGCATCAAGCCATTCAAGAAGTTGTCTCAACTCAGTATGGTGCCCAAGACATTCAAAGTAGACTTGCCGGAAGATTTGGTCAAGGAGGTTTTGAAATGCAAGAACGACAAGGAAGCCGAACAGGTTGGTATCGAATGGTGCGTCGCCCAATGCAAAGAGTTAATGGCACATGGAGTGCCAAGCATCCACTTCTACTCCATCGGAGCAGTGGACAGTATCAAAGAAGTGGCTAAAATCATTTATTGATATGTTTTTCAGAGACGTAATCGGACAAGAAGAAATCAAGCAACGACTCATTCAGGAAGTGAGTGAAGGGCGCATACCGCATGCCCAACTGATCTGTGGCCCCGAAGGAGTCGGTAAAATGCCGCTGGCTATCGCTTATGCCCGCTACATCAGTTGCACCAACCGGGATGAGACGGATGCCTGCGGAGTATGTCCGTCGTGTGTGAAATTCAACAAACTGGTACATCCGGACGTACATTTCGTATTCCCCATCGTGAAAAGTTCTAAAGGAAAACGGGAAGTGTGCGACGACTATATCGCCGACTGGAGACCATTCGTTCTGAAGAATCCGTACTTCAACCTGAATCACTGGCTGAGAGAAATGGATGCCGAGAATGCACAGGCCATCATCTACGCAAAAGAGAGCGATGAAATCCTGAAGAAACTCAGCCTCAAATCGAGCGAAGGAGGATTCAAGATCACGATTCTCTGGTTGCCCGAAAAGATGCATCCGGTATGTGCCAACAAATTATTGAAATTGCTCGAAGAGCCACCTGAGAAAACTATCTTCCTGCTCGTATCGGAAGCTCCGGAAATGATTCTGCCTACCATTCTGAGCCGTACTCAACGCATGAACGTGCGAAAAATAGACGAGCCGGCCATCGACCGCGTATTGCAGTCCAAATATGGTATCCAGCCTGCCGACAGCCTTTCCATTGCCCATCTGGCAAACGGGAACTTTATCAAAGCACTGGAAACTATTCATCTGAATGAAGAGAATCAGCTCTTCTTCGACTTATTTGTCAGCCTGATGCGATTGTCCTATCAGCGGAAAATCAGGGAAATGAAGCTTTGGAGCGAACAGGTTGCCGGCATGGGACGTGAACGCCAGAAGAACTTTCTGGAATACTGTCAGCGCATGATCCGCGAAAACTTTATATTCAATCTCCATCAGCGTGATCTGACATACATGACAATCAACGAACAGAATTTCGCCTCTCGCTTTGCTCCTTTCGTCAACGAAAGGAACGTAATGGGCATCATGGATGAACTAAGCGAAGCGCAACTACATATAGAACAAAATGTAAATGCCAAGATGGTATTCTTCGACTTCTCACTGAAGATGATCGTACTGTTGAAGCAATAATAAATATATAAACTATGGAATATAAGCTTCATAATGGGAGCGGCGGTCTTTGCTGCAAAGGATGCTCCCGACAAGATAAGAAACTGAACACTTATGATTGGCTGGCAGACATACCAGGCAACGCGGAAGAGTGTGATATGGTGGAAGTACAATTTAAAAACACCCGAAAGGGCTATTACCGCAACAGCAACAAAATCAAACTGGAAAAGGGAGACATCGTTGCCGTAGAAGCTGCTCCGGGTCATGACATCGGTGTCGTGACCCTGACGGGAAGACTCGTCCCACTGCAAATGAAGAAGGCCAACTTCAAGACTGATGTTGAAATAAAAAGAATCTACCGGAAAGCGAAGCCGGTGGATATGGAGAAATTCAACGAAGCGAAAGCGAAGGAACATGCGACCATGATCCGTGCCCGCCAGATCGCACTGAACCTGAACCTGGATATGAAAATTGGTGATGTGGAATATCAGGGCGACGGCAATAAAGCTATTTTCTACTACATTGCTGACGAGCGTGTGGACTTCCGCCAACTGATTAAGGTACTTGCCGAAGCTTTCCGTGTCCGCATTGAAATGAAACAGATCGGTGCACGACAGGAAGCAGGACGTATCGGAGGTATCGGTCCTTGCGGACGGGAGCTTTGCTGCGCTACATGGATGACGAGTTTTGTGTCGGTATCTACAAGTGCCGCCCGCTTTCAGGACATTTCACTGAATCCTCAAAAGCTTGCCGGACAGTGCGCCAAGTTAAAGTGTTGTCTCAACTATGAGGTGGACTGCTATGTGGAAGCTCAGAAACGCCTTCCTTCCAGAGAAATCGAACTGGAAACAAAGGACGGCACTTTCTACTTCTTCAAAGCTGATATTCTGAGTAATCATGTTTCTTACTCTACGGACAAGAACTTCCCCGCCAACCTGGTAACAATCAGTGGAAAACGTGCCTTTGAGGTGATTGCCATGAACAAGAAAGGAATGAAACCGGATAGCCTGCTCGAAGCTGAAGTGAAGCAAGAACCCAAAAAGCCGATTGACTTGCTGGAACAGGAAAGCCTCACCCGCTTCGACCGTAACCGAAATAATAAGGACGGAAACAACGGTAACCGGAACAAGAAGAAGAGAAAAGGAAATAATGACAACCGCCCGCAGGCACAGGCCGAAGGTGGAAATCGTCCGCAGCAACCTCAGAGGGGGGAGAACGAGAATCGTCCCCAACCGTCAGAGAACGGCAACAGAGGAGAAAGAGGAGACAGAGAAAATCGTCCGAGAAACAATAACAATAATAACCGGAACAGAGGACAGAATCAAGGACGGAATAATGAGAACAGACGTCCGGAAAGAGGACAGAATCAGGAACGTCCACAGAATCCGAACCGTCCGCAGAATCAAGAACGTTCACAAAATCAAGAGCGTCCGGTAAATCAGGAACGCAATCAAGAACGTAACCAGGAGCGTCCGCAGAATAGAGAACGACAACCCAAACAGGAACGTCCTCTAAATCAGGAACGCCCGCAGGAACAAGGAAGGCAGCCCAACCAGGAACGTACTCCCAGACCTGAAAGAAATTCGAATCAAGAGAAGCCGCAAAATAATGAAAAGCCTGCTCAGGAATAGCTTATTTTGTTTATTCGGTGCCTGCCTCATGGCAGCCTGTAATGAAAATACCGTGTATCACTCCTACCAGTCCCTGCCCAATGAGGGATGGGGAAAGAGTGATACACTCTCTTTTCAGTGTCCTGTTACGGACAGCATTCCTGGTACACTCAGATTATTTGCGGAAGTTCGCAACAGAAGTGAATACCCTTACCGCAACCTTTACTTATTCATTCATGAAAACCTGCTTGATTCCACAGTATGCCGCACTGACACGATAGCGGTCAACCTGGCTGATTCCACAGGAAGATGGACAGGAAATGGCTGGGGAAGTATCTATCAAACAGCTGTTTTTGTCAAATCTGTCCGCCCGCTGCATCCCGGAAACTACACAGTTAAAATTGTGCACGGAATGCAGGATGAGAAATTAACCGGACTCAATGACGTCGGTATCCGGATTGAAAAACAAGGAGAATAGATTAAAGCCTTCTGCCTCTTCCAGCATCCAGCCTCAGGAAGATAAACAATAAAATGGTGAATCCCCACAAGGAAGAACCTCCGTAACTGAAGAACGGTAAAGGAATACCAATGACCGGAGTCAGCCCAAGCACCATCCCGACATTAATAAAAAGATGGAAAAGGAAGATACTGACAACGGAATAACCATAGACACGTGCAAAAATGGAAGTCTGCCGCTCGGATAAAGCAATCAGTCTCAGAATCAATATAAGGAAAGCCAACAGGACAGCAGCCGAACCGACAAATCCCTGCTCCTCTCCCACTGTACAGAAGATAAAGTCAGTATCTTGTTCGGGCACATATTTCAGTTTCGTCTGTGTGCCATTCAGAAAGCCTTTTCCAGTCAATCCACCAGAACCGATGGCTATCTTTGACTGATTGACATTATATCCCGCTCCCGTCAGGTCTTCTTCCATACCGAGTACAACCTTGATGCGGATTTGCTGATGGGATTCCAAGATGTTATCAAATACGTAGTTACTGGAATACAAGAAGCCGATAGAGCCAATGGCAAACAGAGCAATCAGGAAATAGGAACGTTGACGCTCTCTCAATGCCAGATAGAACAGATAACCTATCACAAGAACACAAAGCCCCCATTGCACCCATACCAGACTGAAGTGTATTCCGTATTCCGATATTAAATATGCGATAAGCAGAATAATCAGGCTTCCTCCGATAATGTTCCGTGTAGGTTCCCACTTTTTAGGGTACACCCATACCATTCCTCCGGCAAACAACAGAATCAATAACAACACGATAAATTCGCCCACCGGTGTAGGAGTATCGGCAATAAAGACCTCATCAAAACGGATGCCGACAACAAAGTAAATCACTGCACACAAACCGGCAAAAAGCACTACACCGGGCATTCCTTCCCGATAAAGCACCAAAAAGAAGGCAAGATAAACTAATGCCGACCCCGTCTCCCGCTGTCCGATAATCAGGAGCATCGGAAGAAGAATGATAAAGCCCAAGACGAAGGCACACTTTTCTTTCTTTATGCTGAATGAGTATGAGTTCATATATTTCGCCAGCGCCAGTGCCGTAGCAAACTTGGCAAACTCAGCGGGTTGCAAGCTGACCGGCCCCATCACCAGCCACGAACGCGACCCTTTCGTATCCGGTGCGATAAAGATGGTAACAATAAGCAGCACAATCATCCCTACATATATAATGTACGCGAACATATCATACATCCGGTCTTCCAGCATCAGCAAGACAAATCCCAGACCAAAGGAGCAAATAATCCATACAAACTGCTTTCCGGCACGGGTAGAGAAATCAAAGAAGTCACGATCGCCATAGTCATAGCTGGCACCGCAAACGCTGAACCATCCGCCGACAATCAAAAGCAGATAGATACCAATCGTTACCCAATCCAGTGTTTTCCACAAACTATCGTTCCTCGTTACCATATAAAATGATTCTGTTACTGATTTCTTCTGCTCTTAACTCATTCTCGGGCGACAACTTCCCTTTCATATATTGTTCCATCATCAATGCACCGATCGGCACTCCATAAGTCGCTCCCCAACCTCCATTCTCTACATATACGGCAATGGCGATCTTAGGCTGGTTCATCGGAGCAAAGCCCATAAACACCGAATGGTCATGTCCGCGATTCTGCGCTGTTCCTGTCTTTCCGCAGGCTTCAAGTTCCGGCACCATCACGGACAGCATACGGCAAGTACCTCCGGTGGCAGCAGCACGCATTCCTTCTACCACAGATTCATAATGTCTTCGCTCTATGGTTGTGTTGCGTGGATGTCGATAAATGCTATCCAACTGCGCATCCTGAATTTCCTTCACAATATGCGGTGTTGTAAAATGTCCTCGATTGGCAATCGTTGCCCCTAAGTTAGCTATCTGAAGAGGGGTAGACAGAATTTCACCTTGTCCGATGGAGATACTGATGACCGTCAGTCCGTTCCAGTGTCCACGATAAGCCTTGTCATAAAATTGCGCGTTCGGTATCAAGCCCCGTTTCTCTCCGGGCAAATCGACTCCTAACTTATAGCCGAATCCCTGAGAAACCATGTGATCTTTCCAGACTGTGATGGCATTCTGCGGTGAACCGTACTTACGATCACCGAACATTCGGAACAGCCCCCAACAGAAATAGGAGTTGCAGGAAGTCGCAATAGCCGGAATCAATGGCAAAGGTGAGCCGTGAGCATGACATCCCACTGTCAGACGCCCATAATGGAAACCACGAGAACAAGGGAAAGAAGGACTTTGCTCGGTAATGATTCCTTCTTGCAGGAAGGTCAGTCCCTGTGCCGTCTTGAAAGTTGACCCTGGAGGATAGACTCCCATCAACGCACGATTGAGCAACGGTTTCTGTTTATCACGTTGCAGCATCAGGTGGTTCTTACCACGCTGACGACCAATCATCAGATGCGGATCATAGTTCGGAGAAGAAACCAGACAAAGGATTTCTCCGGTTTCCGGTTCGATAGCTACGATACTTCCAATCTTATTTTTCAATAACCGTTCGCCTAATATCTGCAAATCAATATCGAGACTCAGAGTCAGATTCTTGCCCGGAATGGAAGGACGATCATACTCTCCGTCCATATAACGTCCCTGGATACGTCCGTGCGCATCGCGCAACAGAATCTCTACTCCCTTTTCTCCACGCAAGTATTTCTCGTACGATCTTTCGACTCCCAGTTTTCCTACATAATCTCCACGGATGTAGTATCCCTCTTCATCCGCCTCCATATCTTTAACGGATACCTCACCGATATCCCCCAAAGCATGGGCGGCAGCATTGTATGAATATTGCCGGATCGTACGCCGCTGAATATAAAAGCCGGGAAACTTAAACAGTTTCTCCTGGAAGACACCACACTCCTCCGCAGAGAGTTGTGACATGAACAACTGGTTGGTATATCGGGAATATCCCGGATTGCGGCGGCGGTCTCTCATATCGCTCATGATCTTAAGGAACTGAGCACGAGTAATGCCTAACGATTCACATAAATCGAGTGTATCCAGATTTTCTACCTCTTTCGGGACGAGAGTGATGTCATAGGCCGGCTGGTTGAATACCAGCAGTTTGCCGTTACGATCGTAAATAGCTCCCCGTGAGGGATATTGAATTTTATTCAGGAAAGCATTGCTGTCGGCATTCTTCTTGTAGTCGTCTGTCGTTATCTGCAAAACGAAGAGGCGTATCAGATAAATCAACACAATAGTTAAAGCAATCCCCCCGATAACAAATTTCCGCTTTTCTAATCTATAGTCTTTTGCCATTCCTATCTCCTTATTCCTTCTACAGCAAGAATGCAGGTTAAAGTCAGAAGGGTGCACGAAATCACCCGCAATAACAACAGCCAGATGCTGGTAAATGAGAAGAACTCAATGCTGAGTAATGCCAGGCTATGGACGAAAACACTTGCCGTGGTATATTTCAGGAAAGGAGTGATGCCCATGCTCTTGAAAGAAGGGATGATACTGTCCAGATTGTCACGCGGAGTAAACAGGCGCAGCAAGGAGGGACGAAGGAAAGCCAGCAGCACGGTTGCCGCAGCATTCATCCCCGGAGTATCGGCAAAGATATCAATGGTTAGTCCGAAGAAGAAAGCCCACAACATCAACTCATTCCGGGAAGTTCCGGAAGCGAATTTCAGTATAAAGTAAATGTAGAGAAAGGGAGTAGCATATCCGGCAATATGTACGTTATTCAGGATCAGCACCTGAAGAAGTACCAGCCCGATAAACCATCCGATTCTATGTATATAGGTAATTATCATTATTTCACAGCCTTATTTTCCAGTTCTTTCTGTTCCTGCTGACCGTTCCGGGCTATCACCCGCACATCACTCACCTTGCCGAAATCGGTAGCCAACTTGATTTTCAACAAATAAGACAATCCGTCGTGCGAGTCGGACATATCATCGACTGTTCCTACCATGATTCCTTCGGGGAATACGGTAGAGAAGCCGCTTGTCACCACCGTATCACCCAGATTAAACTCTGCATGACGAGGCAAATCTTTCAGATACGCATAGCGGGAATCTCCATGCTCCCACTTCAGATAACCAAAGTAGTCACTTCCGACAATCTTGCAACTAATATTTGACTTGCTGTTCAATACCGATATCACGAGTGAATACGAAGAGGAGGTTTCATAGACAATGCCCACAATTCCGTTTCCGTCCACCACTCCCATTTCGGGACGGATGCCGGCAGAAGAACCCTGATCGAGCGTTATATAATTATCCGCCTGATTCAGACTGTTCTTAATGACGTGTGCCTTGAACAACTGATAATCTGTCAGAGGTATCTCCTTGATGCTGTTTACAGTGACCGAATCAACCTGATGCTCCCGCAACGCCTTTTCCAGATTAGTGATCTGCTGTTCGAGCGCCATATTACGATCCAGCAAGTCTGCGTTGACCGATTTGAGATGGAAATAAGAGCTTATTCCTCCCGAAACTTCATAAACTGCCCCCACAACGACATTGGCAGATGTAAAAAAAGTACTCTGCTGATAGTTGTTGAACCGAAATAACAAAACAAAACTGGCTACCTCTAATACGATGAAGAGGAACCAGTAATTGTATTTCAAAAGGAAGTCTATTAAATTCCGCATGAATAATGATCCGTATTATTTATCTCATCAAGAAAGAGAAACGGTCTACATTCTTTAATGCCACACCCGTACCTTTGGCTACTGCGTGCAAAGGATCTTCAGCAATGTGGAAAGGTATGTTAATCTTATCTGTCAAACGCTTGTCCAGTCCGCGAAGCAATGCACCACCACCGGCAAGATAGATACCGTTGTGTACAATATCCGCATACAGTTCGGGCGGTGTATTTTCCAATGCACTCAGGATGGCTGTTTCAACCTTGGAGATGGATTTCTCCAGACAGTGAGCCACTTCCTGATAACATACGGGCACTTCCATCGGAAGAGCTGTGATACGGTTCGGTCCATGAACGATGTAATCTTCCGGAGCGTCATCGCCAAGCTCGGTCAGTGCAGCACCCACGTTGATCTTAATACGTTCTGCCATACGTTCGCTGACTTTCACATTATGCTGACGGCTCATATACTCCTGGATATCCGCAGTCAGATCATCACCGGCGATACGGATAGAGTTGTTGGAAACGATACCTCCCAAAGAGATAACGGCAATTTCCGTAGACCCACCACCTATATCCACGATCATGTTTCCTTCGGGCGCTTCTACATCAATACCGATACCGATTGCCGCAGCCATCGGTTCGAATATCAGATAGACGTCACGCCCACCGGCATGCTCGGCCGAGTCACGAACGGCACGGAGTTCTACTTCCGTACTTCCCGACGGCACACCGATCACCATACGAAGTGACGGCGAAAACAAGTGATTACGAGTATTTACCTGCTTAATCAAACCGCGCATCATTTGCTCGCAAGCATAGAAGTCGGCGATCACTCCATCCCTCAACGGACGAATAGTACGTATATTTTCGTGGGTCTTTTCGTGCATCAACTTCGCCTTTTCCCCAACGGCGATCATCTTATCTGTACGGCGATCCAAGGCCACAACCGAAGGCTCATCCACCACAATTTTCCCGTTTGTGATGATGATGGTATTGGCTGTCCCCAAGTCCATCGCTATTTCTTGTGTAAAAGAGAATAATCCCATTAATATAAAGTATTAAGTATTAAGTATTAGGTATAAAGTATCAGGTATAAAGTAGACTGCCTTATCCGCAAGGTTAATACTTAATACCTAATACTTAATGCCTGTTTTTAATGTTTAAAATGACGGATACCGGTGGTCACCATCGCCATACCGTGCTCGTTGCAGTAAGCAAAAGTAAGATCGTCTTTCACCGAGCCGCCCGGCTGGATGACTGCCGTAATACCTTCTTTGTCTGCTATTTCCACGCAATCCGGGAAGGGGAAGAAAGCATCTGAAGCCATTACCGCACCGTTCAGATCGAATCCGAATGATTTGGCTTTTTCAATCGCTTGCTTCAAGGCGTCCACCCGTGAAGTCTGTCCCACACCGCTTGCAAGAAGCTGTTTGCCTTTTGCCAGCACGATAGCGTTCGACTTGCTGTTCTTAACAATCTTGTTGGCAAACAACATATCTTCCACTTCTTCCGGAGTAGGAGCTTTGTCTGTCACAGTTCTCAGATCGGCAACCGTTTCAATATTCATATCTTTGTCCTGCACCAATACACCGTTCAGCAAAGCACGGAACTGTTTCTTCGGCAGTTTGGCTTCTTTGCGAACCAGGATGATGCGGTTCTTTTTCTGTCCCAAAATTTCGAGCGCGTCTACGTCATAGTCCGGCGCAATAATCACTTCGAAGAATATCTTGTTGATCTCTTCGGCTGCTGCTTTGTCAACCACTCCGTTAGTAATCAATACGCCTCCGAAAGCGGAAACGGGATCACCGGCCAACGCGTCTGTCCATGCTTCCAATACAGTTGGACGAGAAGCCAGACCGCAAGCATTATTATGTTTCAGGATAGCGAAAGTCAAATCTTCGTATTCGTCGATCAGATCGACGGCAGCATTGATGTCCAGCAAGTTGTTATAAGAGATTTCCTTACCGTGAATCTGATCGAACATGGCGTCCAGATTTCCGTAGAAATAACCTTTCTGATGAGGGTTTTCACCGTAACGGAGTTGCTTCTGGTTGTTTACCGAACAACGGAAAGCAGAACCTTCGCCGGCATCGAAATAATTGAAGATAGCTGAGTCGTAGTGAGAAGAAACGGCAAACGCTTCTTTTGCCATCCAGCGACGTTCTTCGAGTGAAGAAGTAGCGCCATGTTCCATCAGCATATCCAGCAATGGCTTATATTGTGCCTGAGAAGCCACGATGATGACATCGTTATAATTCTTGGCAGCAGCACGAATCAAAGAGATTCCACCTATATCGATTTTTTCAATGATGTCTGCTTCGGATGCGCCGGAAGCTACGGTAGCTTCAAACGGATACAGGTCGACAATAACCAAATCTATTTCGGGGATTTCATACTTTTCAATCTGTTGAATATCCTGTTCCAGGTCACGACGGCAAAGGATACCTCCGAAAATCTTCGGATGTAATGTCTTCACTCTACCACCAAGAATGGAAGGATAAGTGGTCAAATCTTCCACTGCCTTACAGGGATATCCTAGTGATTCAATAAACTGACGAGTTCCACCTGTTGAGAGAAACTCTACTCCTTCTTCGTAAAGTTTGGTAATAATTTCATCCAAACCTTCCTTATGGTATACAGATACCAATGCAGTTTTTATTCTTTTAGACTCTGACATTGAATTGCTTATTAAGTATTTGATGCGCAAAGTTACGAAATATTGTTTATCGTACGTAATAAATAAGGTGTGAATTAATAAAAAAAAGCGTTGACTATTCCTGTTGGAAAGTCAACGCTTCTTCTCATATAGAGCTTCTAATCAAAATCTATTACCAGATAGACACTCGTTTGTCCTTCGCTACGAACATAGGATCATGTTCTGTGATATTGAATGCTTCGTACCAGTTCTGGATATGAGGCAATGCCCCGTCCACACGCCATTTTCCTAAAGAGTGAGGATCGAGTTTGGTCAGTCGGAGAATCTCTTCCGGACGGATGTGTCCTGCCCATACATTAGCATAAGCAAGGAAGAAACGTTGTTCGGGAGTAAATCCGTCAACAACTTCCAGCGGTGCTGTTTCCATTGCTTTCTTGAAAGCTGCGAAAGAAACCTGCAAGCCACCGTGGTCGGCAATGTTCTCTCCCAAAGTAAGTTCACCGTTTGCATGTACACCGGGAGCCACTTCTATGCTGTCAAAGAAGTTAACCATCACTTGAGCACGTTCCTCGAACTTTTTAGCATCTTCTTCTGTCCACCAGTCTTTCAGGTTACCATCCTTGTCGTATTGACGACCCTGATCATCGAATCCGTGAGTCATTTCATGGCCGATTACCACACCGATAGCACCATAGTTCATCGCATCGTCAGCGTTCATATCAAAGAACGGAGCCTGCAGGATAGCAGCTGGGAAACAGATTTCGTTGGTTGTCGGGTTATAGTAAGCGTTCACCGTCTGAGGTGTCATCAACCATTCGTCCTTGTCAACCGGCTTACCGGCTTTCGCAATCATGTCATTGAAATCCCATTGGCTGGCACGCTCGATATTTGCCCAATAAGAGTCGTCTTTGATCTCCAGAGCAGAGTAATCTTTCCATTTATCCGGGTAACCGATCTTTACATGGAAAGTAGCCAGTTTCTCTAATGCTTTCACCTTTGTCGGTTCGCTCATCCATTCCAGCGCTTTGATACGTTCGCCCAGAGAAGTCTGCAAATTCTTCACCAATCCAACCATACGTTCTTTGGCAGCGGCAGGGAAGTATTTTTCGACATACATCTGCCCTACGACTTCACCCAAAGAGCCGTCTACAGTGCTTACCGCACGTTTCCAGCGAGGCTGCATTTCTTTCTTGCCGGACATTGTCTTGCTATAGAAATCGAAGTTTTGTGCCACGAAATCATCACTAAGGAAAGAGGCTGCGGCATCGATCAGATTCCATTGAAGATAAAACTTCTGGTCTTCAAGAGGCACTGTATTAATAACATCGGCAACTTCCTTCATAGCTGCAGGCTGACCGATATTCACTTCTTTCAAGTCACTCAGTCCCGAAGTAGTGAAGTAAACATCCCAGTTGAAAGTAGGAAAGTTCTTTTTCAGCGTTTCCATGTCCATCTTATTATAGTTGGCATGCGGATCACGCAATTCTACTTGAGAACGGGCAGCTTTGGCAAGACGTGTTTCGATGTTCATCACGGCCACCATTGCTTTCTGTGCGGTAGCTTCGTCATAGCCGGCCAACTGGAACATTTTAACGAGGTGTTCCTTATATTTATCGCGGATACTCTTCGTCTGCTCGTCATTCTCCAGATAGTAGTCACGCTGTCCCATTCCGAGACCGCCCTGATAGGTCTGCACTATGTTCATAGAGCTGTTCATATCATCCGCACTAACAAACATGGTAAAGTAAGGACGTATTCCTTTCTTCTGACTTTCGGCAATGTAGTTGTAAATCTCTTCTTTATCTTTGAGCGCATCGATAGCCGCCATTTCTTCTTTGATCGGAGCTGCTCCTTCTTTGTTCAGCTTCACGCTGTCCATAGCGATGTTATAAAGATCACCCACTTTCTGGGCAGCACTGCCCGGAGCGTTGTCTTTCTTTGCAGCCAGTTCTGCAATCAGTTCTTTCAACTGTTCGCGGCTTTTCTCGTGAAGCATATCGAAAGAGCCGAAGCGTGAATACTCGTCTGTCAGCGGATGACTTTCAATCCACCCACCGCAGGCATACTGATAAAAACTTGTACCCGGCATTGCCGTGGTATCCAGATTAGCAAGGTCGATACCGGACGTTAGTACGGCCTCTTTCTTGCTATTACATCCTGTTGTCATAAGGCATACGGCAAGAATTGGTAAATACTTGGTTACTTTCATATTATATAATAAATTAGTTTTTCACTTCTTCCAGTTCCATCGAAACCCGTTCCCACTCTTCAACGGTGGTATCCAATTGCTGTTTCAGCTTCTGATGCCGTTCATACAGTTGCATATCCGATGCTCCTTCCGGGGTTGCCATCTTTGCTTCCAGAATGGCGATTGCCGATTCCGTTTCTTCAATCGAAGCCTCACAGTCCGCCACCTGGCGTTCCAACTTCTTTATCTTCTTATTGAGTTCCTTCTGCGCTTCATACGAGAGTCTGTTCTCCGAAGGTTGCTCTGTATCCGCTTCGTTTCCTTTGGCAGATGCGGTAGGAGAAGTAGAGAGAGAAACTCCTTTCTGAAGTTCATTCAGGCTGTCGATCTTCTTCTTTTGCAGGAAATCGTAAATACCGCCAAGATGTTCTTTCACTGTTCCACCACCGAACTCATATACTTTAGTCGCAAGTCCGTCCAAAAAATCACGGTCGTGGCTGACAAGTATCACTGTTCCGTCAAATTCGCGGATAGCTTCTTTCAGTACATCTTTGGAACGCATATCCAGATGATTGGTAGGTTCGTCCAGAATCAGGAAGTTCACCGGTTCCAGCAGCAACTTAATCATAGCCAGACGGGTACGTTCTCCACCGGAAAGCACTTTCACTTTTTTATCCGAGGCCTCTCCGCCAAACATGAATGCACCCAAAATGTCACGTATCTTCAACCGGATATCTCCTGTCGCCACACGGTCGATCGTATCAAATACCGTCAGGTTTTCATCCAGCATCTGCGCCTGATTCTGTGCAAAGTAACCGATCTGCACGTTATGTCCGATCGTCAGTTTACCATCAAAATCGATCTCGCCCATGATACATTTCACCAACGTAGATTTACCTTCTCCGTTCTTTCCGACAAATGCGACTTTTTCTCCTCTGTTGATCGTCAGATTCACATCATGGAAAACAACGTGATGTCCGTATGCCTTACGTACGTCTTCACAGATAACCGGATAATTCCCGCTACGGCTGGCAGGAGGAAATTTCAGGCGGAGGGAAGAGTTGTCTTCCTCATCGACCTCGATACGGTCTATCTTTTCCAGTTGTTTGATACGACTCTGCACCTGTACGGCTTTGGTTGCCTTATAGCGGAAACGTTCGATAAAGTCTTCCGTATCCTGTATCTGCTTCTGCTGATTCTCATAGGCACGGAGCTGCTGCTCACGACGTTCTTTACGTAATACGACAAACTCATCGTACTTCACTTTATAGTCATAAATCTGACCGCAGGTAATCTCAATCGTACGGGTAGTTACATTATTAAGGAAAGCACGGTCGTGGCTGACCAGCACAACAGCATTGGCACGGGTAGACAGGAAGTTCTCCAGCCATTGTATACTCTCGATATCCAGATGGTTAGTCGGCTCATCAAGGAGCAGCACATCCGGACGACGAAGCAAGAGCTTCGCTAGTTCGATACGCATACGCCAGCCGCCGGAGAATTCGGAAGTCGAACGGTTAAAGTCTTCCCTGCTAAAGCCCAATCCCAACAGGGTACGTTCTATTTCCGCCTGAAAATTGGTTCCACCCATCATCAGGAAACGGTCGTTTTCGTGTGTGAAGCGGTCTATCAACTGGTGGTATTCTTCGGATTCATAGTCGGTGCGGTCGGCAAGCTGCTGATTCATCCGTTCAAGGTTTGCCTGAAGTTCGAAAATATGCTCGAAAGCGAGTTCTGCTTCCTCCATCACCGTGCGGACATCCGAAAGGATCATGACTTGCGGCAGGTAGCCGATCGTTACATCTTTAGGGACGGCTACCACTCCGCGGGTCGGTGTTTGCAGACCTGCCAATATTTTCAGCATAGTCGATTTGCCCGCACCATTCTTGCCGACCAAAGCGATGCGGTCTTTTTTATTGATCACATAGCTGACATCCGCAAAGAGCGGTGTCGCATTAAATTCTACTGATAATCCTTCTACTGAAATCACTTCTGTCTCTGATTTATAAGATTTTGGATTGCAAAGATAATGAATAATTATTGGATAAAGGGCAGTATTATCCGTTATGAAAGACAAAAAAAGCAGTCATTCATAAGAATGACTGCTTCCTGATCTTTATCAAAAGCTTTTCTTTAGAACAATTTAGCAGGGTATTCACCGGCATCTACCAATGCCTGAATCTTGTCCACTACGCTCTGACGGTCTTCCGGATAAGTTACCCCAAACCATTTGCTGGTAGTATCCAGAACTTCCACAGTTGCAGTTCCGTCGTTAATCAATTTATCCACCATCAGCGGGATAAAGAATTCGCTCTTCAGGTTCTCCATGTTCTTCGGATCGCTCAGGAAAGTCTTGAAGAACTCTTCGCTGTAAGCAAAATAGTCAGGAGTAAAACCCCAGAAGTTCATACTAACCGGAGTCGTATCAGGAGTAGCTGTCCATTCACCGTTATCATCAATGTATTTTACTTCACCGTCCAGACGTTGGATCTTCGTACGTTCCACTACGGAAGTCAGCAAGTTGTTAGCATCTGTACTGCAGATACCACGAGATACCGTACCGCTTTCGCTCAACGTATTTCCCACACGGAAACCTACCATTGAATAAACATTCTTGGAATTTTCGGGAAGAGCAGACAGGAATTTGCCCATTACCTGGAACGAGTCACGACCATAGAAGTCATCGCAGTTGATTACCGCAAACGGTTCATTAATCACATCAGCTCCCATCATTACCGCATGATTTGTACCCCATGGTTTGGTACGGTCTGCCGGACAAGTGAAGCCTTCCGGAAGATCATCGATAGACTGGAATACCAGTTCGCAAGGAATATGGCCTTCGTATTTAGAAATAATCTTTTCGCGGAAATCCTGTTCAAAATCTTTGCGGATTACAAATACAAGCTTACCAAATCCTGCGTTGATAGCATCATAGATAGAGTAATCCATAATAGTTTCGCCGTTAGGACCCAGTCCGTCCAATTGCTTCAAGCCTCCATAACGGCTACCCATACCAGCAGCCAATAAGAATAAAGTTGGTTTCATAAATTGTGTAATATTAAAAGGTTAGTGATGTCAATGGCATCAGATTTCGTTGCAAATTTACAAAAATAGTTGAATCCAACAGGACAAATATCAATCATTATTCACTAAAATCGTACAAAAATCATTCATTAGAACGGGTAACCGATAGCAAAATGTATTCCCAGATTCTTAAAGAAAGCTCCGGTTACATTATAATAGCCGCTACGATCCGTATCATAAGGCAGATGCAGAGGAATACCGAAGTCAAGACGGAATACGAGAATATCCATATCATAACGGATACCGACACCGGTTCCCAAAGCTATTTGTTTAGGGAAAGTCTTCAGACGCAGTTGTGAATCGGGACGTGCTTCTTTTCCATCAGCCAAAAGCTTTCTGTCTTTGCGCAACAACCACACATTTCCTGCATCCAGAAAGGTAGCTCCCCAAAAGCTCTTGAAAATACGGAAACGATATTCCACATTCGCCTCAAAGCGGAATGTACCGGTCTGATCCAGATAGGAATATTTTCCCTCTTCCGGATGATAACCGCCCGGACCGACGCTGCGCACTGTAAAAGCGCGGATACTATTGGCACCACCTACATAAAATTGTTCACTATAGGGAGCTATCGTAGCGTTGCCATAAGTAAACAGTGCACCTACTGCCACCCGACTGGCTATCGCATTATTCTTATCTATGTTCCACAAATGACGCAACTCCGTATTCAACTTCACAAACTGTGCAAACGGAGCACCTAATAAACTTTTATCTTCTTCATTGAACGGCTTGCCAAAAGCACGGTAAATAAGGGAAGTGATATTACCCGCCGAAGTGACAGTAGACTGCCACCAGATAGGGTTCTTTATCCTGCGAACCGAAGCATTGTCATACGTATACGTATATTCCATCGCCGGAATAAACTGATTCCTAAGACTGACATACAGTGCAGGATTAGCTTCAGCTATCTCTTTAAATTCCGCAGACTGATGCTGCAAGACATTAAATGTCAGTTTAAAAGGAGTAATACTATGCCGGCTGGTACGGGAGGGCTGGAAATCGTATGTAGCATTGCCGCCAAAGGACAGCAGTTTATAATACTTTGCCCGGTTCAGCTGGTTGATATACAGACGGAAGGTCGTCGTGGCCGGGAAGTCAAACTCCCTTTTACCCAGATGCGGGAACACGACTCTCGGGAAAGTCAGAGAAGTAGAAAGCCCCATTTCCCAACTGTTCATCAGTGAACTCTTCTCACCGCCTCCGGTCTGCCATTCATAAGAGCCTTTCAGTTTTACGTTCCAGCTTTCACCACCTCCGAATACATTATTACGGGTGACACCGAAAGATGCACCGGGACCGGTCTGGTCATTACTCTTCGTTACTACATTCAGTTCCAGTTCCGCATCCAACGGTTTGGCAAACGTAGCCTGCATAGTGACATCCAGTGTATCACAAGCCGCTGTCGTATCTCGGGGAGCATATTGCATATCCATATAGCTGAATATACCGAGCTGACTCAATTTCTCCTGCACCTGCTCCTGCCGATACTGGCTATAAAGGCGGGTACGGTTGGAAGCCCTCATCTGTTTGCTCCGTACAAACTGCTGATAGTTCATCCATCGATAGAGCATATTCGGACGGACCTGCAATTTATCATAATAGTGGATATTCAGATTCTTGTACAAGATACTGTCATTAGGTGCCTCGCCATTCTTTCCGAAGAGATAGACCGAAGCATCTCCTACATAGTAAGAACGTTGAGCGGCAGCCGGTAATCCCGGAAGAGGAATCAGACGAAGACTGATATGTCCGCCGGGAACCAAGGTTGTATCCGCCTGATAGGTCATATAATCCGGACGGAAGTAGAAATATCCCCGATTACGCAAAAGGGTACTGATACGGGAACGTTCTTCATCCAAATCCACCACATTAAACTGTTCGCCAGGGGTGATATAAGACATACGACGTCCGCGTTCCATGATCTTCAGAGTCTGGGGAGTGAAACGCTGATAATACACAGTATCTATGAAATAAGGATTCTTCATATCTACCGTATAAAGCAGACTTGCTTTCAGACTATCTTTCTTATCGACCAAGGTCTCGTAAGTCACTTTTCCATTGAAATATCCGTAATCACGGAGCAGGTTAGTGGCCACCTTGACACGTACTTCGGGGTTGACAGTAGAAATAAAGACAGGCGGATTGGCGGCAAAGCGGTTAAACATCCACTTACCGAATCCTTTCTTGTATTTCACGAAGTCATTATACATCCACATTTTAAAAGGAATAGGCAGAAAACCTCCCAACAGAGTAGTACTGGGAGTTTTGGCAAGTGCCGCATTGATTTCCGTCAAAGCAGTTTCACCAACCCGTGTCGATGACTTATTGACAATCACCGTTTTTCCTCCGGTATAGAGTATTTCATCTTCGGGCAGATGTTTCGTCACCGAACACGCCGAGAACAACACTATACCTATAAGACAGCCTGCTAATATGTTAATACGTATATCTTTCATTCTTACTTCTTTTTCTTAAAGATGAACAGTTCACTGAGTTTATCCAGTTTCTTGCGAAGTACCAGACCGACTCCAGTTTCCGTAATCTCGCCTTCGAGTACACTCTCATAGTTCTTATCGTAGAACAAACGGACATAACGGGTTCCCGTACGGTCCAGACGATATTCCAAAGAGATATTGTCAATGAAGGATTCGGCATCATTCGTCGCATTTTCGCCCGTCGATACCTTACCGCCGATTACAATCTGGAAGCGGTTATTGAAGAGGCGCTGCGAATAACGGAAACTGTAATCCGTACGCTTGCCGCCGGTATCCGAGGCGTCATGATCTTCGACACCCACAGAGACGCTGGCATTCTTCAGGTTACCCATCAGTGAATTTATCTGACTGCTCAGTACGGAGTTCAGGGCAGAACCCATATTCAGCTTGCCAAGTCCGCCGCCTCCACCGCCGATCGGTCCGGTGCCGAGATAGGTTTTCATCAACATGATATAAAGTGCCTGTTTTCCACGTTCTTCCGCTCCCATTGCTGTCAGTTCATTCTGTATGGTCGCATCTTCCGGGGCCGCTACGTCGAAAGCAAAAGACAGGTTGTCCAACCGGTTCTTTACGACAATGGAAACGTCAAAGTTAACCATTCTCGTTCCTCCGTTCTCTCCTTCGGATACGGAAGCGCGGATACGATCGGTTGCCTTGAAGTTCAGCATGGGGTCCATCGGGTTTCCGGTCCAATCTACATAGCTGCCGTTATCGATGGCAAATTCCTTGACTGCAATGATAGGCAGAGAATACTTCATCAGTCCACCGCTCAGTGTGTAACGTCCGGTCAATGTCAGGTCTCCCTGTGGAGTGTATTTCATCGAAAGATCGCCGCCGCCTTCCAGTTCGATACGATTGTCACTGGCATCCAAGTCCACTTTCACCCTGACTGAAGGGTCGATATGAACCATCATCAGCATATCCAGCCCACCTAAAGATACGGTAGGCACTTCCTGACGGACAACTGTGGTGGTATCACTAAATGAAGTAAATGTCACCAGACTTCCCAGACGATCCTGTACGGTCAGCGGTGAATCGGTCAGTACATACGAGACATCCGTATTGCCCAGCAGATTCAGGTTTCCACGCATATTCAGCCCGTCCAACGGGCCTTTTATGGTTGCCCGCAAGTCCGCAAAGACTTTTCCGTAGACAAGGCTTTCGCGGGTACGCTTCGCATTCAACAAGGTATAGTTTTCCGCCAGCAGATTCAGACTCGCCATCGGTCGGGACATATCACGGAAATCGACATAACCGTCGATCGTAAACGGATTCTTTCCTGTGGTGTAGATGGCGAACTTATCAAATATCAGACGATTGTTCTTTAACTGCACTGGGCGGTTATCAAACAGGAAGTTAGCACCATACTGGCGTGACAGGACAGATACGCTGTCCAGTATCAGTTCACCGTTTATCAATGGCTGCTCGGTACTGCCTGTTATATTCAGGTCACCGTCCATATCACCGGCAAGCGTAACCAGCCCGTCGGGAATAAAGGCGTTGGCAATACGAAGCGGGAAGTGTTCCAACGTCGTATTTACTTCCAGGCTATCCTTTCCCGTCGAGGTAGGGAGCAGCTTGCCATCTGCTATCAGCACTTCTACCTTATCATGATTCAGATAAGCGTTGAGGTATTGTTTTCCCTGTTCGCCCGGCAGCCATGTAGCTCCCAACGTAATGTCACCAATGCGCTGGCGTTCATAAGTCAGTTCATCAATGGATGCTTCCGCAGAGAGCTGAAGGTCCTTTTCGGTCTGTATGTAGTGTGCTTCTGCCGAGAACAATCCGGTGATTTCGGGAAAGTAAGGCAGTACGCTCGTTATTTCATCCAAGCGGATTCTCCGGATTTCGACATCGATATTCTGCAAAGAGACCGTATCTCCCTGTACCGAATGCACACGGAAGCCCATGCCTTCATCATCCCACATATCCACATTGGCATACACGCGCATATTCTTGTGCAGATAAATCCAGTTATGATCTTCGTTGAAATGGAATTTACGGAACGCAATAATCGGTTCTTCCGGAATCAGTGTAAAGGCCAGTCCATCTCCTTTTCCACGTCCTCCAACCAGCGGACGGGCATTGACTCCGAGCAACACACCGGTTTTCCCCTTTTCGTTCTTATATTCTGCCAACAGCTCGGCATCGCGGTCGCGAATCTCGCCTGTCAGAATAGTGGAGAAGGAAAACTGGGGATTCTTCGGTCCGTTGATTACTCCGGCACGGAGGTTCATACGGGTAGTATCTTGTTTGACGGTGAAAAAGACCGTATCCAGTTGCAAGGTATCCACTTTCAAAGCATGGATGGCTGCTTTTCCGTTGATTCCCCAATCGGGAGCAGTGCCGAATTTCATGGAAGCATCATGGAACGATATATTCTTCATTGCCATATAGTATGCCAACGGATTCTCCTTTCCTGCCGAGAAAGAGAAAATGGCCGATGGCAATGCTTCACGCAAAGCAGCATGATCCAAGAGTTTTTCATCCACCTGCTTCATCAACACATCTACAAAATGGGTAGACTGACGAATCAGAGGATATACACCGGCACGGGCACTCAGATTCAGTTTCATATCACCGGCGGTGAAATGAGTGAAAACACGGTTCTGCCGTGCCTCTCCGCTTAAATTGAATGCCAACGGACGCTTCATCGGCTTGGGCATAAGTCCCAGTTCGTACAAATCAAGCTGAGTAACGTCAATTGTCACTTTACCATCCGGATAGCTATGAGCTAAATTATATTCTGCATCCGCCGTCATTTTCAGGAGTTCATTGTCACTGGTAAGCTGAGCCGTTGCCAAAGCACCTTTAAGATTTCCCGTCAAATGAACATTCGAAAGATGATAGCGGGCGTAATGAAGCTGGTCCAAAGAAAGATTCAGATTGGCTAAAGAATGGAAGGACATGACATCCAGCCCTCTGCCCTTGGCATCTGCCGAAAGAGACAGTTCATAAATCGAGTCTTTCGGGAGAAAATGATGCAGTTGCAGATCGTTTATTTTCAGATCGGCCGTATAAACTTCTGTCGAACTGTTTAATGCGGCATTTACATTCATGCTGCCCTTGCCTTCTTTCAAATCAAGTTTTGCTTTATACTGCGGGCCGTTCATCTCCATCTTCATCTTGAGACTCATACTGTCGGGAATTACCAAAGAGCCATCGGGTGTGACTCCGGTCAATCCTGTCAGGAAGTTCAGATTCCGGGTAACCATATCCAGCCCAATAGTTCCCGAACGAGTCAGACTGTCCGTCAGGTTTTCAAGGATTCCTCCCCCCTTTAGCGAGAAAGCTCCCGGCAAGTCTACTGTGAAGCGCGAAATCTGCATTTCTTTCAGATTCCCATCCGTACCGGCACGGATCACTAACGGACGGAACGGATATGCTTCTTTAAACGTTTGAGGCAGTCCGCCGGCAAAAAGCATCACGTCCTCTTTGCCTATATGTGCGTTAAAGCTGGCGGATAAACGTCCTGTCGTCGGGATATTTACGAGTTCCCAATAAGTCTGGGCGGACAGGTCTATTTCAGAATGTGGGGTTTGCAGTTTCAGTTCAGGAATGCGGATGATAGAATCATTCGAAAAGAGTCGCCCTGTCAGTGAAGTAATACTCAGTCCCGAACGCTCTTCCATCGTTATTTCACGAATCACAGCGTTCATATTTCTGCCTTCGTAGAGCAGAGAGTCCAATCCGATGCGGATATTCCGGACTGCTATATGAGAGGCGTCAAAACCTTCCGACGGTTGGGCTTCTCCGGTGTCATAACTGGCGGAGGCACCCGACAAAAGGAATTGCTTCAATCCATAAAACTGGTTCTTTAAATCCGCTTTGGCGTCATCAATGGTCGCTTCGCCTATGTACGCCGCCATCTTCATGGAGTCGGCAGGCAGTTTCATACCGAATGATACATTCTTCAACTTCAGTTGATGAAGGTTCACCTTCCAGTTCACGGGGGCAGATGCCGTCGTGTCTTTGGGAGTGGTCGTGGTATCAGTCATCAGAAGTTGTATATGAGTATCGGATAGCTCTGTCCGATTGACAACTGCCGTTTCGTTCGATAAATCGACCCCATGACTTTGCAGAAAGAAACGTCCCAAAACGCCTTTTATCTGCATCCCCTCTATCAGATTGGCTGAGTTGACCGCCACCTGACTTAAGGTAACCTCGTCAACTTCGACTTTTCCTTTGAGCAACGGCCATGCCTGTACGCGGACATTCAGGCTTTCCAAAGACAATAAGGTGTCCGGCTGCTGTATGACTTCCACCCCTCGTACCAGCAGATTTAATGGAAAACGAAGGTCTATCCGTTCCACCTGAATCTGCATTCCGGTTGCCTTAGAAGCATACGCAGTAACCTCCCGTCGCAAAAGATTCTGAACAGGAGGTATATAAAGTAATACCATCAGTATTACAAAAAGTATTATAGGAGTAAGCAATATCCAGCCCACCCGTCTTATCCATTTTCGTTTCATGCAGGATGTGTCAGTGTAAAAGTGATACAAAGTAAACAAATTACTTTGAAAAAAGGTTTGTCCAAGAGCTAAAATGTGAAAAAGGCGGAGGTTATGGTTACATTTAGCGCAATTTCATCCCGTTCATTCCGTTCATTCGGAAGGTTAGATACTTGTTAAGGCAGCACCTTCTCACTGTGCTACGAGCTTATGCCCGTGCCACTACGTTGGCACGCTTGTGCCACCGCAGTGGCACGACTGTGACATGCCTTTGGCACAACTGTGCCAACAAGGTGGCACAAGCATGGCACTATATAGGCTGTTCCAAAGGAGCTGCCGAGAGAGATTTAATGTAAACCGAGACTATACTCCTCAGCAGCACGAACAACTTTACGCACCGCCTCCAAAGCTTCCAGCGTAGTCTTTTCTACTTCTTCGGAGAACTCTTCCCCCCGGCAAGACTCCAGCCATCTTAATGAAGCAACAGACTCAGAAGCACCAATCAAAGTAAAAAGTGGAAGTAGCTTATGAGCCATAGCGGCAATTCCATCCACCTCCCTGTCAGTTAATGCCTGTTGCATCCGGTCGGCATTCTTGCCGGTCTCTTCGATAAAAGTCCGGATAATAGAACACGCCGCTTCCGGATCATCTTCCGAGAAGGCAGTCAGTGCAGAAAAGTTGAATAAAGTATCTTTAGGTAGCGCATCTGCAATCAATTGCATATCATGTGTTATATGCGCCTCATCAGCTGACCTTTGTCCTTCATTCAGAGTTACCAGCAATTCTTTCACCGTAAAAGGTTTGTGCAGGCATCCGGCAAAGCCGTGTTCATACAAAGCCTTCTCATCCATTTCGCTGCGTGCCGTAACAGCAATAACAGGAATATTGCGGGCTTGCGGAATGTTAGAGGCACGCAATAATTTGACCAGATCAAAACCGTTGATAGCAGGCATCTGTATATCGGTCAGCAGCACATCAAATGTCGAAGAGCGCAGTTGCTCTATCAGTTCTTCCAACTGCTCGCAGCAGACAGCATCGATGTTGTGCTGTTTCAGCATGGCAGCAGTCAGGTTCAGCTGAATCTTATCATCATCAATCAGAAGCACACGGATCACCTTCATGGCCGGTACGGCATCTGTCTCTTCCAGAGAAACATCTGTTTCTTCCGGAGAAGCATCCGTATCTTTCGACGTTTTCTTGATTCTGCTTCCGAAAGGTTTATTTTCCACTATTGACTTGCCTACCGGAAAGAGTGGCAACACGACAGTAAAGCAACTTCCTTTTCCTAACGTGCTTTGTACATCGATCGTACCTTCAAGCAGAAGAACCAGCTTATGCACAATGGACAATCCCAGTCCGAATCCTTCTTCTCCCTGCGCACCGGGGAGGCGGGTAAATTCCTGGAAGATGCGTTCCCGGTCTTCCGATGCCATCCCTTTGCCGGTATCCGCAACCGCTATTGTCAGCTTCGAAGCGTTATAACCAACAGTTAATGTGATCTTGCCCTGTTGAGTGAATTTCACCGCATTAGACAAGAGATTATTCACTATCTGCTGAATACGTAAAGGATCACTGATATATTTCTCCGACAGTTCCGGAGCGATATGACATTGCAAGACCAAGCCTTTAGCCGCCGTCAGCGGTTCAAAGCAAACACGGATTTCTTCAAACAGCTGAGCAGGATTAAAAACAATCCGGTTCACTTCCGCTTTATTGAGGTCAAGACGGTGGAAATCAAGCAAGTCGCTTACTAACTTCAGTAAATGCTCTGAAGAACTTTTCATATTGTCCAGATAGAATCGCTGCCGTTCATCTTCGGTCAGGCGGGACAAGAGTTCCGTATATCCCATTATCGAGCCTAATGGCGCCTTAAAGTCATGGGTAATGGCAAGCATCAGTTTTTCACGGGCAACAAGCAAATCTTCCGCCCGCTTATTCGCTTCTTCGAGCTGACGCCGATAACGGTTGCTACGAGTAATATCCCGCATAATTAAGATCAGGAAAAAGGCGGATAAGAATACGGCGCCAATGGCGATCCCGGCAATGATATTAGCCGAACGCATCCGCACCTCTTGCTGAAGTTCCGCATCCTGACGGGCACGCGCAGACATTTCCTCCTCGTATCCTTTTATCAGACTATCCATTCTTGCGGTCAGCTGTGTATTCATCCGCTGATACCTCGTACTGGTACGCCGGATCGTTCGCCTCCGCTGCAACCGTTTCTCTTCGGTAGCCATGCGAATTTTATGCTGAAGGGAGTCCGCCGACTTGACAGGTTCCAGAATCGTATCGGTGGCAACTTCCAGAGAAGTATTGACCAGCACGGCAGTATCTTTCTTAGAAGGCGCGAACACTTCCCCCAATCGTTTGAAGAAGCCTTTCTTCTTCGGAGTAGTGATCAGAGAATCGCGTTTGGTAATGACCCGGTGTTGTACCCGTTGCTGAGTAATCACCGAGTCCTGCTGTTCTGATATGATTTCTTCAATCTCCGAGGCAGAGAGCAAGCTGTCATTCGCCTCGCTCAGCACCCGCAGCATCTGAAGGGTATTCTGATCTTTCTCATGGAGAAGACTCAGCAGACTGTCTGTCCGCAGATTCTGCTGATCGTCCGCAGCCGACAGCGTCTCCATCTCCTGATGCACAAACACCAGAGAAAAAAGAAGAATCGCCAGCAGCAATATATAGCCGATGGTTATTTTCAGTTTGGTGGAGCGAAAGGAAGCCATAGGCAATTAATATTTTAAATTATGAATTTTGAATGGAAGGCGGTAGTTTCGTCTTGTGATGGAAACGCCACCATAACATCAGACCGGCACTGGTCAACCCAAAAGGAAATGCCATCCAGACACCTATGATCCCCCACTCCAACACGAATCCGCAAAAATAGCCGACCGGAAGCGAAATAAGGAAATAAGCAATGAAGGCAATCAGCATCATCAGTTTTACATCTGAGATTCCACGCAAGGCATTGGCAAAGGTTATCTGCAATCCATCTCCAAACTGATATACAAGGAACGGAAGGATAAGCGAAGTTACCATAGCCGCCACTTCGGTACTATCGGTAAACCAGCCTCCCAGATAATTGCGGCAAAGGAATACGATGGAAGAAAGCACAACGCCCAACGCCATCATCACATGAAAACCGGCATAAGCCGAACGACGTACATTGAGTATATCGCCCTGCCCGTTAAAGTTACTCACACGGACAGCCACAGCTGCCCCCATCCCGTAATACATCATAAACGTAAACTGGGAAATAGCCAGCATGACCTGATGAGAAGCCAGCGCAATGGTGCCCAGCCAGCCAATCATCACCGCACTCAGGCTGAACGAAGCCGTCTCCATCCCCATCTGAAAAGCAATCGGCCAACCCAGCGAATTCAATCGTCCGAATATAGCCTTCGACCATCCCAGACGATAGAAGCCGAGCTTAAAACGAAGAAAACGCGGACTCCGCATAAAGACTATGATAAATACGACTACCATCATGATACGCGAGAACAGCGTACTGATACCTGCACCCAGCAAGCCCATTTCCGGCAAGCCCAGCTTTCCGTATATCAGGATATAGTTGCCGATAATATTCAGCACATTTCCGCCGAGCAATATCCACATGGCGGTCTTAGTATCCGTAATTCCATCCGTAAACTGCTTGAAGCCATTGAACAGCATCACAAATACGAGCGAAGCCAGCAGAACCAGATAATAAGGTTTTATCAGGGGAATAAGTTCTTCCGGCTGTCCCAAATTTCCCACATTAAAATAAAGGACAGTCATACCGATGGTAAGCAAGAGTGCCACCAACAAATTTGCCAGCAGGCTGTTACGCAACGCCTGTCCTGCCGAAGCGTACTGATGAGTTCCATACAAACCTCCCACGATAGGGGTCAGCCCGTACGAGAAGCCTGTACTGAAAATAATCACCAGATTGAATACATTATTGACGAAAGAAGCAGCACCCAGTTCTATCGTACTATGATGACCGATCATCAACGTATCGGCAAACCCTAGCACGATAACTCCTATTTGCCCGATTACAATGGGCAATCCGAGAGAAAGCAGCGCTTTGTAATGCTCCTTATATATACTATAGATATTTCTCATTTATTTTTCCGTAGTTAATCGCATATTCCGGCAACTCCGCATCCCGCCGTTGCCTCCAATAAATATCCCGCCGATAAGGAGAGGTCAGGATATCTGTTTCTTATAATAAAGTATCACTCCATTCTCCTTCCGGAAAGCAGACTGAGCTACCTTTTGCAATTGTCCGGCAGTAACAGCGCGATAACGATCTACCTCCTTTTCCATATCTTCCGCCCTGCCCAACAGTTCATACCACGCAAGATTGGTAGCGACATTCAAATAATTGATATTGCCGAATATCTGCGTCGATTCGAATTTATTCTTCACTTTTTCCAGTTCCTGTTCGTCAACAGGTTCTTGTTGCAAACGTTCCAGTTCTTCACGTACGGCCGCTTCCGCCTGTTCCAGCGAAACACCTGCCGCAGGTTTGCCTGAGATATGGAACAATCCGGCATCCACACTACCGGAAATATAAGCGTCGATACTCGAAAATAATTGTTTTTGCTGTACCAGCCGTTGATTCAGACGACTGGAACGTCCGTTGCTCAACAAATCCGACAATATATCAAAAGCGTAATAATCCGGATGATCATGACTGCACATATGATACGCCATGAATAATGAGTCGATGGGTACGTTGCGCTCTACTGTCAACCGTCGTTCTTCTGTCTGCTCCGGTTCCTGCGGCAGATTCCGTTGAGGAACCTCCCTGCGAGGGATGGGACCGAACCATTTTTCCGTCAATGCGACTGCTTCTTCAAAAGAGATATTTCCCGTTACGGCCAGCACTGCATTGTTCGGCGCATAAAAACGGAAGAAGAATGCTTTCACCTCTTCCAGCGTCGCATTGGCTATGTGCGACAAATCTTTTCCGATGGTAGGCCACTGATAAGTATGCGCCCGATATGCCAGAGGACGCAAAAGATGACCGACGTCTCCGTAAGGCTGATTCAGGCAACGCTGCTTGAATTCTTCCATTACTACTCCACGCTGTACTTCCAGACTCCGTTCACTGAAATCAAGGCTCAACATACGGTCGGATTCCAGCCAAAAGCCGGTCTCTACATTCTGCCGGGGTACAGTGAGGTAGTAATTGGTTATGTCATTATTGGTCCAGGCATTATTCTCGCCGCCTGCCAGTTGCAACGGCATATCATAATCGGGAATGTTCACCGAACCTCCGAACATCAAGTGTTCGAACAAATGAGCAAAGCCTGTATGCTCGGGATGTTCGTCGCGGGCTCCCACATTATATAATACATTAAGAGCTACCATCTGCGTACTTTCGTCCTGCGAATGTACCAGACGTAACCCATTGTCCAGAATATGCCTGTTGATCTTCATTCTACTTAATCTAGTACTTCTACTTTTACAATCTTCACGTCCTCTTCGGGGCGGTCGCTACGGTCGGTTTTCACCTGCTGAATCTTATCCACGATGTCCATGCCTTCGATTACTTCACCGAAAACCGTATACTCACCGTCCAGATGAGGAGTACCTCCTACAGTCGTATAAGCTTCGATCTGTTCCGGCGTAAAGTGAAATTCCGGTTGTTTGGCAGCTTCCGCTTCCGCCTCTGCAAAAAGCTTCTCCTGCAATTCATACAAACCATTTTCATCGTTTTCCTTCCGCATCTTATAAATTTCTTTCATGTGCTTCTGAGCCAACGTATTGAAAATAACATTGATCTTATTCTCATTCATCTGGCTTTCCATGCCCAGCAATGTAGAGTCGTTGTACACCTTGCCTGTCACAATGTAGAACTGGCAACCGGATGATTCTTTCTTCGGATTAACATTGTCTCCTTGACGGGCAGCCGACAAAGCGCCTTTTTTGTGAAAATACTTCGGATAAACAAATTCGGCCGGAAGGGTGTAACCCACATCTCCTGCACCCAGCATCTTTCCTTTCGGTGCATTCTTTGAATCCGGGTCTCCTGCCTGAATCATAAAGTCTTTGATAACACGGTGGAACAGCGTTCCTTCATAAACACCGTCTTCCGCCAGCTTAATGAAATTATCACGATGTTTCGGCGTCTCATTATACAACTTAACCTTGATGTCTCCCAAGGTTGTTTCAATCTTTACCAACGTTTCGTTGTCCATATTTCCTCCTTTTTTTGTTCCGGTTTTGCAGGCCGTAAGTCCGCAAAACGATATGGTTAATAGTAAGTATGCAATCTTTTTCATAACACTTTTATTTAATTTAAGTTTGCAAATATACTACTTTCGCCCAAATCCTCTTACCTTTGTAGCATTAAAAGAGGCAAAAGAGAGTATGATGAAATCCATATTAATAATAGAAGACGATATCACTTTCGGAATGATGCTGAAAACCTGGCTAAGTAAAAAAGGGTTTGAAGTGTCGTCAGTCAGTAACATTGCCCGTGCCCAGAAGCACATTGAAGGACAAGGGGCAGACTTAATCCTGTCCGATTTACGCTTACCGGATCACGACGGAATCGATCTTCTGAAATGGATGAACGAAAAAGGAATCGATATTCCTTTGATCATCATGACCGGTTATGCCGATATCCAATCGGCAGTACAGGCGATGAAACTGGGAGCACGCGACTATGTTGCCAAACCGGTGAATCCGGAAGAGCTGCTCAAAAAGATGTCGGAAGCTTTACAAACGAAAGAAGCACCGACTGCGCACACCGCAGCCAAAACTTCTGCAAAGAAAGGTTCTTCCGCCTCGTCCGGAAATGCCACCGAAGCCCATCATGCTTATCTGGAAGGAGAAAGTGATGCCGCCAAGCAACTCTATAATTATGTAGGCCTGGTAGCTCCCACCAATATGTCCGTACTGATCAACGGTTCCAGCGGAACGGGAAAAGAGTATGTGGCGCACCGCATCCATCAACTGAGCAAACGGAATGACAAGCCGTTTATCGCGGTAGACTGCGGTTCGATCCCCAAAGAATTAGCTGCATCCGAGTTTTTCGGTCATGTGAAGGGCTCTTTTACAGGAGCACTGACGGACAAGACCGGAGCGTTCGTTGCCGCCAATGGAGGCACTATCTTTCTGGATGAAATAGGGAACCTCAGTTATGAGGTACAGATACAACTTCTCCGTGCCTTGCAGGAGAGAAAGATTCGTCCGGTCGGTTCCACGCAAGAGGTATCGGTTGATATCCGTCTGGTATCAGCCACCAACGAGAATCTAGAACAGGCTATCGAGAAAGGAACTTTCCGTGAAGACCTTTTCCATCGTATCAATGAATTTACCCTGCGGATGCCGGACCTGAAAGAACGGAAAGAAGATATCCTGTTGTTTGCCAACTTTTTCCTCGATCAGGCAAACAAGGAACTGGACAAGCATCTGATCGGTTTTGACTCGAAAGCCTCACAAGCCTTACTCAATTATCACTGGCCGGGCAACTTACGCCAAATGAAGAATATCGTAAAAAGAGCTACTTTACTGGCACAAGGCAGTTTCATCACTCTTCTTGAGTTAGGAACCGAATTACTGGAAACAAGTACCGTTTGTTCCGCAAGCATGGCGCTACGCAACGAAGAGACAGAGAAAGAACACATTCTGGAGGCATTGCGCCAAACCGGAAATAACAAGAGCAAAGCGGCACAATTACTGAATATCGACCGGAAGACATTATATAATAAGCTGAAACTATATAATATCGACTTGTAGGTTATCAATCAGTACTACCTATATATTTAGAAGGAGATACGCCGAACTGCTCCATGAAGTGCTTGCGCAAAGTACGGGTATCGGAATAACCAACCATTTCCGAAATTTCCTGAATAGAATAGCGATTCTCCAGAATCAATGTCGCCGCCTTGCTTATACGTATACTGCGAATCATATCTATAACAGACAAATCACTGCGCTGTTTCACCTTCCGGTACAATGTAGGCTGACTCATATTCAGTTGCTCCGCCAACATTTTTACATTAAAGTCCGCATTGGAAAGGTTAGCTTCTATGATATGAATCAGTTGTTGCAAGAAGGCATCTTCTTTCTCCCCTTCTTCCGATTCCTGTTTCAGCATCAGGGCTTTCGTATAAATCCGCTTCAATCGCTCACGCTGCAAAATCAGGTTATCCACTTTGGTCTTTAATATCTCCGGATTAAAGGGTTTCATCATATAATCATCCGCTCCGCTATTACAGCCTTGCAGGATGTCAGCATCTTCTGCTCTGGCAGTCAGTATCAAAATAGGAATATGCGCAGTTTCCTGCTGCATACGAATTTCCCTGCAACAAGCAAAGCCGTCCTTTACGGGCATCATCACATCCGAGATAATAAGATCGGGCAACTGTTCTTTGGCTATCCGCACCCCTTCCTCACCATTGCAGGCTTCACTGACTACATATCTGGAAATGAATAAGCTCCGAATATATTCGCGGACATCCTCATTATCTTCGATAATCAGCAGACTTTTTTTAGCCGCTGTTTCCCGTGTTTTGTTTTCCGTTATCGAAAGAAACGATTCCGGTTTCAATTCTTCATTTTGCTTTGTCTTTTCCTGACGGCTGTCAATAAGTTCATAAGAATCTTTTGCAAAATGCGCTTTGCCTTCGGGAATATAAAGGGCAAAGGTACTTCCTTCGTCCGGCACACTCTTCAGCGTTACCAAGCCATGATGCAAGTCCATCGTGTTCTTCACAATATGCAGTCCAATTCCTGCCTTCGTTGACATCTCAGGTACATTATCTCCCGTTACGAACGATTCAAAAGCATATTTCTGCAACCATTCCGGAATCCCTGCGCCTGTATCCGAAACGGTGATCCGGCAATAACCCTGCCCACTTTTCATCAGATGAGAGACGGAAAGCAGGACACGACCTCCCGATGGGGTATACTTAAACGCATTTGAAAGAAGATTTTGCACGGCCGAAGCGATCTTTCCCTCATCTACCCAATACAGGAACTTCCCTTCGGGCAAATCAACATCAAATTGCAAGCCTTTGATTTCGGCCATCTGCCGGAACGGTTCCGACACATTGCAGACCAGCTGCACCAAATCAATCTCGGATAACTGAAGTCTGACCATCCCGGCCCCTATCTTTTGTACATAAAGCAACTGATCGACCAAGGTATGCAGTGAGGCCGCATTCTTATACATGACCTGCAATTTCTTATAAAAGTCTTCCAATGGATTGCACTGTTTCATCAATTCCTGTAACGGGGCAAGGATCAAAGTCAGCGGAGTACGCAGTTCGTGGGCAACGCCCGTGAAAAAGTTCTCGCGTTCCACACGTATCTGACGTTCTTTCTCACGCTCCATACTGACCGTCAACAGTTCATGTTTCATCTGCATTTCGTGTTCCATCCGTTTCTGCCGTATTCTGATCAACCGTACTCCATAAGCCACTCCTCCCAACAATAACAGGGAAACGAAAAGCCGGAAAGCAAAAGTCTGACTCCAATGAGGAAGAATGACGATCTTCAGCGAAGTTACCACCCCTGTCTGACCGTTCGGATGTATATTCTTCACTTCAAATACATACTCACCGGCTGGGAGGTTGGTGTACGAGGCTTTCTCTCCCTCATCAGAAATCAGCCAATTCCCCTGATAAGGCAAAAGCCGGTAATTATATTTTTGTTGTTCGTCCGAGTAGGACAGGTTGTTGAAAGTCAAGGAGAAATCTTTGTTATCATTATCCAGTACAATGCGATCCGTAAAAGGGATGAATTGATTGAGGATGATCTGATTATTAATCTTTTCTCCAGTCCCGACAGGATGGTTATCCACTTCCAAACCGGTTATTAACACCCGTCCGTTGGTCGGATAGGCATTTATATCCTCCGGATTGAAATAAGTCAGACTCTGATTATTTCCGAAGAACAAAGTCTTGTCACTGAATACGGCAGAACGGTTACTACCTGCTATGTAGTAATTGTAAAAGAGATGCTGACGACGACCATACCGCGATATGCCGGAGTTGCTTCCCAACCAGATATGTCCTTCGCTGTCTTCCGCTATGCAGCCGATGAAGTTACTGCACAGTCCGTCATTCGTGGTATAACGGGCACTGATTCTGTTTTGTTGTGGAGACAGGATGGCAAAGCCATCCGTATAACCTATATATAAATTCCCATCCGAGGATGCCAGCAGCGAACGTACCGAACGATATTCCATATTCATCTTCCGCTCATATCCATTTTCTACGGAGATACCTCCGGAAGCGGATTCAACCACTCTGCAAACTCCCATATTGCTGGTCCCCAGCCATATCGTTCCATCTTTTGTCTGAGCAATCGCACGGATGAAAGGTTGTCTTTTCTCATTTAAATAGTGTGCTGCTGATAATTTGGCGCATATACCTGTCTGACGGTTATACAATAAAAGCCCGTCTCCCGTACCTACATAGAGCCTGTTCTTATCATCCATATACAAAGCCCACACCGAAGCCCTGTTGCCAACACCGTCCACCAACAGTGAATGGGTCACGAAACGACCGGTCCGGACATGATAAACAGTCAACGTACCGTTTATATTTCCAAACCACAGATTGCCTTCTACATCTTTCAAGGCACACAACATCGTTTCTTCCGATTTCCCGCTGCCTGTATCGACTTTAGAGAAACTCAGTTTTTTCCCTTGTGCGTACGGTATGTCACTTCGCATGATTCCTTTGTGATAGGTCGCCAACCATAACCGATGACTATCATCCATGAGGATATCACATATTTCGTTATGCCTGTCCTGATAGTAACGGTCATAAAACTGTGACCTCAAATCAGAATACATCACTCCTCCACCGTTAGTACCAATCCAAAGAAGGCCATTAGGATCGTAACAGGCAGAAATCATACGTGTTTCGAGGTTTCGGTAAATCTGTGTATGCGTATTGTTATATATCTCCGACGTCAGTTCTTCCGGCTGCTTTTCATCCGGCATCAACAGTGTATAGCCACCCCATGTCACTGCCAGATAGCGGTTATTGCCGATAAATATAGTCTGATAAACATCTGTATGAGAAAGAAGATTCTCTTTTCCTGTCCCGCCGTACGAAATCCGGTCCATATGCCCCGACTTCGTGTGATAACGGACAATGCCTTTGCCGATGGTAGAAACCCAGACAACTCCGTCTCTGTTCAAGATGGAAGTGACTTGTAATGGTTTTCCGTCTGTCAGCGGTATCTTCTGATACGCCTCCGGAGTATCCGGATGAAACAGGATCAGATTGCCTCGGTTAGTTGTCAGCCATATTCCGTTCCCGGCTTTTTCATGATAGCACAGAGAAGAAAAGACTTCTCCTTTTTCTTCTAATAACTGAAAGGTCTTTTGTATGCGTACCCGAACAGCCGTTTTTTCTTCTTCCTTTCCTTGTTGTATCTCCCATTGACAGAGTATCAGTCTGTTTCCCGATATTCCCCAAAAAGAAGAATCGTCGGCGGGCAGGACATTAAATACACCTATGGCAGTATCTGATTCAGTATGTATCGGAAGAAAAGTTTCCTGCTTCCGGTTGAAATAATAGAGGTATCCATCGGATACAATTCCTAAAAAGTCATCTGACAGTCGCACAATGGCAGCAACCGAAGCATACGTATCCGCAGGCTTGAAATTCTGAATCGTTTTTCCGTCATAACGGCTTAATCCGTCATCCGTCCCAAACCACATAAATCCGTCTTCATCCTTATAGATGCAAGGAATCGTGTTATCCGCCAATCCATCCCTCATTGTCAGCAGCCGAATATCTTTATCAAAAAAAGCATAGGCAGGATGCAGCGGGCAACAACTCAGAATCAGGATAATCAGGATTAGATTTAAGTGCTTCATTCTATTAGACAATTTAGGGCAAATAAACGAAATTAAGTCAGAACATACAAAAAAACGAATAAAGAAATGGACTTATGAATTAAACATGTATGTTGAATGAAAGAAACAGGCATATTCGGAACCACATTGTTTGCGTACATTTGCAGCCATATAACAACCTGATGTACACCTTTTAAATAATATACAATGACCTTAGTTTATCTTAACCAGTCAGACACAAAGGAGATATTTTTATGATAATACGCATACCAAAGACTACATATTATCATAAATGGTTCATCGGAGCTACACTCGTCGTTCCGGTTCTTCCGCTTGCCGCCCAGACGTCTCCGAATCTTGTCTTCATCATGGCAGACCAGTATCGGGGGGACGCACTAGGTTGTCTGGGCAAAGAACCTGTAAAGACTCCTTGCCTGGATCATCTGGCTTCCGAAGGAGTCTTATTCACTAATGCAGTCAGCAGTTATCCTGTTTCATCACCCGCCCGTGCCATGCTGATGACAGGCATGTACCCCCTGCATAATAAAGTAACAGGCAACTGCAATTCACAAACAGCGCCTTACGGAGTGGAGCTTCCACAGGAGGCCCGCTGTTGGAGTGATGTACTAAAAGACATGAACTACCGTACGGGATACATAGGAAAATGGCATCTGGATTCTCCTTACAAGCCTTATGTAGACACTTACAACAATCGTGGCAAAGTAGCGTGGAACGAATGGTGTCCGCCCGAACGCCGCCACGGATTTGAATACTGGACAGCCTACGGGACATACGATTATCATCTGAAACCGATGTACTGGGACACGACTGCTCCACGTGACAGTTTCTACTACGTCAACCAATGGGGCCCTGCATACGAAGCGGACAAAGCCATCGAATACATTCAGACACAAAAAGAGAATAAACAACCTTTCGCACTGGTCGTATCGATGAATCCTCCGCATACCGGTTACGAACTGGTTCCCGACAAATACAAAGCCCTATATAAGGATATAGATGTGGAAGCCCTCTGTGCCCACCGCCCGGACATACCCGCCAAAGGAACCGAAATGGGAAACTATTTCAGAAATAACATACGCAATTATTACGCCTGTATCACAGGGGTAGACGAGCAGGTAGGACGTATCATCGAAACCCTCAAAAGCAACGGACTGTTTGAAAATACCATCATTGTATTTACTTCCGATCATGGCATCTGCATGGGAGCTCACAACAATGCCGGAAAGGATATCTTCTACGAAGAAGCCATGCGCATCCCCATGATTATCTCGTGGCCGGCAAAGATAAAGCCACGCAAAGACGACCATTTGATGATTGCCTTCGCCGACTTATATCCATCTCTCCTTTCCTTGATGGGATTCCGAAAGGAAATACCCGAAACGGTACAGACTTTCGACTTATCCCGCCATATTCTGGGCAAGAGTAAAAAAGAAGTGGTACAACCTTATTATTATGTACAGTTTGACAATCATACCACCGGATACCGCGGGCTACGTACGTCAACCCATACATTCGCAGTCCACGCAACCAATGGAAAAATAGACGAAACAGTTCTTTACGACCGAACCAAAGACCCCTATCAAATGGATAATATTGCCGGACAATCCCCCCGTCTGGTCCGGCAATTCAACAAACAACTCAAGGCATGGCTACTCCATACCAACGATTCATTTGCCCATTATCTTGCAACCGTAACTAAATAAACACCATGAAGAAACTTTGCTATCTCTCTCTTTTTATCCTATACTCAGTTTGCAGCTTCGCACAACAACAGGCTATCCCCGTCCCCAAGCCCCATCAACTCAAATGGCATGAGGCGGAAATGGGAGCTGTCTTCCATTATGACCTGCACGTGTTTGACGGTATCCGCTACGGACAAGGCAACAACCGTATCAATCCCATCGAAGATTACAACATCTTCAACCCGACCGAACTGAATACTGACCAATGGGTACAAGCTGCCAAAGCTGCCGGATGCAAATTTGCCGTACTGACCGCCACCCACGAAACAGGTTTCGGACTTTGGCAAAGCGACGTCAACCCTTATTGCCTGAAAGCCGTGAAATGGAGAGACGGGAAAGGAGACATTGTCCGTGACTTCGTCAACTCCTGCCGCAAATATGGTCTGCAACCGGGCATCTATATCGGTATCCGATGGAACTCCCTGCTGGGCATCCATAACTTCAAGGCCGAAGGAGAAGGAGCGTTCGCCCGCAACCGCCAGGCATGGTACAAGCGCCTGTGCGAGAAAATGGTGACAGAACTCTGCACCCGCTACGGAGATTTATATATGATATGGTTTGACGGCGGAGCCGATGATCCCCGTGGCGATGGCCCCGATGTGGAACCGATTGTCAACAAGTATCAGCCAAACTGCCTTTTCTATCATAACATCGACCGTGCCGACTTCCGTTGGGGAGGTTCGGAGACAGGTACAGTGGAATATCCCTGCTGGTCTACCTTTCCCGTCCCCTGCTCACACCATAAACGCATTGAAAGCAGTATCGACCAGCTCGAACTGTTAAAACACGGCGATAAGAACGGCAAATACTGGGTACCGGCGATGGCAGACACTCCGCTACGAGGAGCAAACGGCCGCCACGAATGGTTCTGGGAACTGGATGACGAGAACAACATCTATCCACTAAACACGCTGATGGATAAATATGAAAAGTCAGTAGGAAGAAACGCCACGCTTATTCTCGGACTAACTCCTGACCCGACCGGATTAATCCCCGCCGGAGACGCACAGCGCCTGAAAGAAATGGGAGATGAAATCAGTCGGCGGTTCTCCTCCCCGATAGCCCGCATTTCGGGACAAAAGAAAAGCCTGACACTGAAACTCGGGAAAGAGCAGCCTGTCAATTACTGCATCATTCAGGAAAACATCAAAAACGGAGAACGCATCCGACAATATCAGATAGAAGCCAAAGTGAAGGGCAAATGGCAAACAGTCTGCAAAGGAGAATCTGTGGGGCACAAACGAATCGAAAAGTTTGAACCGGTAGAAGCCACAGCATTAAGGCTGACTGTATCCGAATCTGTCGCACTGCCGGATATTATAAACTTCAGCGCCTATTCCGTAAAATAACACAAAAGGTATGAAAAGAATAATCCACATCTGTTTATGGCTATTGACGGGCATCTTTGCGGAAGCATCGCTGTCTGCACAGAACCCGTTTATCTACCATAAAGGGAAGACATACAAAGATGTTGCAGCTTATCGGATGGAAGAAATCATCGACCTGAACACCCATACTCCATCCACCCCCATTTTATACGAACAACAAGTGCCGGAACACCAAAGCACTCTTTCGTATAAGGTTGCACTTCCTTTGTATGTTCGTGGCATATTCTTCAGCCGTGATTCCCGCCCCGGCGACTATCAATGGCCGAATAACACCAATCGGTTGCTCCCTTGGATGTTCAACCATCTCGAAGACCTCACACGGAGCGATTATGCAGGCATTCCTTCCAATGCCCTGCCGTCCGCATCGGGCGACGCACTGCTCCTTGAACTTGCAGACGGAGAATATCTGTTCGCCAAAGCCATTGCGGGTAGCAACAGCCTCAGCTGGTTTCAGGTTAATCAGGACGGCACGCTCACATTGTATGTCTCCACACTAGGAGAAGATGCACTGACCGGCCGACTCCCCCTCCTGATTTTCCGGAAATCTTCATCCATCTACCATGTATTCAGTGACGCCTACGATTCGTTAATCGCAGATAAAGCCGTATCTGCCCTCCGCAAAAGAGCGGACAAAGAGTATTTCAATGCCTTCAACTATCTGGGATGGTGTACGTGGGAACATTATCATTATGACATTGATGAAACGAAAATACTGAACGATATCGATGCCATCGAAGCATCCGGCATACCGGTACGTTATGTCTTAATTGACGACGGACACATAGCGAACAAGAACCGGCAACTGACCAGCCTCGTCCCCGACAAAAAACGTTTCCCGAACGGATGGAGCCGCATCATGAAGCGCAAACAAGCAGATAAAATCCGATGGATGGGGCTATGGTACAGCCTTTCCGGCTATTGGATGGGAATCTCTGCCGAGAATGACTTTCCGCCGGAAATCCGGCAAGTTCTACACTCCTACAACGGCAGTTTACTGCCCGGCACCAGTACAGAAAAGATAGAAACATGGTACGAATATTATGTCCATACCATGAAGGAGTATGGATTTGACTTCTTGAAGATAGACAATCAATCTTTCACCCTCCCGCTCTATATGGGCGGAACGCAGGTTATCCGACAGGCTAAGGATTGCAATCTTGCCCTGGAACATCAGACACATCGGATGCAAATGGGACTGATGAACTGCATGGCACAAAATGTGCTGAACATTGATCATACCTTGTACAGCAGCGTAACCCGTGCCAGCATCGACTATAAGAAATATGACGAGGATATGGCTAAATCACATCTGTTCCAGTCATATACCAATACACTCATACTGGGGCAGACCGTCTGGCCCGACCACGATATGTTTCATTCCTGCGATACCGTTTGCGGCAGTCTGATGGCACGTTCGAAAGCGGTCTCCGGCGGACCTGTTTACCTGTCCGACTCTCCAAGCGAATTTATTGCCGATAATATCCGCCCTCTGATTGATGAAACCGGAAAGATATTCCGTCCGGCAGCTCCCGCCGTCCCGACTCCGGAATCCATACTGACCAATCCCCTGCAAAGCGGTAAAGCCTACCGCGTATATGCCCCTACAGGAGACGAAGCGCTCTCAGTCATTTGCTACAATCTGAACACTTCTCCCGCTTATCGGGAAGTAGAAAGTTTCGTCAAACGGGAAGATTACCTGTTACGGGAAAGCACCGGCAAATCCGCAGATTCTTCTTGCGACAGCACTCTCGCATTCAACTGGGAAAAACAGAGCGCCGAAGTATTGAACGCATCTGAAAAAAAAATAAAGTTATCCGGATTTACAGATAGTCTGTTCCATCTTTGCCCCATCCGTAAAGGCTGGGCTGTCATCGGCATACAAGAGAAATACCTCTCGCCTGCCACTGTACAGATACTCAAACGTACTACCGATAAGCTGATATTGGATGTCCACTGCACCGGTACATTAAGAATATGGACAGACTCCCACGGGAAACAGGAATTACGGAGCATACCGATCAAAAAGGCCGGCAGAATTGAAATAAAGAAATAACACTAAATAATTAATCCATGAACAAAAAACTACTTTTCCCCCTCGCACTCGTGCCACTGGCTGCCACCAGCCTGCAAGCACAGAAGTCCGCCCAGACACAGCGTGTGGACAAACGCCCCAACATCATCCTTTTCATGGTAGACGACATGGGATGGCAAGACACTTCACTCCCCTTCTGGACACAAAAGACAGATTACAATAAGCTGTACGAAACACCCAACATGGAACGACTTGCCAAACAAGGCATGATGTTCACACAAGCGTATGCCAGCAGTATCAGTTCCCCCACCCGATGCAGCCTCATCACCGGAACGAACGCGGCACGCCACCGCGTAACCAACTGGACGCTGCAAAAGAACACAAAGACAGACCGCAAGGACAAAGTGCTGGATGTGCCGGACTGGAACTACAACGGAGTAAGCCAAGTGCCCGGCACCAACAACACATTCGTAGGAACTTCCTTCGTACAACTGCTGAAAGACAGCGGCTATCATACGATTCATTGCGGAAAAGCACATTTCGGTGCCATAGACACTCCGGGAGAAGACCCGCACCACTGGGGCTTCGAAGTAAACATAGCCGGACATGCTGCCGGAGGACTCGCCAGCTATCTAGGAGAAGAGAATTACGGTCACAACAAAGACGGAAAGCCAATATCACTCATGGCCGTTCCCGGACTTGAAAAGTACTGGGGTACGGAGACCTTCGTCACCGAAGCATTAACTCTGGAAGCTATCAAAGCTCTGAACAAAGCTAAGAAGTACAACCAACCTTTCTACCTGTATATGTCCCAATATGCCATCCACGTCCCATTGGACAAGGACAAACGTTTCTACGACAAATACAAGAAAAAAGGCATGACCGACCATGAAGCCGCATACGCCACACTGATTGAAGGCATGGACAAGAGTCTGGGCGATCTGATGGACTGGCTGGAAAAAAGCGGAGAAGCCGACAATACCATTATCATTTTCATGAGCGACAACGGAGGACTTGCCGCCGAATCGTATTGGCGTGACGGCAAACTGCACACCCAGAATCATCCTCTCAACAGTGGTAAAGGCTCCACCTATGAAGGCGGCATCCGTGAACCGATGATCGTCAGCTGGCCCGGTGTCGTAGCCCCTGGCAGCAAATGCAATGACTATCTGCTGATAGAAGACTTCTATCCTACTATACTCGAAATGGCGGGTATCAAAAAATACAAGACAGTTCAGCCTATCGACGGCATCAGCTTCATACCTTTACTGAAACAGACCGGAAATCCTTCCAAAGGACGCAGCCTCTTCTGGAATATGCCCAACAACTGGGGAAACGACGGTCCGGGAATCAACTTTAACTGTGCCGTACGCAACGGTGACTGGAAATTAATCTATTACTATGGTACAGGTAAAAAAGAACTGTTCAATATCCCCGATGATATAGGCGAAAGTAATGATCTCAGCGCACAACATCCGGATATTGTGAAACGGCTTTCTAAAGAGTTAGGAACCTATTTGAGAAAAGTTGATGCCCAACGTCCTATTGTCAAAGCTACGGGTAAACCTTGTCTTTGGCCGGACGAAATTGAGTAATCATTCACCAGTTTAGTCAGCTCCAAACAAGTAACATGATATTCCAGCTAAACAGACGAAAAACTATGCATTTTACCAATACATAGTTTCTAAGGCTACTCAAATACTGGTATAAAGCAGAAAGCCTACAACTATTATTATATTAATACACAGCCAAATACAGTTTACTATATTCTCAAAGTATTCTCATGCCTTTGAGAAAAAATTCTCACCACGATGAGAAAAAATTCTCATGCCTTTGAGAAAATTTTCTCATTGCAGTGAGAAATTATTCTCATTGCGGTGAGAATAAAAGACTTTGCAGGAATCTGATAATTAGTTCATTACTTTTCGTTTTTCAGATGCTTTAGTTCTTTACTCATTAAGTATAGGTTCATTGAAACATAACCATTCTTGCATTACTTATTATTATTTACGTAACAAAGCAGACTATTGTGGAATAATTCCACACTCCCCACCCCATTTTCCACACATTCCCCATGCGTTTCCACACAATAGACAATGTACATCATTCACATATCTCACTTATAATCAATACATTGATAGCGTACATCAGTCTTTGGCACGCACTTTGATCTTTAATTAGCCGTTAGATAAAGCAACAACCGATTCCTTAACACATAAGAGAGAATTGAAAATATATGTTTAATAATCATTAAAGCAAACGATTATGAAAAAATTAGTATTAGTAGTAGCAATGTTTATGTTTGTTTGTGGTGGTTCATTCCTTGTTAAGGCTCAGAACTCTGCAGAAGCTGCGACAGCCCTGGCAGAAGTTAATGCAACAGCTATCGTTAATGATACAGTAGTAAAAGATACTGTAACCAAGAGCGAGGAACCTGTTAAGACAGAACTGAGTGCACCGACCGCTATTGTCAACGATACAGTCGTTACTGACACTGCATCCAAAGACAAACCGGCTGAGCCTGTCAAGGAATAACCTTTCCAAAAACTCACGGAACATAGTCTGCCGAACAATAGTAAGCACACTACAAAAAAAGCCATCCCTACTTCGTCTATTCCGGGGATGGCTTTTTTATTTTCTTATTTTCCCTAAACGGGAATCATTCAACTATCGGTTTTCACGTTCCAATACTGCCAACCGGGCATACAATTCAACCAATGCCCCCTGATGGAGTATTTCCCAACCGGTCTTGGTCGTTCCCCCTCTCAGATCATCGTCATTCAGCAAGTTGTTACCCTGATGACAGCTACTGCTCCACGCATGAATCATTGACTTTTCGATATCATCGATATATTTACGGTCATTGTCTATAGAATAAAGTTCAAAGAATCCGCGGCACATGATCGTATTGAACCAGGCATGTCCCGGAGCAAGAATATTGAAAGTAAGGTTCAGTTCTTTGGAACGATAGGGCATAAACCATTTCTTATGACAGCTTTCAGCAATCGCATACGCTTCATCCAGATATTTCTGTTCGCCGGTAATCTTATATAAAAGACAGGCTGCCTGCAACGGCTGTCCGGAATTGTAAGAATACTTGTTCTTTTCAAGATCACCCGGCAGATTGGGATCATCCTTATTCGGGCGTACATTGTCATAGAATAAATGGTCGGACTTGTCTTGCAATACATCCAGCATATAGTCGTAACATTTGATCGCCCAGTCGAGATATTCCTGTTCCTGAGTTGCCAGATACATCTTACAGCCCATCACAGCAGTAGGTCCGGTAGAGCAAGAGTGCTTGCTGGTAGTGTGTTCGTTCAACTCCCTCCAGTGCACGCCTCCTCCGCAAGTCTCATCCCAACCGTGATCGATCAGGTAGCGCCATACCACCTTTGCCTGTGTCAGATAACGCATCTCTTTCGTTTCCGTATACCAGTCGACCATATCGAGCCCGATCCATACGTTATCATCGTAAAAACGTTCGTTACCGGCAGCCGGGTAGCAAGAATAAGCCAGGATTCCACGATCCAGCTGACAGAAATACTGTATTCCTTTGAACATCATATCATCCATTGCGCCATAGATATTCTCCACTTCGCTCTCTTTGGTTGCATCACGCATAGCGACAAATGCCGAAAGACCGCCACCTTGTCCCCAAACTAACGCATCACCATCCCAATAACCTTTTCCATCATAAGGATAATTACCACGCCAGCAGCTTCTGGAACTCTTGCCGAAATAATATCCAATGACAGAAGTCATGTAAGAATGTGCACGGTCCAGCATTTCCGGCAGTTTCAGTTCCGGCTCATCCACCTTTTCATGATAAGGCATCATAATACGGCTTTCGGGTACCGATCGCTTGCCGGCTTTACTGATAGCTACGGCAGAAACTTCGTAAGTAGCAAAATAAGGAACTTTCAACAGATATTCCTGTGTAACATCACGTTCTACCTGTATGATGATATGTCCCGGCGAGAAGTCGGTAGCACGAGACAAGCTCGCTTCCACGTCCCTGTAAGAGAGTTCTACCATATCCACGTCGCGATTACTGGGATTGGTCCATTTCACCAGAAGTTCATTCTCGTTATTGGTAGCTTCTACGGAAAATGAACCTACCGGAGAAATATTGCCACTGATGGGATCATTCTGTTCTGAGTTTGACTGATCATCATCACTACAAGATGGAAGTAATGCCAAAGCCAAGAAGTTCAATATAAACAGTTTGAATATTGCTTTCATTTTTCTTCAAATTTAGAGATTACTTAAAAGGTACTTCGATAGGAGCTTCCCCGAATCTGCTCATTGGGAATTCTGTAGCATTGAAGCTGTCGTACTTACAAACATGCATCAACAACTCGTGATCGGAGTCAGTACCATCTTCAATGTAAGCAACCGGTGCACCGGCAGAGAAATCCCAGCGTCCTAACAAACCTTCCGGGTTTTCTTCCACAAAGTCCCATGCGTTGGCTTTCAGTTGCGCTTCCGTACGGCATACAGACCAGATACGTGCTTCAAGTACAGCTCCGCCCAAGAAACGATTATTATCACTAGCCTTACCAATGGATACTTTTCCTCCATCATTTCCTGCGCAAAGATCTATTTCTGAGAAATTGAGATCATTCCTCTTTATTTCTCCCCAGGCAACTCTGCTGCCATTAATATAAAGCTTGTACTTTTCACTCGGATTACTTTGTGCTACGTCACAGTCTACCACCAAAGCCAGATGCATCCACTCGCCAAGCTTAATCGCATTATGCCCTGTTCTCAGTTGTAATTTATCGCCTGTCCCTACCAGGTCAATGACTTTCCACTGATTACCGCCTTCTTTGCCTTTTTCACCATCGTCACCGCCACGGAGAATAAAGTAACCTTCTTTACCCATAATGGTCTGCAACCAATAAGTATTATCGATACGGCAAGTCAGCTCCCAGGTCATCTTCTTCAATTTGAAATCGTTGGTCGCAGCTTTCAATGCTTCTACTCCTTCGCCTGTCATTTCTCCGAAATGCGTCCACACGGCATAGTCTCTTCCCAGATTCATACACCAACGTTTGTCCGGTGCAATCTTCACCTGAATAGGTTGCGATACCTGTCCCTTGGCGTCAGTCAGCGTAAAGGAAGTTTCGCCGGCTTTTCTTCCGGTCACTGTCACTACGTTACCATAAAGTTCGAGACGGACTACTTTCGTATCGCCGGCATCAAGTATTTTATACTCTCCGTTACCACTCAAAATCTTTACTTGCTGAGAACCTTGATTAGCATTGATCAGTACACCCTTTTCATCAGCGTCGGTCGTAATCTGTTTAGGAGCAATCACATTCAGATTCACAAAGGCTTCTTTTCCTTTCCGGTCGGTTATCTTGACCTCGGCATTTCCCTGGGCGATGCCTTTCACGGTGAATGATTCCGAGTCTTCAAGTGTAGACTGATCGACTTCGATACAATTATTTTCATCTATCACTTCCAGCGAATAACCTCCGTTTCCTGTATAGATTTTGACGAAAGCTTCATCGGCGCCTTCCACCTGCGAATAAAGCGTAAATAACGTCTTATTCAACTTCAGATCAAACTCTGCCGCCGTGTTAACCAAAATCTTAGCGCGCTGGTAGTACTTGTCTTTCACGTATACTACACCCTGAGCATTGTTATGTCCTTCTACAGCTGTCAGTGTCACTATATCACCATCGACTTCTGCCGTCACCACTTCTTCGTTTGCCGAAGTCACCTCATATTCGCCATTACCGGACGTAATTTTTACGGTTCTGGTATCCCCCTGTGCGATACTGATTTCACTGGCGTCAACGGTTAGCTCTGCCAGATTCTGGGGTGTCTCATTATTTTTGTTGTCGTTATCATCGCCGCATGCACTAAGACAAAGCAATGATGCGAGAACGAAGTATTTCATCACTTTCATATATATTATAACTAAGGTAAATTACTCTTCTACGTCTACATTAGGATAGTCTACTCTCAATACATCTCTTGACATAGAGAAAGTACCTTCGAACGACATCATTAATGATTCGCCCTGTGCAGAGTCCTGATATTCATAAGCCAATTCAATGGTAGTAATTTCTGTATAATAACGTTGGTCTGTATAGTTATACGTATATTTACGACTGAGTTTGGCACTATAAGGTTTAAACTTCAATCCATCCACATGGCTGGTTAACGTTATGTCTCCGAAATCATCACGTTTTATTTCAACCACATAATTCAGATAGTCCGTAGTGTTGGAACGTGTCTTCTCGCCCACAAACATATAGCAGGTATTATTATTAATTGCATAAAGTTGTGTGCTGGTCGTTTCAGTCGTATAAGTTGTTCCCTGTTGTGTCACAACGCCCTTACCACTATAAATACCCGAATAATCGTTCTTGAAACCGATATGTGCCAATACTTTCGTATATTTATTCGCTCCCATCTCTTCTCCTGTAGAAGAAGTGATGCGCAAGGGAAGTACATAATCATTATACAAGTTGCCTACTTCTCTAATCTTATTCAAGTCGATATGGATATAAGCCGCCGCATTCAATTCTCCACTTTTAATATTCCATGAATCGGCATCAAACGTATAGGTTCCTTCCGGCAATATTTTATAATATAAATCCGTCTGGCTCTTATACTTGTCCTTATTATACGCATCCAGTGTATCCGGGTCAACTTCCATCATTATATGAATTTCCTTATCATTTCCCGATGTACCATTTACTCCGAAATATACAGGAAGTACGGTGGTATTATCATCAGCTACCTCCAATGAGTAATCCTGCCAACCATTATGAATGATATATGTATTCTTCTTGAATAATTCATCTTCCAATTTATCGCATGAAGAAACTCCGGGCAGCATAGCGATCAGCAGACTTCCCATTATTCCGTATATAGATATTATTTTTTTCATAATAAGCCAATTTTATTTAGTTTTACCATTCAGGATTCTGCGTCATATTCACGTTACGTTTCAGCTCGTAAGTCGGGAAAGGCCACAAATACATTTTCTGTTCAAACACTTTGTGTACCGAGGTGATGATAGTCTGTTTATAAAAATCAGCAATACGCGTTTCATCATCACTGATATTAATGTTACACCCCTGCAATAACTGGTTTTCTTCTGTCATAGCATCTTTCCAACGGCGTAAATCAAAGTAGCGCATACTATTCTCACCCAATAACTCTATCTGGCGTTCTCTTTTCAATTTCACACGGAAATCGTTCGGGTTATTATAAGTCTCCTCTGAATAGTCAGGTACTCCGGCACGCATACGGATACGTTTGATAGCATAACGCATTTCATCTACACTGCGCTGAATCTCTACATCAGCTCCGGTATAGGTAGTCAGATGGTAAACTTGTCCCGAAGTCAACTCATTCAACGCTTCGGCATAAATCAGAAGAATTTCACCATAACGAATGGTCATCTCTGTTTTATCAACCAGATATCCGCCTTCAGTCCGTGAGTCTTCCGAATTATAAAACTTCTTTAAAGTAACTCCTGTCAGTGGACATTCTTCCTTAAATCCCTGTTTGCCATCGTTCAGACCACGATAATAGAATATCTGTTGATCGCGGAATTCAGATTCAGAAGCACTGGAAGCTTCCCAAACCGAACCATTATAAGCGATGGACGCATAGAAGCGTGGTTCACGATTATTGTACATCAAATTCACCTTAGCCGGCAGGAAAGGATTCGCCACAGCATACGCCTGTGTAGTGAAACCTTGGGTTACGTAATCACCGGTAGCTTCCGCCTCTGTGATAGAACGTCCGTCGTTCATCGCATACGCATCGACCTGCTTCTGAGTAACAGCCAACCGATTGTTTCCTTTTAAAGTCTTTGGCGTAGATTGGTAAGCCCAGTCATTGATATGTCCTGTTCCAATTCTTGTCCGGGTAAATATAAGTTCCGGATTTTTCGATCCCAGAATCGTACCGTCAAAGTTGGACTTATAAGAAAGTAACGGGTCTACGTCCGCCCAACCTTCCGGATAGTTCTTATCCGAATAAAGTGCATTATGAGGAGGACGTTGTGAAGGCAGAACGGTCGCTTTCGGCGCTACAACATACAGTTCATACAGACCGGAAGCCTTAGCCAATTCAATCACATCCTTAGCAGCTGCCGCCGCTTTCGCCCACTTTGTTTCATCATAAGTCTGAGACACTAATTGATTACCATAGCAGTCTTTCACATTAAAGAAATCCGTATTTCCGTTGAAAAGCGGGCTGGCCGCATAAAGCAACACACGTGAACGAAGTCCTAATGCAGCTCCGCGAGTCGGACGTCCAAGATTGTTGACCGTTCTTTTAGTCGGTAGTGAACGGGCTGATTCAGCCAATTCCTGATCTATAAAATCAACCAGATTATCAAAATGCTCTCGTGGCAAGGAAAGTTCTTCATAAGAAAGATTCACATCCAGTCCTTCCAAAGGAATCAAAGGTACGGGACCATAGACGCGTATCAAAGCCCAGTAACAATAAGCACGCAAGAAACGTGCCTGTCCTTTCATATCGGCTATTTCATCCATCGTCAGTTCCGAACAGCGATCTACATTCTGAATGAAAGTAGATGCCTTTCGGATACCTTCATAATATTTCCACAGTCGTGACTCATTTTGATCTTTATCGCTCAATTGATTATCAGCACTATAGTTTCCTTCCACATAATCCTTCATGTCCGGATGGTAAAGATCATCACTAGCCCAGCGGAACGGTTCTCTATATTCACCAATATAATCCATTACACTGTATGCACTCGACAACCATCCATCCACATACACACGTTTGGAGAAAGCGGAGTCCAAAGATACCTGATCATAAAAGTATTTGTCCACATTGATATAATCGGTACATGACGAGAAGGACAATGTACCTATAGCCAGCAATATGGTATAAAGTATTCTTTTCATAATTCGTAGTTTTTGATTTAAAAGCTAAATTGAAGATAACAGGAGAAAGTTTTATTAATCGGATAGCTACTTCCCGATTCATTTGTACCTTCTGGATCCCACCAGTCAAACGGTGCCCAAGTAAACAAGTTCTGTCCGATAAATCCAAGACGCAGATTACTCACAAGGAACTTGCGTGTCCATACCTGAGGAAAGTCATAAGAAAGTTCCACATTTCTTAAGCGCAGATATTTTCTATCCTTCAACCAGAACGTAGATGCTCGGTTGTTCATATTGTTGTTTCCATAAGTCAGGCGAGGCCAGTCGGCATTCGGATTTTCCGTAGCTTCCGTGCCCGAAATTTCCTTTGGAATCCAACGATTACCATCTACCATAACTTGCAGAATATTACCTGTACGACCGTCATGGAAAGCATGAGGTCCACTGCCGCCTACGAAAAAGTCACATTTACCGGTTCCTTGGAGAAGCATGCTAAAGTTCCAGTTCTTCCAACTGGCGCTCAAGCCGATACCATACTGAAGTCCCGGCTGCTGACGATATCCCAAAGGTACCTCATCATCCGTTGTGATGACTCCGTCACCATTCACATCTTTATATTTAATATCTCCCGGAAGTATTGTTTTGTTAGCCAAAGATGCCTGAGAAGGACTTCTGTCAATGTCTTCCTGATCTTTAAACAAACCCAGGGCGATAAAACCACGGCTCTGATTCAATTGGAAACCCTTATTCATCTTGTACCATAATTCATTGGCGGCCTCATCCATATCCAGGATATCAGTTTTCTGATAAGTAAAATTACCACGGAGTTGCAGACTCACCTGTCCAATCTGCTGGGTGAAAGCGATATTTCCATCCCATCCGACTGATTTCATCTTACCTACATTGGCCATAGGTGTTTGGTCGGCAAGACCGGTTGTCAGCGGCATTTGATTGCGTTGCATAAAGATATCATCCCGTTTATCAACAAAGTAATCTACTGTTCCGGTGACTTTCCCATTAAAGATACTGAAATCCACACCGATATCATACTTCTTGGCAACCTCCCAGGTCAAATTCGATGTTCCCAGTGTTTTAATACGATAACCTTGTACTTTGTTAGTACCAAATTCACCAAAAGTATACGATCCTCCATCATCCGTACTTACCAAAGATATATAAGGGAAGCGACGTGCCTTATCATCGGTCAAGCTAGTTCTCAACTGGTCATTACCCACCTCACCATAAGAAGCTCTAATCTTAAACAGATCCAACCACGGCATCGCTTTCTTCACAAACGATTCTTCCGAAACCACCCATCCGGCAGATACGGCCGGGAAAAAGCCAAATTGCTTTCCATGTTCAAAATTCTCGGAACCTGTATAACCCCAATTAAATTCTGCCATATACTTATCTTGGAAAGCATAAGTAAAACGTCCTGAATAAGCCAAGTTGCGATGAGGAATAGATCCCATCAAATCACTCTCATCAAAATTGACGTCAGTAGTCTCTTGCTGATAGACCATAGCAAACACTCCAACGCGATGTTTCTGAGCGAACAATCGGCTATAATCCAAAGAAGCTTGCAAATAATAACGTTTATCTCCTTCCACTTTTTTTGTCTGAGACATTGCAGCAGCATTCTGTACTCTCTTCAACACCAGATTACCGTTTGCGTCACGAGAATATTCCGCAGACCACAACTCTTGCGCTTTAGAACGACGGATGGTATTCTTATTATAGGTATCAAAAGCAAAGACTCCGGAAAATTTCAAGCCTTTCGTTATAAACGACAAGTCCTGATCCAAAGCAACGCTACTTTCTACTTTGCTTTCCCAAATAGTGCGATATCCGGTTTGAGTCATCTGATACTCAGGCGTAGTCATGCCATTAACAACCGGCCATTGACCTGTAGACCATTTACGCGGAGAAGACAGCGGAGTATAGTAAGCAAAGGATTTCCAGATATCATCCGCATCGCTCTGTGGAGAATTGCGGTTAACCAACCATCCGCCTACACTCACTTTCAATATCGTTGAACGGGTTAAGTTCATATCTACATTCGCACGATAGTTCCAACGTTCATACGTCGTATTTGTATTGTATTTATTTTCAGAACTGGAAGTACGGTAACGTCCGTCTTCACTGGTATACTGTCCCGATACGAAATAACGTACATTATCGCTACCACCGGAGAAATTAATATTGGCATAATAGCTGGGAGCTCCACTTTTCAGCATCAAGTCTCTCCAGTCTACATTCGGATAAAGATCAGAGTCCAGTCCATACCGGATAATATTCATCTCTTCACTTGTATACAGAGGGCTTTCATAACGTCCTTCCAAAGCCTCATTAGCCAAACTCGCCCAATCATAAGCATTTGCATATTCAGGAACCTTCACCGGAGTATTCCAGCTGAAACCGGTTTTCACATTAATCTTCACTTTCCCTTTTTCACCACGTTTGGTAGTAATCAGGACAACACCATTTGCACCACGTTGTCCGTAAATGGCAGTTGCCGACGCATCCTTCAACACTGAGAATGATTCAATATCTTCTACCGGAATCTCATTAAAGCTACGTTCTACTCCATCCACCAGTATTAAAGCTCCTGACTTGGCACCAAATGTACTCATACCACGGATCCAGAACTCTGACATATTTTCACCCGGTTCACCGCTGGTTTGCATCGCTATGATACCCGGTACAACACCTGCCAATGCATTCGAAAGATTAGCTCCCGGAGCATTCAACTGTTTGATATCAACATTGGTAATGGCACCGGTCAAGGTCTTTTTCTTCTGGATACCACTGGCAGTAATCACCACCTCATCAATCTTACGGTTATCTTCTACAATTTTCACTTTCAGATTATTCCGGTCTTTGATCGATAACACAGGAATTTCAACTGTCTGATAACCAATAAAAGTCACTTGAAGTACATCATAAGCTCCCACCTTTATGGTAAACTCTCCATCTAAGTTGGTAATCGTACCGACGCCCGGCTGATTTTTAGCAACAATCGACGCACCGGCAACAGGACCAAGATTATCTTCCACTACCCCCTTGATTACAAATTCCTGCTTGCTCTCCTGTGCCCATGCACTATCAGGCACGAGCAGCATTACCGTCAAGAGTAATACGATACATTTTTGAATATTATTCATGGATAATTCTTTTTATAGATTATTTATTCTACTGTCACACGACGAATAACATGGTTATCGCGGTCAGCCACATAGACCGAGTTGTCCGGATAAACCGTCACACATTCGGGCTGATTGAATTTTGCTTCTTCGGGCAAACCGTCACCAAATCCACTCTGCTCGGGTTGGCCGGCGTACAGAGAAGCGGAACCTGCCGGTGTGATTTTACGAATAATGTGGTTATTACGTTCGGGAACAAACATATTTCCGTCTTCATCAAATGCCATCTGCTCCGGCTTATTCAGACGGACAGTCGCACCTGTACCATTGATATAGCCACTTTCATCCCATGCGCCGACAAAAAGAACCGGATTCCCAAAAGTATGTGTAGCAGCATCATAAGGAACCTGATAGATACAATGGCGGTTACATACCGCTACATAAAGGATCGTACCTTCGGTATTAAAAGTCATACGGGTTTCAATTTCCGTTGCATTGTTAATTCGGAAGAGAGGGGTAAAGTCTTCGTAACTCGGTCCGTCAAAACGATACACATAGCCAGTACCTTTATTACAGAAGAACACTTCCCCTGTTTTGGGATGTACTGCCAGTCCTGTAGTGCCGACTTTCTTCGCTCTGCAAAGTCCTCTTACATCCACGAATCCACCTTCGCGCGTTACATAAATAATATTGAAGTCAGTCTTGGTATTACTCTCATCCGTATAGGAATACTGAGAGATATAAAGAGTGTCCTGAGCCGGACTGAACGCCAGACAGGTAGGTGACTGAAACGGACCGCTGGAACACTGCACCAAAGTTTCCACTTCACCATTACGTGCACGGCGCAAAGCACCATTCTGTGTCTGACCACGTCCTTCATCTATAAAGAATACCGAACCGTCTTTATCAGTCAGCAAAAACCAGGTTCTCTGCAGCTTGGAAGCAGCATAACTGCCGTCCTCACGACCATTCATACCGTGTTGTCCCACCATCGTCGTCACATTACGCTTAAACTGATAACGGAATTTTGTCTCGGAAGCATACTCTTCTATATTTTCGTCTTTACCTATAAACAGACGAACATAACCTGTATCTGCACGTGCGGGAACGATGGCATAGATTACCTCATCGTCCATTCCTACAATAGCTGCTTCCTTGTTATTTACAGTGACCTTCACATAACTTGGATCGGAACCGAAATTTTTTCCACGGATGATTAACTGTGTTCCGATACCACCACTGTCGGGAGAGAAACTTTCGAAAACAGAGTGTTTACTCAAATCGGGAGGTAAGGCTTGATTTTGGCGTATCGGAGCCAAGTCATTGTTGCAACCCCAAAAGGCAGACATCCCTATTAATAAGGTAAGTCCGATTTCAAGCTTACGCTTCATAAATAAATTAGGTTTCATAAGATATTAAATTTAATTCAAACAAAATGAAATAAAAGGTAAAAAGGAATCATTGCATACTTAAATAAATTAAGTGGAGGATCGTGTTGTTGATTCATAGTTTCATGAGATATTTAGTTAAACATATTATATATATTCCTGCTTCTTTATTGCATCAGCAAAATTAGCGTGTTTGCCAAAATTCTGAGTTTTCCTTCTTCGTGTTTTATGCCACACGGCAGGGATATTTACTATTTTGGCATGATTTGATAATATTCCGGTTTTCTTTAAAAGTTAAATTCCCCGCAATGAAGGCTGAGATAAGATTCAGAATATCGATAACAGGAAAACGAACTTCTTATTTACTTTTTTGGCATAGACATTTACTCGCTTACAAACCTGCTATAGAGCATATTCTCTCAGTGTAATCAGACTCTTCACCTTCCGGAAAAAGTCTCGTTATGCTATACAGACAGTCAACAGAAGGGACTGATTATTGCACTTCTTCCAAGTGTTTGGTCCGGAATTCTTTTGGCGTGCATCCGTACTTTTCACGGAATACTTTAAAGAAAGTGACCTTATTAGAGAATCCGGCTTCGAATACAATTTCATCAATCGTCTTTTTCGTTTTCAGCAGCAAATCTTTCGCTACATGCAAACGACACTCCTTAATCATAATCGTAGGACTTTCTTCCCCCATCTCCTCCATTTTCCGGTAAAGGCTGCGAACGCTGATAGCCAAATGATCGGCTATGAAACGGGGAGTCAGTTCCTTCTCCTGAATGTGGTCATTGATAATCTTCAGAACAGATTGCTGGAACTTTTTCGATTCCTTATGTGTCAGTTTACCATCTGTCTTTTCAAAAGAGCTGATTGCTGAACTGAAATAATCCTTCAGTACTTCCTTACGTTCCAACATCTGACAAACAGAGATACGGAGATATTCGGCATTAAACGGTTTGGTGATATACATCTCGGCTCCTGCAGAAAGTGCAGCCATCTGCTGTTCCATTTCATGCCGGCCGGAAACCATAATAATAGGTATATGTGACGTTTCCTTCACCGACTTAATCCGTTTCGTCAATTCGATACCGCCAACTCCCGGCATCATGATATCGCAAATGATCACATTCGGATAAACTTCATTCAATACCTGCTCCACCCGTTCCGGCTCCTGCAGGGTGACCACATTAAAATCGTTAGAGAAGATTTCCCCGATGAACCACAACATTTCCAGTTCATCATCAATCACCAGCAATGTAGGCCGCATCTTGTCAAATTCATAGTGAGGAAGTTTCAGCACCAGTTGCGACTCTATTTTTGGAATGTATTCCGAAGTGATTCGTTTAGAAGACGATACGCCGGTAGTCACTTCCAGCGGAGGCAATGACAAAGTAAACAATACCCAGCCGTCAGGCGTATTTTCCACTTTCAGCGTACCATTCAGCAATTTCGCCATATTGTAGGAAATGGCAAGTCCCAGCCCATTACGGGAGAAGTTCTTTTCATCCTGGTTTTCAAAGCTATCCAGGATAGCATAACGGTTGAAAACATATTGAAAGTCTTCTTCTTTAATCGTACTTCCCTCATTGGCAACCCGGAGAACCAGCAGGTTTTCATCGTTGGTATCCACTTCTATTTTGATACTTTTCCCATCCGGAGTATACTTGAAGGCATTGGATATCAGATTGATAATAATAGTATTCAGAAAACCTTTGTCTGAGTTCCAGGAAACTTGCTCGGGTATCTTGCTCAGGAACGTGATATTCCGGGATTTAGCCATATCGACAAAGGTTTTTGCCGTATTTTTCATTAAGGAAGATACATTCAGGGCTTCGATCCTCACTTCCCGGTTTCCGGTTTCGATACGGCGGAATTCGATCAGTTCGTGAATCAGGTTATTCAAACGTTCCGCGTTCGTCTGAATCATCTGAACATAATCGACTACGAATTTACTGAGTCCTTTTGATGAAAGGATACGTCCGCAAGGACCGTAGATAAGAGTCAACGGGGTACAGAACTCGTGAGCTATATTAGTGAAGAAACGAAGTTTCGACTCAAATACATTCTTTTGATGGCGTTTCTCTATTTCATTCAGCAGTTCCTGCTTTTTCCGTTTGGTGCGGAGAATGAATGAACGTACCAGCATGGCGGCTATCATAAGCAGACATAAAGAATAAATGAGATACGCCCACCAAGAGGCGTACCACGGGTCACCGATCCGTATCAACAAAGAATAGACTTCACTTTCTTTATCGAATACACTATTGTAGTACTTCACCAATAACGTATACTCACCGGGAGCCATGTTCGTGAAAGAGACAGAACTTTCTTTACCATTATTAATCCACTGGTCACTCAATCCTTTCAGTTTATAAGAATAGGTGCAGTTATTTCCGTTCAGATAATCGACAGAGGTGAATGAAACGGCAAAGAAGTTCTGGTCGTATTTCAAATTCAGTACTTCATTCTCTTTTTTACGGGTGATAAACTCTCCAAGATTGTATTGTTCTCCAAAGATAGAGAGTTTGTCAAAGTAGATGGGAGGCATATAAAGCTGTTCGGGACGTCCGTCTGCCTGAATAGCTACAAAGCCGTTGATTCCTCCAAAAAACAGTATACCCGTTTGCGGGTCTCTGTAGGAAGCTCCGTCACTAAATTCGACGACTTTAAGCCCGTCGCCAAAGCCGTAAGAGCGGAATACATTTCTTTTGGTATCAAAATTAATCAATCCCTGATTCGTACTCAGCCAGAAGTTATCGGACGAATGCCTCAGAATGGCATGAATAGTACTGTTCAGAAAACCGTCTTTCGCATTAAACAGTTGATAAGAGTTTTCTGAGGCATACTTGATGACTCCATAAGTAGTACCGATCAAATAATTGTCCGCATCATCTTTTATAATAGGTACTACCTTGTTCAAGTTCATATTCTCATACTTATGAGTGGTCAGCGGTTCCAATCCGTTGATCGTTTCATTGAAGCGGTATACCCCGTATCCCATATTGCCGAACAACAGGTTCAGACTGTCCCCCTTGCAGATCGTAAAGAAGTAATTAGAGCCGAATTCTCCGCCATTGACCACATATCGTTGCACATTTTCAAGAACCGGATGATCCGGTGTACCTCCGATACGCGCTCTGACTACTCCCATCCCCACACTGGCCAGCCACAATTCCGAGTCCTCCGTTTCATAAATATCATGTATGTATTTGAATTCCTCATTATCAATCCAGAGAGGAAGTTTCTTGATACGGCGTTCACGATACGAATAAAAGTTCAGTCCTTCTTCATCACCGATCCATAGCAAGTTACGGTTACTTTCTCTGATACAGTAGACCGCATTACTGCCTAAACCACTGTTCGATGTTGTCAGTATCTCCGAGCGGCAGTCCGAGATATTCTTTTGTACCTCATAATCAAAAATTTTAAGTATTCCATTCCCTTTGGTACCGATCCAAAAAGTACGCTCCTTGTCAAGCAGCAAAGCACGCACGGGCCGTTCTATCTTTTCGGTATAGTTATTCAGTACCACCGATTTTATAGAATAAAGAGGATTTGAGTAAAGATAAACGCCCTGCCCATCCGTACCAATCCAGACAACATCCTGAAAGCGGTCTTTTATCAGGCTGAATGTTCCGCTATTTATAGGTAAGGTCTGAATCTGATATTCACCGCTGCCCTTTTGTTTTTCCAACGTCAGAACACCGTCCATCATTAAGCCGACAAAAAAGCTATCATGATATTTAACAATGGAGGAAATCTTGTCATGCGCCTGTATGTTCGCTCCCAGGTTAGCTATAAATTCATTCTTTTTACTCTCAATATGAAAGGCATAGAGATTGTATTCTTTATCCACGTAGTAAACGGCGGCGTCATCGTAAAAGCTACAAATCAATGGCGTGTGATGATCCAAACCGCTTTTCTGCGATACTAAAGTGATATTCTCCGTCAGAGGGTCCTGTTGCAGGTCATAACACCGATTATACCCTTTCATCATCACCCACATACGGTTATTTTTATCAAAGAAGAAAGTAATGACATCCGATATCGGGATACCAGTCACATTGATTTTCTTAAAGATGCCTTCCTTCTTATGAAAATAATAGATGCAGTTGGTGTCTTTAATGATAAACAAGGTGCCATGATTATCCTTATTCATCAAGAAGAGTTTCTGAAACTCATTAAAGCGTGTAATGGAGTTCGTTTTACGGTCCAGACGAATCAGGCTATAATAGGTCTGGAACCAATAAGTATCGTTGCCGGTATAGATAATATTATCAATTTGATTGCCGGATAAGTAATCCTCCTTGTCACGGGTCTTAAACTCTTCGATCTCCTGACCGTCATAGATATTGAGTCCGTCACAAGTGCCGATCCACATCAGTCCTTTGTCGTCCTGGCACAGAGAAGTAATAGAGCTGTTGGACATATATTCTTTGTCGGCAACCTGCTTCAAATTATAGGCGCCGGCTGTATTCATCAGCAGATTAAGACAGTAGAAGAAAAGTAAAATACAATGTTTTTTCATGGCATAGAATCCTTAGATTTGCAATATGACAAAGGTAAACAAAAAAACTTTCCAGCACTTTTTTGGCGCAGAATATATGTAAGAATGCGTGCCAGTTTGGTTAATTATAGCGCCACAGGGCGATTTAGTATTTCGACTTCCGGTAGCGGCATTCCTTTTCTCTCTATTTTCGTCACAGAAACTAATTTTATTCATAAATTCATTTGTTCATGAAAACACATTTTTCATTTAAACACCTGTTATTTATTGGAGGTGCGGTGTTGTACAGCATGCAAATTTCTGCCGTCAAGAATCCGGTAGACTATGTCAGCACGCTGGTAGGAACGCAGTCCAAGTTTGAGTTATCGACCGGAAATACCTATCCGGCTACGGCACTGCCGTGGGGAATGAACTTCTGGACACCGCAAACCGGTAAAATGGGCGACGGTTGGGCATATACCTACAATGCCGACAAAATCCGGGGCTTCAAACAAACACATCAACCCAGCCCGTGGATGAACGACTACGGTCAGTTCTCCATCATGCCGATCACAGGCGGACTGGTATTCGACCAGGACCAACGCGCCAGCTGGTTCTCGCACAAAGCGGAGATTGCCAAACCTTATTATTATAAGGTGTATCTCGCAGACCACGACGTTACCACGGAACTCGTTCCGACGGAGCGTGCCGTTATGTTCCGTTTCACGTATCCGGAAACCAAGAACGCTTATGTCGTTATCGACGCATTCGACAAAGGCTCTTATGTAAAGGTGATTCCGGAAGAAAACAAGATCATCGGTTATTCTACCAAGAACAGCGGCGGAGTGCCGGAGAACTTCAAGAATTACTTTGTCATCCAGTTCGACAAACCGTTTACCTTTACTTCCGGCGTGAAAGAGAACAACATTCTCCCGAACGAAACAGAAGTTCAGGGCAACCATACCGGAGCGATCATCGGATTCGCTACCCAGAAAGGGGAGATCGTTCACGCACGTGTCGCTTCTTCTTTTATCAGTTATGAGCAGGCGGAACTGAATCTCAAAGAACTGGGCAAGGATAGTTTCGACCAGCTGGTCACTAAAGGAAAAGACATCTGGAACCGTGAAATGAGCAAAGTAGATGTGGAAGACGATAATATCGACAATCTGCGCACTTTCTATTCCTGCCTCTATCGTTCGATGCTGTTCCCACGCAGTTTTTATGAAATAGACGCCAAAGGACAGGTCGTACACTACAGCCCTTACAACGGAAAAGTGCTGCCGGGGTATATGTTTACGGATACCGGCTTCTGGGATACGTTCCGCTGTCTGTTCCCATTCCTGAACCTGATGTATCCGTCCATGAATCAGAAGATGCAGGAAGGACTGGTCAATGCGTACCTTGAAAGCGGATTCCTTCCGGAATGGGCAAGTCCCGGACACCGTGACTGTATGGTCGGCAACAACTCTGCTTCCGTAGTAGCCGACGCTTATATCAAAGGACTGCGCGGATATGACATCGAAACACTTTGGGAAGCATTGAAACATGACGCAAACGCCCATCTCCGCGGCACAGCTTCGGGCCGCCTTGCATACGACGCCTACAACAAACTGGGTTATGTCCCCAACAATATCGGTATAGGACAGAATGTTGCACGCACGCTGGAATATGCGTACAACGACTGGACCATCTACACGCTAGGCAAGAAACTGGGCAAACCGGCAAGCGAAATCGACATCTTCAAACAACGTGCACTGAACTACAAGAACGTCTACCACCCGAAACGCAAACTGATGGTGGGCAAAGACGACAAAGGTGTGTTCAACCCCAAATTTGATGCAGTAGACTGGAGCGGCGAGTTCTGCGAAGGCAACAGCTGGCACTGGAGTTTCTGCGTATTCCATGATCCGCAAGGGCTGATAGACCTAATGGGAGGCAAGAAAGAGTTCAACAACATGATGGATTCCGTCTTTGTCATTCCGGGCAAACAGGGTATGGAAAGCCGTGGCATGATCCACGAAATGCGTGAAATGCAGGTAATGAACATGGGACAGTACGCTCACGGCAACCAGCCTATCCAGCACATGGTTTATCTTTACAACTATTCGGGAGAACCTTGGAAGGCCCAGCACTGGGTTCGTGAAATCATGGACAAGCTCTACACGGCAGGCCCCGACGGATATTGCGGTGACGAAGACAACGGTCAGACTTCTGCCTGGTATGTCTTCTCGGCTTTAGGATTCTACCCCGTTTGTCCGGGAACAGATCAGTACATTCTGGGAACTCCCCTTTTCAAATCAGCCAAGCTGCATCTGGAAAATGGAAAAACCGTCACAATAAAAGCGAACAACAATAACACCGACAACCGTTATGTGAAGGATATGAAGGTAAATGGCAAGGTATTCACCCGCAATTATCTGACGCACGACCAATTACTGAAAGGAGCGAATATCCAGTATCAGATGAGTCCTACGCCGAACAAACAGCGGGGAACGACTGAAAAAGATATTCCGTATTCCCTTTCATTTGAATAAAATGTCGTACTTTTGAATGCTTTAATGAATGATCTAATCCAAACAAACTAAAGAAAACATGAAACTAAGAAACCTTTTATTTATCGTTCTTGCAGCGATAGTCTTCTGCAACTGCCAGAGCTATCAGCCTACTTCGCTCACCGTTGCCTCCTACAACCTGAGAAATGCCAACGGTTCCGACTCCGCCCGTGGAGACGGATGGGGACAGCGTTATCCGGTGATTGCCCAGATCGTGCAATATCACGATTTCGATATTTTCGGCACACAGGAATGCTTCCTTCACCAACTGAAAGACATGAAAGAAGCCCTTCCCGGCTATGACTATATCGGTGTAGGGCGCGACGACGGTAAAGACAAAGGCGAACACTCCGCTATCTTCTACCGCACCGACAAATTCGACATCGTAGAGAAAGGAGATTTCTGGCTGTCGGAAACTCCGGACATGCCGAGCAAAGGCTGGGATGCCGTATTGCCTCGTATTTGCAGCTGGGGTCACTTCAAATGCAAAGATACCGGTTTCGAGTTTCTGTTCTTCAATCTCCACATGGACCACATCGGCAAGAAAGCCCGTGTGGAGAGCGCTTTCCTCGTACAGGAAAAGATGAAAGAACTGGGAAGAGGCAAGAATCTGCCGGCTATCCTGACGGGAGACTTCAACGTCGACCAGACCCACCAGTCCTACGACGCATTTGTCAGCAAAGGCGTCCTCTGCGATTCTTACGAGAAGTGCGACTACCGATATGCGCTCAACGGAACTTTCAACAACTTCGATCCGAACAGTTTTACCGAAAGCCGCATCGACCATATCTTCGTTTCACCTTCTTTCCACGTCAAGAGATACGGTGTGCTGACAGATACCTATCGGAGTGTACGGGAAAACAGTAAAAAGGAGGACGTGAGAGATTGTCCGGAAGAGATCACCATTAAGGCTTATGAAGCACGTACGCCATCCGACCATTTCCCTGTAAAAGTGGAATTGGTGTTTGACCAACGTCAGCAAAAATAACCCCGAATACTTCATTAAATAATCTGATACCCATATGAGAAATATATGTTTTGTAGCCTGTATGTTGTTTTGCCTCGCTTCCGCTTCCGGAAAAACGGTGGAAAATCATCCTTTCGTGTCCATTGCCGACTCTATCCTCGACAATGTTCTGAATTTATATCAGACGGAAGACGGGCTGCTTACCGAAACATATCCCGTGAATCCCGACCAGAAAATCACTTATCTGGCGGGCGGAGCACAGCAGAACGGAACCTTGAAGGCCTCCTTTCTGTGGCCCTACTCAGGGATGATGTCCGGTTGCGTAGCCATGTACCAGGCTACCGGAGACAAGAAGTACAAGACGATACTGGAAAAGCGCATCCTGCCGGGACTGGAACAGTACTGGGACGGAGAACGACTTCCGGCATGTTATCAGTCGTACCCAGTCAAATACGGTCAGCATGGACGCTACTACGATGACAACATCTGGATCGCACTGGATTATTGCGACTACTACCGCCTCACAAAGAAGGCCGACTATCTGAAAAAGGCCATTGCCCTGTACGAATACATCTACAGCGGCTGGAGTAACGAACTGGGCGGAGGAATCTTCTGGTGCGAACAGCAGAAAGAAGCGAAGCACACCTGCTCCAATGCCCCGTCAACAGTACTCGGCGTCAAGCTATATCGTCTGACGAAGGACAAAAAGTATCTGAACAAGGCCAAGGAAACTTACGCATGGACCAGAAAACACTTGTGTGATCCCGACGACTTCCTTTACTGGGACAATATCAACCTGAAAGGGAAAGTCTCGAAAGACAAGTACGCCTACAACAGTGGACAAATGATTCAGGCAGGCGTATTGCTGTACGAAGAGACAGGAGACAAGGATTACTTGCGCGATGCCCAGAAGACAGCCGCGGGAACCGATGCCTTTTTCCGTTCGAAAGCAGATAAGAAAGACCCGTCAGTCAAGGTACACAAGGATATGTCGTGGTTTAACGTGATTCTGTTCAGAGGCTTCAAGGCGCTGGAGAAGATTGACCACAACCCGACTTATGTCCGTGCGATGGCAGAGAACGCGCTCCACGCATGGAGAAACTACCGGGATGCCAACGGATTACTGGGCAGAGACTGGTCGGGACATAACGAGGAACCTTATAAATGGCTGCTCGATAATGCCTGCCTGATCGAGCTGTTCGCTGAAATCGAGAAATAAAACATTGATTATTAACCCTTACATGAATTAAAAAAACAATTACCATGAATATAACCAAAACACTTTGCCTCTGCGCAGCACTTTCGGGCGCTGCCGGCGTGCAAGCAATGGAAAACCGCGAATTTGTGACCCAGCAAGACAATACCCGGGTCAATAATTACCAGACCAACCGCCCCGAAGCCTCCAAGCGCTTATTCGTATCGCAGGAAGTGGAACGGCAGATTGACCACATCAAGCAACTACTGACCAATGCGAAACTGGCATGGATGTTCGAGAACTGCTTCCCGAACACACTGGACACTACCGTTCACTTCGACGGAAAAGAGGACACTTTTGTATACACCGGAGACATCCACGCCATGTGGCTCCGCGACTCCGGTGCGCAGGTATGGCCGTATGTGCAGCTTGCCAATAAAGACCCCGAACTGAAAAAGATGCTGGCAGGAGTCATCAACCGCCAGTTTAAATGTATCAATATCGACCCGTACGCCAACGCCTTCAACATGAACTCCGAAGGAGGCGAATGGATGAGCGACCTGACGGACATGAAACCGGAACTTCACGAACGCAAATGGGAAATCGACTCTCTCTGCTACCCGATCCGCCTGGCATACCATTACTGGAAAACAACGGGCGATGCCAGCGTATTCTCCGACGAATGGCTGCAAGCCATCGCAAATGTGCTGAAGACTTTCAAGGAACAGCAGCGTAAGGACGACGCGAAAGGTCCGTACAGATTCCAGCGTAAGACCGAACGCGCACTCGACACCATGACCAATGATGGCTGGGGCAATCCGGTGAAACCTGTCGGACTGATTGCTTCCGCTTTCCGCCCTTCGGATGACGCTACGACTTTCCAGTTCCTCGTTCCTTCCAACTTCTTCGCCGTCACTTCCTTGCGCAAAGCTGCCGAAATTCTGAACACCGTGAACAAGAAACCGGCGCTGGCCAAAGAATGTACCGCACTGGCGGATGAAGTAGAAAAAGCATTAAAGAAATATGCTGTCTGCAACCATCCGAAATACGGTAAGATTTATGCTTTCGAGGTAGACGGCTTCGGCAATCAGCTACTGATGGACGATGCCAACGTGCCGAGTCTCATCGCTTTGCCTTATCTGGGCGACGTCAAAGTGACTGATCCGATTTATCAGAATACCCGCAAGTTTGTATGGAGCGAAGACAATCCTTACTTCTTCAAAGGCAGTGCCGGAGAAGGTATCGGCGGTCCGCACATCGGATATGACATGATATGGCCCATGAGTATCATGATGAAAGCCTTCACCAGCCAGAATGACGCAGAAATCAAAACTTGCATCAAAATGCTGATGGATACGGATGCAGGTACCGGCTTCATACACGAATCATTCAACAAAAACGACCCGAAAAACTTTACCCGTGCATGGTTTGCATGGCAGAATACGTTGTTCGGAGAGCTGATCCTCAAACTGGTCAATGAAGGAAAGGCAGACTTACTGAATAGCATTCAGTAGTCTCTACTCCATCTTTACTTATAAGTTAAAATAAGCCCATTTTTATTTATTTTCCACCATTTGACCTATATACGCAAATCACTGTATTATAGTGCGTTTTAGCAAATTTTCTCTCCAAATAATTTGCATCGTTTTCCGATAATCTCTATTTTTGTATGCAAATCGTATGCACATATATTTGCATACAGACCAAGTAAAGAACCATCAAAAACGGCAGATTATGTACAAGTATTCAAAGGACGGAATTTCGGTGCTGTCGGTACTGGACGCACGCAGGGCGAAGAAAAGCGGCTTGTTCCCCGTGAAGATACAAGTCATACACAACCGCAGGCAGAAATACTATTCCACGGGGCAGGAGCTGTCAAAGGAGGATTGGGCGAACCTTGCGGAAAGCAAGAGCCGCAGGCTCACGGAGGCACGCTCGAACATAGAGAACAGCTTCTCAATCATCAAGGGGCAGGTGGAGGCACTCGCCGAGCGTGGCGATTTCGCGTTTGATCTTTTGAGTGTCCGGCTGGGCAGATGCTCCACCGCGACAGTGAACGCCGCGATAAAGGCGAAGACGGAAGAGTTGAAACGTAACGGGCAGGCGGGTACGTACCGCAGCTATCATGCACTGCTGACGGCGGTGGAGGAGTTTGCAGGGAAAGACATTCCGTTTTCTGCCGTCACGGTGGACTGGCTGAACCGCTGCGGAAGATTCTGGACGGGCCAAAAGAAAAGCAAGTCCACGCTCAGCGTCTATTTCAAGATGCTCAAGGCGATAATGAACCGGGCAAAGGCGGACGGCATAATAAAGGAGGCGCACTTCCCGTTCGGCAGGAACAGGTTCGAGATACCCTCAGCCGAGGGCAGGAAGCTGGCACTCACACTGGAGCAGATAAAGAGGCTCGTCACCTATACCGACGGAAGGGAGGAAACCGAGCTTTACCGGGACATGTGGTTCTTCTCCTACCTCTGCAACGGCATCAACTTCCGGGACATGCTCTATCTTACTTACGGAAACATCGTGGGAGGTGAAATCTGTTTTGTCAGGGCAAAAACGATGAATACTTCCAAGCAAGTGCGTACCATACGTGCGGTGCTCACCCCCGAGATGCGGAAAATCATGGACCGCTGGGGTAACCCCGACGACGGAAACCCCGGCACGCTCATCTTCAAGTTCGCCACGGGGAAGGAGGACGGCTTCGTCACCAAGCACCTTGTCGATACGGTCATACAGAAATGCAACAAGGTATTGGGTAGGATAGCCGAGGCGGTGGGTCTGCCCCCCGTGACCACGTATTCGGCCCGGCACTCGTTCGCCACCGTGCTCAAGCGCAGCGGGACGAATATCTCCTACATATCCGAAAGTCTGGGGCACTCCAACCTTGCCATAACGGAGAACTACCTTGCCAGTTTCGAGCGGGACGAACGGATGAGGAACGCGCAGTTACTTACCAAATTCGACTGACCATGCCAAGAAAGAAGACCAGAGAGATAAAGATACGGCACCTCAAATGTTTCGGTGCCATATGGGAGGAGCTTTCCGGACATCCCGGGCTTGCCGGATATGAGATAACGGAGGCCGTGATACGCGTACAGGAGCGGGTACGGCCCACCATAAACAATGTGGAGGCGGTCATCGAACGCATAAGGTTCAGCCATGCCACCCGCAAGTACAAATACCCCGTCATCCTCGGCAGGGAGATGATAGGCCAGAGTGTACTGGCAAAGATGGCGGGCGTGAGCCGCCAGAGCATAGCCCGGTGGGAGGAGCTGGGCTTCATATCGCGCTCCGACATCGGGATACCGGGAGAGAAATATTTCGTAATAGAAGAAGTCATTTCCCAACTCGGAAAGTTAAAGGATGTGAAATAATAGTGCATTCCGAATCACTTGACATATGTGTGCAAAACGGTGCCATTGGAAGATTATATCCGCCTATGGCACCGTTTCCCTTTTTACCCGCCCCACGCAGTGTCACCAAAAGTCATGAAACGTCCATAAAAGTCATATCCGTGTTAAGTTATTTGCGGTTCGATATTCGCTTTCCTTTATTCTTCCTTTGCGCCACAACCGGTTGGAACGGCTGTGACGACAGCCATAGTACAAACACCCAAAAAGAAAGGAAGAAAATGAACCAGATCATTCTTACCACGCCCGAGGAACTCCGGGCAATCGTGAGCGAGAGCGTCTCGCAGACACTGGCAGGGCTCACCCTGCCGAAGGACGAACCCGACAACCTCACGCCGGATGCGGCTGTGGGGGTACTCGAACAGCACGGGTTCCTGATTTCGAAGGCCCGCCTCTACAAGCTGACCGCCAAGGGGAATGTGCCGTTCCGCAAGTACGGAAACAAACTGCTGTTCTCCCGCAGGGAGCTGCTCGTATGGGCCGAAAGCCTCGCAAGACGTGTGAACGACAAGGGCGAGGCGGCACTCGCCATCGCCAGAAGCGCAAACCGAAAACTCCGCAGCCATGGAAAGTAACGAGCGCATGGAAGAAGTGACCCGTGAGAACGCCATCATCATCTGGCAGGCCTCACGGCTGAGCATCGGCATGAAATGTGAGAAGGCTCCCGAGATACTGAAGGCGAACGGCACTGTCGTCGGCACGCTGGGCAATTTCAGCGCGTCCATCGGCAAGGCGAAAAGCAAGAAGACGTTCAACGTCTCTGCCATCGTCGCGGCGGCGTTGAAGAACGGCACGGTACTGCTGTATTCGGCGGAACTGCCCAAGGACAAGCGGAAAATCCTCTACGTTGATACCGAACAGAGCCCGTACCATTGTCTCAAAGTGATGGAACGCATCCTGCGCATGGCAGGCCTGCCGACCGACCGGGACAGCGAGCACCTCGAATTTCTCGCCCTGCGCAAGTACACCCCGAAAGAACGCATCGCGGCTGTGGAGCAGGCCATCTACAATACCCCGGAACTGGGACTTGTCGTGATAGACGGCATCCGCGACATGGTGTACGACATCAACAGCCCCGGCGAATCCACACGCATCATCTCCAAGCTGATGCAGTGGACGGACGACCGCCAGATACATATCCACACAATACTGCACCAGAACAAGGGTGACGAGAACGCGCGCGGGCACATCGGCACGGAACTGAACAACAAGGCCGAGACGGTGCTGCTGGTGGAGAAGGACAAGGGCGACGCCGACATCAGTCGGGTATCGGCCATGCACATCCGGGCGATGGACTTCGAGCCGTTCGCCTTCCGCATCAATGACAGGGCACTTCCCGAACTGGTGGAGAACTATACCCCGCAGGGGAGGAAAGCCGGAAGACCGCAGCAGGAGCCGTTCGACGCGTACAGGCACATCACGGAGCAACAGCACCGCATCGCGCTGGAGGCGGCATTCGCACTGAAAAGCGAATACGGCTACAAGGAACTGGAGGACGCGCTGATAAATGCCTATGCCTCCGTCGGCGTGAGACTGAACCACCACAAGGCGGTATCGCTCATCATCACGTTGCGCAACAAGCGGATGATAGTGCAGGAGAACGGCAGGAAATACACCTTCATGCCCGATTTCCATTATTAAACCGGATGCGGAGAAACGCTTCACTTTATTCACGGTGCCTATATATAAGGGAAAAGCGAAGCGGTGCGCGGACATCACGCAACCGCTTCACTTAATACCCGTATCCTATATATACGAGCATTTAAGTGAAGCCATGTATATGCCGTACCTTATATAAGAAGGTGCGGGCGAAAAAACAAAAACAGTCATTCATTCAAACACTCACACGTATGGACATTCAGACAGCGAAACAAATCAGCATAGCCGAATACCTGCACAGTCTGGGGTACTCACCCGTAAGACGGCAGGGCGGCAACCTATGGTACAAGTCACCGTTGAGGGAGGAAACCGAGGCCTCGTTCAAGGTGAACACCGAACGTAATCTCTGGTATGACTTTGCCACCGGGAAAGGCGGCAACATCATCGCACTAGCGGCGGAACTCTACGCATCCGACCATGTGCCCTACCTTCTGGAAATGATAGCAAGGCAGGCACCGCACGTGCGCCCCGTCTCCTTCTCTTTTGGCGGGCAGACATTATCACAACCAAGTTTCCGGCAGTTGGAAGTAATGCCGCTTTCTTCCCCCGCCTTATTCTCCTATCTGCGGGAAAGGGGGATAAATACGGAACTGGCAAAAAGAGAATGCAGGGAGGTGCACTATCTGACCGACGGCAAACCCTACTTTGCCGTCGGTTTTCCCAACCGTTCGGGAGGCTACGAGATACGCAACAAGTTCTTCAAGGGCTGCATAGCCCCGAAAGACATCACTCACATACGGCAAACGGAACCGGGGGAAACCTGCTGCCTCTTCGAAGGTTTCATGGACTACCTCTCCTTTCTCACGCTGCGGCAGGCGGGGCATCCCGACCGCCCCGCCCTTGACGGACAGGACTATATCGTGCTGAACTCGGTTTCCAATCTTTCCAAAGCCCTGCGGCTGCTGGGGAATTATGAGCGGATACACTGCTTCCTTGACAACGACCGCGCCGGGCTGGAAGCCCTGCGCGAAATCCAAAGAGAGTACGGTTCGCGTGTCCGCGACGCATCACCTGTGTACAGCGGGTACAAGGACCTGAACGACTACCTGAACGGAAAAAAGTTGTCACAGCAGGTGAACCCGGTACAGCAGGCAAAGCAAGTACAGTGGGTGCAGCAGCCGGGCAAGAAAAAGGGGAAGGGCATCGGAATGTAACCCACGCATCCCGCAGGCTTTTTGCACAGTGAAAAGCCATAGCTCAATAGGGCGTTTTCTTCACGCAGCGCAAGCGCAGCTAAAAACGCCCTATTGAGGCGAGGGGCCGGCCCCTCTGCACACCCCGTTCGCCGTGAGGCATATCCGCACGGCAGGCGGAATTGTCAAACCTAAAAAGACTTTACAATGGGATATTTCTCACTCGATTTCAGAAAAGCGAAGGGGGCATCCGACAGCCGGATGTCCGACCATATCGAGCGCAGGGTGATAGCACCGAACGTCGACCCCACGCGCACGCACCTGAACCGCGAGCTCGTCCGGATGCCCGAAGGCATCAGGGAGCGTGACGACGCGATTGCGGCCCGCATCAGCAGTGCGGGCATCAGAAGGAAAATCACCCACGACCAGGTACGCGCCATCCGTGTCATGCTCTCAGGAACACATGAGGACATGATGGAAATAGAGAAAGCCGGAAGACTGGACGACTGGTGCCGGGACAGCATGGACTGGCTGTACAGGACCTTCGGGCGGGAGAACGTGGTCTCGGCGGTGCTGCACATGGACGAGCACACGCCGCACATACATGCCACACTTGTACCGATAGTGACGGGAGAGCGCAGGAAGGCGGGGCAGAAGAAGCCGAAGGAGGAAGGGCGAACTTACCGCAAGAAGGCGAATGCCGTCCGGCTGTGTGCCGACGACGTGTTGAACCGTACCAAACTGATTGCCTATCACGACGACTATGCCAGAGTCATGGTGAAATACGGCCTGCAACGCGGGATAAGAGGTTCGGAAGCCCGGCATGTCTCCACCGCCCAGTATTACCGCGATTTGAGGCGGCAGACGGACGAACTGGAAGAGAACGTGCGCCAACTCCAAGCCGAGCAGGAAGAGGCGGAGAAACGGCTGGAAACGGCCAGAAAGGAAATCAACACGCAAAAGCTGGAGGCGGTCAAGGTGGAGGCAAAGACCGCCATCATGGCGAAGGTGGGTTCTCTTTTGGGCAGTGGGAAAATCAGGGAGCTGGAGGCGGACAACCGCAGCTTGCAAAACGAAATAGCCGCCCGTGAAGAGAGCATAGAGGACTTGCAGGCCAGTCTGCAACGGCAGCGGGCACAGCACGGCAGGGAACTTGCCACGGTGCAGACCGACTACATCCAAAAACTGGAAAGGGAAAGGGAGCGGACGGCATATCTGCAAAAATGGACGGAGCGTGCGTGCGGCTGGTTTCCTCTTTTCGCCGACGCGATGCGCATGGAGAGGTACTGCCATTCGGCAGGCTTCACACCCGAGCAGACGGACCGGCTTTTCACGTTCCAGCCGTTGGAGTACAGCGGGAACCTTTACTCCGAGGAACACAAGAGAGCCCTCTCCGTGACAGGTGCCACTGCGCAGATGGGAATAGAGCAGGGAGAGAGAGGGAAACGCTTTGTCCTGCGCATCAACGGGAAGAACATCCTCGACTGGTTCAGGGAGCAGTTCGAGAGGCTGCTCCGACGAATACGGCCAACGATACAGCAACCGCAACGGAAAAACAAGGGATTCAAACTGTAACGATTATAAATACTTATGTGCCAACATAAAAAATGCAGGAAATATTATTGCGCTTCCTGCATTTTTCATATTTTTGCATTTGGAGAGAGCAACTCCCTCCAAGACATTTTAGAATTTGAAGAAGCGTTATGCGTATCTTGTAAATTGAAAACGTAGGAAATTTTCAAATGTAGTACAAGGGATTGCATAGTGGTTCTCACGCTATAGCGTGGGCTGCTATATCCATATCTGTACTACGGGTTTTCCTACGACCTTCAATTTAGACGTGGCATTGCAGTTCCACGCTTCGTGGTTTAGTAAAGGTTCTTATGGTAACTGGGGAACAAAAAACTTGGTAATATGAAAAAAATACTATCAATTACGATGTTGCTTATGTTTTCAATAGTCGTACATGCGCAACAAGATGTTACCCAATTTCTTGGAATTCCTATTGATGGGAACAAGAAAGAAATGGTACGCAAGCTAAAAGAAAAAGGTTATCAGAATGATCCTATGTCAGAAGCTTTAGTAGGAGAATTTAATGGCGCAAACGTTAATGTTTTTGTAGTGACGAATAATAACAAAGTTTGCCGCATCATGGTAGCTGATGCCAATAATGTTGATGAACGGGCTATTCAAATAAGGTTCAATAGACTCTGCGAACAATTTGCACATAATCCCAAATATGTATCTTTACAAGACTATACAATACCCGAAGACGAAGACATCTCCTATGAAATAAGTGTTCACAAGAAACGATATGAAGCCGTTTTTTATCAACAGCCAACAGATACTGTTACCGTTAGAGAAAAATTACGATCTGTCCTATTATCCAAATATACAGAGGAGCAATTAGCAAATCCGACCGAAGAAACCCAGTCAGAGATTATAAAACTCTCGACTGAATATTTAATGGAAGATTGGTCAAAACGCCCTGTTTGGTTTATGATTTCAGACTATTATGGGAAATATTATATTACAATGTTTTATGATAACGAATACAATCGTGCAAATGGCGAAGACTTATAACAAATAATAGCAATGAATATGAATAACTTAAATCAAGGATTTTCCGTTAAGTGTGGAAAAACAACTGATAGTTTTGATGAACTAAAAATGTTATGCGAAAAAGAAGCAGATAAACTGTTGGAAACAATAGATTTTTCCTCTCAATCAATGACTTCTGTAGCTTTTTGGACAACAGATATTCCTGAACTTATCTGTGTAGGTGATTTTTTTAAAGAAAAAGGAGATAAGGTTTCTTACCATTTGGATTTTTCACAAACTACTTTATAGCATTTATTACATTTGAAAATTTAAAAGTAGCCATTTTTTTGATTGTACAAAAAAATGGCTACTTTTAAATTTACAGAGAGTTATGTGACAGCATTGCATTACAGATCGCAGAAAATGGAACGGTTGCCAATTCGTTACTTCATACTACTCAAATACTCTGCTAAATGTTTATTCCTCAAATGATTGTATCAAATCGCTGAAAATCTAAAATAATATTATTACTTTTAATCAATACACATTTTATTCACATTAGTACAAACGGAAGAAAATAGTGCTAAAAAGGGCTTACTATTTTTCATTTCAAAATTCGTATTTTTGCGTATTTGCTTTCTTGAATCCGGTGTTTTTGTATGCAAATCGTATGTATACATATAAATAAGTTTGATTAAATTGCTTTGTAAAATATTGATTATTAATATGTTAGATTATAAATTTAAACGTTTTATATTTAACATTGTGATAACTGCTTCATACGGTGAAACCGATAGTTCCATGCTTTGGAACCAATCGTTTCACTGTATGAAACAAGAGTTCTCATGCCTTTGGAACTAAAGTTTCAAGCTGCCGAAACTAGAGTTTCAAGCTGCTGGAACTAAAGTTTCTCACTCATGAAACCACAGTTTCTCACCGATGAAACTTTAGTTTCTCACCGACGAAACTTTGGTATCAAGGCGCAGAAACCGACCTTCTTCGCCGTAAGCGTCTCCGCGATGCCACAGTGACAGCAAAACTACTGTCACTCTGCTATCACACCTTGCCGTCACCTCATAACAATCACATAATCATTCATTTGCCCCCATTTATGTGACAGATGACAGCAAATCTTTATTTTTTAATTTATATGTAGAGAGTATATACTCCCCCAATAATAATTATATAATATGAAATCAACCTTTTTATTTCTGGTTACTACAACCATGATGACTTGTACCGCCTTGGGACAACCTTCCAACGACAAAAAGAACGTATTACCCGATTGGGCATTCGGAGGCTTCGAACGACCACAGGGAGCTAATCCGGTGATATCTCCTATAGAGAACACGAAATTCTATTGTCCGATGACACAGGATTACGTTGCATGGGAATCCAATGACACTTTCAATCCGGCGGCTACCCTGCATGACGGCAAGATTGTCGTGCTGTATCGGGCAGAAGATAAATCCGGTGTCGGTATCGGTCACCGTACCTCACGTCTCGGATACGCCACTTCGAGTGACGGTATTCACTTCAAGCGGGAAAAGACTCCGGTATTTTATCCGGATAACGATACTCAAAAGAAACTGGAATGGCCGGGCGGATGCGAAGACCCGCGTATCGCCGTCACAGCAGAAGGACTGTATGTGATGACCTATACGCAATGGAACCGCCACATTCCGCGTCTGGCAATAGCCACTTCACGCAATCTGAAAGACTGGACAAAGCACGGTCCCGCTTTTGCCAAAGCGTATGACGGCAAGTTCTTCAATTTAGGATGCAAGTCCGGCTCCATTCTGACCGAAGTTGTCAATGGGAAACAGGTGATCAAGAAAATCGACGGAAAATACTTCATGTATTGGGGAGAGGAACATGTGTTTGCCGCCACTTCCGAAGATTTAGTCAACTGGACTCCATACGTAAATACGGACGGCTCGCTGAGAAAACTGTTTTCACCCCGTGACGGACACTTCGACAGCCAGCTGACGGAATGCGGTCCTCCAGCTATTTATACTCCAAAGGGAATCGTACTTCTGTATAATGGTAAAAACAGTGCAAGCAGAGGCGACAAACGCTATACCGCCAATGTTTACGCTGCCGGACAAGCCCTCTTCGACGCCAATGACCCGACCCGTTTCATCACCCGTCTCGACGAACCGTTCTTCCGCCCGATGGATAGTTTCGAAAAGAGCGGGCAGTATGTAGACGGAACGGTGTTCATCGAAGGGATGGTTTATTATAAGGATAAATGGTATCTGTATTATGGTTGCGCAGATTCCAAGGTGGGTATGGCTATCTACAATCCGAAGAAACCTGCTGCCGCAGATCCGCTGCCCTAAACAAACTGTTTCTTTCTACCCGACATAAATAAAACTGCAAGGATTACACAATTCTGAATGAACAGAGGTTGTGCTGATCCTTGCAGTTCTTATATTTATCAAGATTGATGCACAAAAAACATATTTCACTGCCAAAAAAGTAAACATTTGCGCCAACCATGCGAATTAGCCCTATCTGAAGGACCTTTTCCTCCACATTATTACTAATTTTATCACTATAGAAATAACACACAACAAATCAATAGTTATGAAAATAGTACAAACCTTTTGGCATGGAAATAATTCATTGTTAGACAATAGTTTTGGATGGATGAATCCACAATACCATTTAATGTCATGGGCATTAAGTTGTCTTTCTTTAAAAGACAACTATCAAAATATCGTTTTATATACCGATTCCCATGGATATGAAATCTTTGCCGAACAATTGAAACTACCGTATACAGATATCATCATTCAATACGACAATCTAACTTGCCCTGAACCTCATTGGGCATATCCCAAGTTATTAACCTATTCACTCCAAAAAGAACCCTTCATACATGTAGACGGAGATGTATATTTGCCTAATAAACTAGACAACACCATAGAGATGAGTGAATTGATTGCTCAGAACAAAGAAATAGGAAGCAGTTATTATAAAAGTATGATGAATCATATTCTACAAAAAGATTTATTAATGCCATCCTTCCTAAAAAAAGAATTAGAAAAAGACTCTATCATGTCATATAATGCAGGAATTATCGGAGGAAATGACTTGGAGTTTATAGCTGAATACTGCCGGACTGCATTTAACTTTATCGAATCAAACCATTTAAATGATATAAACAGCAAAGATATTCACATAAATAACAATATCCTCTTTGAACAAATATTGTTTTATGCCCAGTCAAACAGTTATAACAAACCTGTGGCAACAGTCCTTGATCACAGCGTTCGTGACAATGGATACATTTATGATGATTTCTGTAATTTTTATCTATACGACAAAGCCAAACTATTACATATCATCGGCGGACATAAAAAGAACCAACGGATTTGTGATTTACTTAGCAAAACTCTATTAAATAAATATCCTGACTATTACAATAGAGTAGTAGAATTGTTCGCGAATAATCATAAGCGAATGCAAAACAAGGCTAAAAATACTACCTTCCCCGATTTGAGTGTACAAATGTGTATTGCATCCTATCAAGATTATCTTCATTCTTTGTCCAAAAAATGGGAAAAGCTATCTTATACCGATCTGTATGATTGGGAGAAATGCTCATCTTCCTATTTCATGTTTCTAAATGCCGGAAAAGAGGAACAAGCCATATTTACTATTAATAGAAATCCCTACCTATCCATTTACGAAATTCCGGAACCCTGGCCGACAGAAGCAAAAAAACTGCTTAAAGAACGTATAAACAAAGAGTGCCATTCAGACCACTTTGATATAGTATGCATTCCATGTCTGCTATATGAGGGTTTTAAAGAAGTGCTTATTAACGATTTATGTTATAATATTCTGATTCTCATAGAAGAAGAGAAGACATTTGAATGTCTGTTCAACGAATTGCTACCTTGTTTTTCATCTGAAATCAGCAAAGATAAAGAACAAACTTACAAATTAATTCTGACGGAAGTAGAATATCTTCTTTATCATGGGGTGATATGTATCAATTGATTTCAACTTAAACAAGTGTATAAACTTATCTATGCATCCAAAAGAAACGACTTTATTTATAAACACTAAAATTATCATGTATTATGGAAAAGAAAAGTAAAGCGGAGAAATTAAAATTAAGAGGGATCAACCAAACCATATTGATCTCCAGTTACAATTCAGGGGCAGGTACAGGTCCCAATGATTGCATGACAGAAGAAGTTTATCAACGGCTTAATGCCCAAGGAGCCTTAGATACCACCGTCTATGTATGTGGCATTGGATGGATGACACCGGACGTAACTATCTACGGTAGCGGATCAGGTTTCGGTTCCGGTAGTGGTTCCGGCAGCGGTAGTGGTTCTGGCGAGTATTGGGGAAGCGGACACTGGGGAAGTGGAGATTGGGGAAGTGGTAGCGGGTGGACTGGTGGTGGAACTAGTGGTGGAGGAACTAGCGGTGGAGGAACTAGCGGTGATGGTCCGAAACCTGGAGGTGGAGACAAACCCGTTCCCAAAGATCCAATAGAATTAATGGACAAAAGTAGGTTTGTTGGTTGGAGAGAAGGAGCTAATTGCTTAAGTCTTTGCAAAGAAACACTAAAAAAATATGGATTATCCAATTACGGAAGTAGCTTAAATGTTTTTAAGCTAGTTGATTCTGCAAATGGATTATTAACAAACTGGGGAAATGATCCAGCTCAAAACAACAAAAATGCAATTGAATGTATCGATAAACATCTCAATGCAAAACGAGTTATCATAGTAGGAGTTGATTATGATCTCGATTTAAATCCAAACATCGACGGTACAGACCATTTTATTGTAGTTACAGGAAGAGGATATGATACTTCACGACAACAGTATTACTATACATTTATGGATAATGCAACTTCCAACTCTGATGATGGATGTAGCAACATTAATCGCCTTTACTACAAAACTGAAAATTTAAAGCTAGAGGGAAGCACAAAGGTTGCTAACAGATATTATACTGTAACTCAAGTAAGACCCAACGACGGTGGGAAATATGATACAACATCTTTATAATATAAAAATGTATAACCTAGAACGAAACGATAGAGTCCACTTTTACCGTGGACTCTATCATCATCTATAAATAATAATCAACCATGAAAAAAGTAGCAATTTTAATTATATTAATAATGGCAAGCGGACTATCTATGTATGGCCAAAACAGCTACAAAGTCACTTCTTTAGTGAAGCTATCGGATATAAAAGAAAAGAACTTGCAACGTGTATTCTATGTTTTTTCAAAAAATGAGTTCCTAAAGCTACCCATCAATTATGATATTTCATTCTTTGTTTACCAAGACAACAACAGTATCTCTCGTGATGATTTTGAACATACGAGAGCAGTAACTCAAGGTACATCTTATAGAATAAGCAATTCTCCATTCTATGCTAATCTTGACAAAAGAGACAAGAGACCTCCCATTGAAACAGTTCTTTCTCTCATTGAAGATACTAATGGAAAATATATCATGGGAATAGTCAGAACTTGGTCAGCTCTTCACGATATGGATAAACATTGGTTAGTTACATTCAATTTTGCAGGAGCAATCATTGACTACATTCCCATTTGTGAATGGCCTGGAACATGCAGCAAAGCTAGAACCATGGAAGCACAAATCAATAAAGATTTTACGGTGAATGTTCAACAGTTGAACTTTCCTGAAAATAATTACATCATTCAGTTCGATAGTATAAAAAGAAATTTTATACACCTAGATAACCTGAAAGGGCAACGTATAGATACTAAATATCAGATAATGCCGGATGGAAAGTTTAAAAAACTGGAAGAGGCATATTATCAACCGCAAATCTACACTCCGGACATGTTGAAGAGCAATGAAACCCTCATTCGATATAGAAGAGAAAATATTAAAGAAAAGAAAATATTTCAACAATAAAGACTATGAAAAACAGTTTAAGAATCCCACGAATTATCCACCAAACATGGAAAACAAAAGATGTACCTTCTCCTCTTGACCAACTGCCACAAACATGGAAAGAATATCTCCCGAATTGGGAATATATCCTATGGACAGATGAAATGAACAGGGAATTTGTCTGCAAACATTTCCCTGATTTCCTGGAGAAGTATGATACATATCCTTGTAACATACAAAGAGCAGACGCTATACGCTATCTTCTCTTGAAAGTTTATGGAGGATTGTACGTAGACATGGATTTCGAGTGCCTCGAAAATATTGAGTTCTTACTAGAAGGATCGGATTTTATCGTAGGTAAGGAACCCGACTGGCATGCTAAACGCTTTGGTTTTGAATATATCATTTGCAACGCTTTCATGGCGTCAACACCCGATAATGATTTTATCAACTTTGTATGCCAAAGGTTAATCAATCATTCCGGTGGGAAAGTTGTTAATAACGGATTTGATATACTGGATTCCACAGGCCCTTTCTTGCTAACGCATGCATTCAACGCATTTCCACATAAAGAAGACATACGTATCCTCGAATCAAAGACAATATATCCTATCGGACAATGGGAGGTAGAGAAAATAAAAAACAACCAGATTCCTAAAGAAATGGAAGAGCGTATCAATCAGGCTCATGCCATACACTATTTCTTTGGTACCTGGTTTGGTAAGTAACCTTTAAAAATAAAATAAATAATGATCCCAAAGAATATACACCTTATCTTTCTACGCAAAGATGAACCGTTCCCCGAACTATTCGAGAAATGCAAACAAGAAATACAAGTCAATCATCCGGACTGGAATATCCGCCTATATAATAAGGATGATGCACAGGATATATTAAATCAAGATTTACCTGAATACATCGAATCCTATAATGCATTCTATCACAATGTACAAAAAGCAGACTTCTTAAGATTAGCCCTTGTATACCTCTATGGAGGATTCTATATGGATTTAGATATGTTAAGTTTAAAGCCACTTGATGAGTTGAGAAAGTATAATTTGGTTTTAGGAGAAGAGAAAATTGTCTGCCAGGCAGAGCAAGAAGCCTTGAATTTAAGATATCGACTTCGAATAGCCAACTATATGTTCGGTGGAATCCCTAAACATCCTTTTTTACACAGAATAATGGATGAAATGGCAGAAAGAGCCACAATAATCTTAAAATCGCAACAGGAGATTTTAGACATAACAGGTCCCGGCCTACTAACAGACACATATTGGGATAACTATGGAATGTATACAGACATCACATTACTAAGAAATACAGATAAAAGGTGCAGGCAACCTTATCACAATGAAATCTCATGCCACTTTGGAGATTATGCAGCTCATCTGCATGCCGGGACATGGAGAACGGGAATTTGAGTTTATATAACCAAGTTATGCAAGAAAAGCTATTTTATCAACAAACACTAAAAGAATCATTGTAAATTTCTTTTCTACATCAACTGCAATAAACGTAATGACTGGGAAACAAATGGAGAGCATATCATGGGAGTTATTACCGCAACATCTAAAAAACATGATAAGATAAAATGGTCAGAGAGTATTGATACTGGTTTGTCATTGCCGACACCTGCTGTACTTTCATTGTTCACAAACATATATTATAGAATGATAATCAGCTACTTATCTTATACCCTAATTATCCATAGAGTACTCTGAACAGACAAAATATATTTGCCTACATATTGGCACTACAAAGGACAGCTAATCATTCGAAATCCGCTATATTTGGACACGTTTTGAATGACAAAAAGCTTCTTGAGCAATCATTCTTTATGACTGACAAGATGCAGCCCGAACCGGACAAGAATACTTTCTAGATGTAAAGTGGTGCCAAAAAGGTAAATATCCGTGCCATTTCCATAAAGAAGTACTATTCTAAACCCTAATAGAATTAATTCCATTAGTTTTGTATAAATTTGTAAACTACTAAACTTGTTAAAAATAAACCATGATGAACAAAAAAGTAATTGCCGTAGCCCTCGCCCTTGCCTTAGCAGGAGGAAGCTATGCACAAGATGACACCGCGAAGAAAAAGGTGAAAGCCTATATGGTGTCGGACGCCCACCTCGACACCCAGTGGAACTGGGACATCCAGACAACAATCAACGAATATGTCTGGAATACCATTAGTCAGAACTTATTTCTGCTAAAGAAATATCCCGAATACGTTTTCAACTTTGAAGGGGGAGTGAAGTATGCGTGGATGAAGGAATACTATCCCGAACAGTATGAAGAGATGAAGAAATTCATCGAGGAAGGCCGCTGGCATATCGCCGGAAGTAGCTGGGAAGCAAGTGATGTGTTGGTTCCTTCCGTCGAAGCCTCCATCCGTAACATCATGCTCGGACAGACGTACTACCGGCAAGAGTTCGGAAAAGAAGGAACGGATATCTTCCTGCCGGACTGCTTCGGATTCGGATGGACGCTTCCCACCATTGCCGCACACTGCGGACTGATCGGCTTCTCTTCACAGAAGCTGGACTGGCGTAATCATCCCTTCTATGGAAAGAGCAAGCATCCGTTTACCATCGGACTCTGGAAGGGCATTGACGGCAAACAAGTAATGCTAGCCCACGGATATGACTACGGACGCAAATGGAACAACGAAGATCTCTCGAAGAATAAAGATCTGGAAAAATTAGCCCAACGTACTCCGCTCAATACGGTCTACCGCTATTATGGAACAGGGGATATCGGTGGCTCTCCTACTCTGGGTTCGGTACGTTCTGTAGAACAGGGAATCAAAGGTGATGGCCCGGTAGAGGTGATCAGTGCTACCAGCGATCAGTTGTTCAAAGATTATCTGCCGTTCAACAATCACCCGGAACTACCGGTATTTGACGGAGAGTTATTGATGGATGTTCACGGAACAGGTTGCTACACTTCGCAGGCAGCCATGAAGCTGTACAACCGACAAAACGAACAGTTGGGCGATGCAGCAGAAAGAGCGGCGGTCGCTGCCGAATGGCTGGGTACCGCCAGCTATCCGCAACACACGCTGACGGAGGCATGGAAACGTTTCATCTTCCATCAATTCCATGATGACCTGACGGGAACGAGTATCCCCCGTGCCTATGAGTTCTCATGGAACGATGAACTGATCTCTCTGAAACAATTCTCACAAGTACTGACTTCTTCCGTCAACGCCATTGCCGGACAGATGGATACACGCGTGAAAGGAACGCCTGTCGTTCTTTATAATGCAAACGCTTTCCCTGTATCGGACTTGACAGAGATCATCCTCGAACAGCCTAAAGCCCCGAAAGGCTTCACTGTATACAATGCACAAGGCAAGAAAGTCGCTTCGCAAATGATCGGTTACGAGAACGGACGTGCTCACATCCTGGTTGCAGCGTCACTGCCCGCAAACAGTTATGCAGTGTACGATGTCCGCACCGGAGGATCTGAAAAAACGATCTCTCCTTCAGCAGCCTCAGCCATCGAAAACTCCGTCTACAAAATCACACTGGATAAAAACGGAGATATCATCTCACTGACCGACAAGCGCAACAACAAAGAACTCGTAAAAGACGGAAAAGCGATTCGCCTGGCACTCTTCACCGAAAACAAGTCGTACGCATGGCCTGCATGGGAAATCCTGAAAGAGACCATCGACCGTGAACCTGTCTCCATCACAGACGGTGCAAAGATCACTTTAGTGGAAAACGGCGCACTCCGTAAAGCACTCTGCATTGAGAAGAAGCATGGCAAATCGCTCTTCAAGCAATACATCCGCCTCTACGAAGGCAGCCGTGCCGACCGCATAGATTTCTATAACGAAATAGACTGGCAGTCAACAAACACACTGCTGAAAGCAGAGTTTCCTCTGAATATAGAAAATGAAAAGGCTACTTACGATCTGGGAATCGGCAGCGTGGAAAGAGGTAATAATGTACAGACCGCTTACGAAGTATATGCGCAGCAATGGGCAGACCTGACCGATAAGAACAACAGCTACGGCGTATCGATCCTGAATGACAGTAAATATGGATGGGATAAACCAGATAACAATACCGTCCGTCTGACTCTTCTCCATACACCGGAAACAAAAGGGAATTACGCTTATCAGGATCGCCAGGATTTCGGCTTCCATACATTTACTTATAGCCTCACAGGACATGACGGAGCACTTGACAAACCCGCCACCGCCATCAAAGCTGAAATTCTGAATCAACCGATCAAAGCCTTCAGCAGTCCGAAACATACCGGAACACTAGGTAAGGAATTTGCTTTTGTGCGTTCAAGCAACGATCAAGTCGTTATCAAAGCGCTGAAAAAAGCGGAAGTATCCGATGAATATGTAGTACGTGTATATGAAACAGGAGGCGCAGCTCCGCAACAGGCAGCCATCACCTTCGCCGGTGAAATAGAGAAGGCAGTACTTGCAGACGGTACGGAAAAAGAGATCGGCAGCGCTGACTTCAACAAGAACCAGCTGAATGTATCCATCGCTCCCTACAGCATACAGACATTTAAAGTGAAGCTGAAGAAAAAAGCTGATCTTCAAGCTCCGGCATACGCTTATCTGCCTTTGGACTATGATCGCAGATGTTTCAGCTGGAATGCTTTCCGCAAAGAAGGAAACTTCGAATCGGGCAACAGCTATGCAGCAGAACTTCTCCCCGACTCCATCCTGAAAGCCGACGGCATTCCTTTCCGCTTGGGAGAGAAAGAAATTGCCAATGGTTTGACTTGCAAAGGCAATGTACTTCAGTTGCCAACCGGACATTCTTACAACCGTATCTATTTCCTGGCAGCCTCTGCCGGTGAAGATGCAGTTGCTACCTTCAGCACCGGTAACAACTCACAGGAAATCACCGTACCTTCCTATACCGGTTTTATCGGTCAGTGGGAGCATCTGGGACATACGGAAGGCTTCCTGAAAGATGCAGAAATCGCTTATGTCGGCACTCACCGTCATGCTTCTGACAAAGATGAGGCTTATGAGTTTACGTATATGTTCAAGTTTGGCATGGATATTCCTAAAGGAGCGACTACGGTTACTTTACCGGATCATGCAGATATCGTATTATTTGCCGCAACGCTGGTTAATGAGAAGTATCCGGCAGTAACTCCGGCCTCGGAATTGTTCCGCACAGCCTTGAAAGCAGACAATGGAGAAGAAGCGACGACTAAAACAAACCTGTTGAAACAAGCCAAACTAATCAAATGTTCCGGTGAAACCAACGAAAAAGAAGTTGCAAGATATGCCGTAGACGGTGATGTGAAGACGAAATGGTGTGATACAAGCACGGCTCCCAACTACATTGACTTCGACTTCGGAAAGGAACAGACGATCCGTGGATGGAAGTTGGTAAATGCCGGAAATGAAGGCAGCGTCTTTATCACTCATACCTGCTTCTTACAAGGCAGAAACAGTTCGGACGAAGAATGGAAAACGATTGATGAACTGAGTGATAACAAGAAAAACACGGTAGTTCGCCAGTTTAAGCCGACTTCGGTACGTTACGTCAGACTGCTGGTTACACAATCTACACAAAACAACAGTCTGAAGGCTGCAAGAATCTACGAGCTGGAGGTTTATTGATAAACCGAAAATAAAACAGAAGTAATATCTCACAAACAAAAAGAAGGCGTATCAAAAGTCAAAAGTAACTAAACCCTCCTCCTTCAGGAAGGAGGAGTACCCGTAGGGGGAGGTGGTAGGTGAACACATAAGCTATTGATATTCAACCATGCAGTATACCTACTACCCCGGCTTTCAGCCACCTCCTTCCTGAAGGAGGGGAATTTAGTTACTACTGACTTTTGACACATTTACATTTGCAGTATTAAATATCACAACAAAATATAAGTGTATATTTGAAAAGTAGAGTTGCAGTGAACTAACTTTGACACTAGTCTTAAATGACTATAGGCTGAATCAG
>NZ_JAMOKH010000026.1:0-94776 GCF_023656585.1 Bacteroides sp. B1-V-101 | reverse complement strand
TACGCTGTTGACGAGACAGGATTTCAATGAATTCTTCTTTACTCATTTTTTGCATAGTCTTTTTTCTGGCAAAGATCGAGACTTAAAGATACAAAGACAACGGGTACTTTATCGGGGGCTTACGTTATTATGATGGTGGCTAAATTTCTTATCTTAGATAAAGATACAGGAGGTGCCCCTTTTTTCATAAATGCCATTGTCGTTTCTGTCTATAACCATAAAACATACTTGAAATCGGAAGTTTTTAGGGGTATACCCCTAAAAACTTCCGATTAATTATTTATATTTGTGTCTATAACCCTAAAAACTTCAGTTGTATGATTAATCGTGAACTTTATATGGAGCAAATCACTCCTTTTATTGATAAGCCATTTGTGAAAGTTATCACTGGTATTCGTCGCTGTGGCAAGTCGGTCGTGTTGCGTTTAATTCGTGAGGAACTTTTACGAAGAGGAGTATCTGAGGATTATATTATTTATATGAACTTTGAAAGTTTCGAGTGGATAGACATGAAGGAGGCGAAGGCGTTATACGCTCATATTCGGGAAGCTACGAAAGCCTCGGGAAAATATTATATTCTCTTGGATGAGATTCAGGAAGTTACAGATTGGGAAAAGGCAGTGAATGCCTTTTTGGTTGACTTGGATGTAGATATTTATGTGACAGGTTCTAATTCACGTTTACTATCTTCCGAGTTTTCGACTTATTTGGCAGGAAGATACGTTGCCTTTCACATTATGACTTTATCCTTTAGAGAATATCTATTATTTCATGATCTCCCGCTGACAATTTCTGTATCCGACCGTAAAACGGAGTTTCTGAAATATCTTCGTATGGGAGGATTTCCGGCTATTCATACGGCAAACTATGATTATAATGCTATCTACAAAATAGTGTATGATATTTATTCTTCTGTCATTCTTCGTGATACCGTGCAGAGGCATAGCATTCGTAACGTAGAAATGCTTGAAAGAGTGGTGAAGTTTGTTTTTGATAATATTGGGAATAAACTAAATGCGAAAAATATTGCCGACTATTTCAAAAGTCAGCAACGGAAAGTAGATATCAATACGATTTATAATTATCTCAATGCTTTAGATAGTGCTTTTGTCATTCAACGTATACCACGTTATGACATCAAGGGCAAAGAGATTCTGCAAACCAATGAAAAGTATTTTGTAAGTGATCTTTCATTAATTTATTCTGTGATGGGATATCGGGACCGCTTAATAGGGGGAATGCTCGAAAATTTGGTTTGCATGGAGTTGAAACGCCGCGGATACGAAGTATATGTAGGTAAACAGGATGAAAAAGAAGTTGATTTTGTAGCCATTAGGCGTGAAGAGAAAATATATGTGCAGGTTACTTATCAACTTGGCTTGCAAGCAACCATCGATCGTGAGTTTGCCCCTTTACTGGCAATTGATGATCATTATCCTAAATATGTGGTTAGTATGGATGATCTATGGCAAGATAATATTGAAGGGGTTAAGCATCGGCATATAGCCGATTTTCTACTTGATGAGTGGTAAAGACGGACTAAAGCTTTAGTCCGTCTAACAAATCTAAATAAATCCCGATAGCCTCTTCTATCTCTTTCAGCATAATATACTCTTCGGCTGTATGTGAACGTGAAGAGCGTCCCGGACCGATCTTTACCGACGCAAAGGACATCAATGCCTGATCTGACAAAGTCGGGGAACCGAAAGGTATGCGTCCCATCTTCACCGCTTTCTGTACGAACGGATGTTTCTCATCAATTCGTGAAGAGTTGAGGCGGAACGAGCGGGCTTTCGCATCGCAGGCTATATGCTTTCTGATCTCTGCAAATAAATCTTCGTTGGAGTAAAGTTCGTTGCTTCGGATATCAACAACAAATGTACATTTATCGGGAACTACATTGTGCTGAGTGCCTGCATTGATGACCGTAACGCTCATTTTTACCGGTCCGAGTAAAGGTGATTCTTTCTCGAAACGATAATCACGGAACCAGGCGATATCGTTCAATACCTTATAAATGGCATTATCTCCTTCATCGCGTGCGGCATGTCCGGCTTTTCCCGTAGCAGTTACATCCAGTACCATCAACCCCTTTTCGGCAATGGCAGGTTGCATCTCCGTAGGTTCGCCTACGATAGCGAATGAAACAGGGGGTAACCCCGGTAATACACTTTCAATTCCCTCCTTACCCGAAACTTCTTCTTCGCAGGAAGCCAGATAGATGAGATTGTAATTTTGAGAAGTGCGACATAGTTGCAGGAACACCTGTAAGAGCGAAACAACACTGGCTCCGGCGTCGTTACTGCCCAATCCGTATAATTTACCGTTTTCCTCGCGGGGTGTGAAAGGGTCTTTGCGCCAGCCATTTACGGGTTTTACCGTGTCGATATGAGAATTGAGCAGGATTGTCGGCTTTTTAAGGTCGAACATAGGACTGAGGCACCAAACATTGTTTCCCTTGCGTCCGGTCTGCATCCCTTCGGCTTCGATATAATTTTGCAGGAAATCAGCGGCTTGCGTCTCTTCCCGACTGATGGACGGAATGCTGATTAGTGATTTCAACAGGCTTACAGCTTCGGCTGTCATGGTTGGAATATCGTATTTCATATACAAACTTGTTAATTTAGAGCTTAATATTTGCACAAAGATACTCGTTTTGCGCAATAGTTTCAAATAAAACTAATACCTTTGTACCATATTTATCAATACAAAGAGTATGACTTATCATCATTTATCTGTCTTGGTCCACCGTCAGGCTGAAAAGTATGGCGACAGGGTAGCATTGAGATACCGCGACTATGAGACAGCACAATGGATTCCGATTACCTGGAATCAATTCTCCGGAACTGTACGACAGGCTGCTAATGCTTTCGTTGCGCTAGGAGTGGAGGAACAAGAGAATATCGGTATTTTTTCACAGAATAAACCTGAATGGTTCTATGTCGATTTCGGCGCATTTGCCAATCGTGGGGTTACTATTCCGTTCTATGCAACGAGTTCACCCGCACAGGCACAATACATTATCAACGATGCGCAAATCCGTTATCTTTTTGTAGGCGAACAGTATCAGTATGATTCTGCATTCAGCATCTTCGGCTTTTGTTCCTCGTTACAACAACTGATTATTTTCGATCGTTCGGTAGTAAAAGACCCGCGTGATGTCTCTTCCATCTATTTTGATGAGTTTATGGCAATGGGCGAAGGATTGCCGCATAATGAGGTGGTGGAAGAACGTACCGCACGTGCTTCTTACGATGATCTGGCTAACATCCTTTATACTTCCGGTACGACGGGAGAGCCGAAGGGAGTAATGTTGCATCATTCGTGCTATCTGGAGCAGTTCCATACGCATGACGAGCGTCTGACGACAATGACCGACAAGGACGTTTCTATGAACTTTCTTCCGTTGACACACGTATTCGAGAAGGCATGGTGCTATCTTTGTATTCATAAAGGAGTACAGATCTGCATCAATCTTCGTCCGGCAGATATCCAGACAACCATTAAAGAAATTCGTCCGACACTGATGTGCAGCGTACCCCGTTTCTGGGAAAAGGTATATGCCGGTGTACAGGAGAAGATCAATGAAACGACAGGATTGAAGAAGGCGCTGATGCTGGATGCCATCAAAGTCGGCAGAATCCATAATCTGGATTATCTTCGGTTGGGAAAGACCCCTCCGGTGATGAATCAACTGAAATATAAGTTCTACGAGAAGACCATTTATTCTTTGCTGAAGAAGACGATCGGTATTGAGAATGGAAATTTCTTCCCGACAGCCGGTGCAGCCGTGCCCGATGAAATCAATGAATTTGTTCATTCGGTAGGAATCAACATGGTGGTCGGCTATGGACTGACAGAATCTACGGCTACGGTATCATGTACTTTGCCGGTAGGTTATGATATCGGTTCGGTAGGTGTGGTATTGCCGGGACTGGAAGTGAAGATAGGCGAAGACAATGAAATCCTGCTCCGTGGAAAAAGTATAACCAAAGGATATTATAAAAAGGCGGAGGCTACTGCCGCTGCTATCGATGCTGACGGCTGGTTCCATACAGGCGATGCCGGTTATTTCAAGAATGGGCAGTTATTCCTGACAGAGCGCATTAAGGATTTGTTTAAGACATCGAATGGTAAATATATTGCTCCGCAAGCATTGGAAACCAAACTGGTGATAGACCGTTATATTGACCAAATCGCTATTATCGCAGATCAGCGGAAGTTTGTTTCTGCTTTGATCGTTCCGGTGTACGGGTTTGTCAAGGACTATGCGAAGGAGAAAGGAATCGAATACAAAGATATGGCCGAACTGTTGCAGCATCCAAAGATTGTCGGTCTGTTCCGTGCACGGATAGAGACCTTGCAACAGCAATTTGCGCATTATGAACAGATCAAACGTTTCACATTACTTCCTGAACCTTTCAGCATGGAGCGTGGAGAATTGACTAATACATTGAAGTTGAAACGCTCAGTGGTTTCTGAAAACTACAAAGAACTGATTGAGAAGATGTACGAAGAATAAGGCTTTTCTCGGTCTGGCCTGATGATAAACGATAAACGGTGAACAAGCTGCATATTTGGCAAGCTGTTCACCGTTTGTTCTTTGTGTATCAATAGGCTATGTGTCTGCTATTTTATGGAGAACACTATGCTTTAGTAACCGAAGATTTGTTCCTGAGTGAGTTCCTCGATAGGGCCTACTGCTTTCAGCTTATTCATGTCAAGGTCTTTCTTGTCTCCCAAGATGCAATACACATACGTGCGTCCTTTCACCCATTCCTTTTGGAAATCAACGATATCTTTCAATGTCATAGTCTGCACGTCATTATAGAGTTTGATGCGTGGATCTACGCTTTGTCCCAAATCCTGTGCATTGATATAAGTCCAGATAATATCGCTTTTGATGATGCGGTCGGTACGCATGCGGTTGATTAATCCTTCTTTTGCCAATTTGAAGGCTGCTTCGGATTCCGGCATATTGTTGATAATATCGTTGAACGTATTGACGGCATCAATCATCTTGTCATTTTGAGTTGCAATCTGGGTACGTATTGTATATGGATACTTCAGATAGCTTGGCGGCATTATGCCGGCCCATGCGGAATAAGCCAGTCCGCGGGTTTCACGCATTTCCTGGAAGACGATGGAGTTCATACCTCCGCCGAAATATTCGTTATATAATTCGCGGGTAGGTTCGATAGCCGGATCATATTTCTTATCAAGATTGGAAATTTGCGCCATATAGATCTGTTTGGCTTCATAAGGAGCTACCAGTACTTTGGTCGCCGGTGTTTCAAGATAAGAAAACTCGTTTCCTGCAGGAATATCTTTCAGAGTAGCCGGTACCTGGTGATATTGGTCGATGGTAGCCAGCAGGTCTTTGCTGCTGCTAGGACCATAATACAGGATACGATGTTTGTAGTTGTTCTGATTATGAATCCGGTCAACCAGTTCCTGTGGATTCATGCTGGCGAGCTCTGCTTCCGTCAGTAAATTGGTGGTGGGAGACTTCGGACCGTACATCGCATAATTCATCAGGCGGGAGAAGTTCTGTCCTTGATTCAGTTTGGCATCTGCACGGGCTTTCAGTATATCTCCGACCAGATTGTTGTAAGCTTCCTTATTTACTTGTGCGTCTGCCAGTAACTTTTCGAATAGTTGCATGGCAGCCGGCATATTCTCATTCAGACCGGAAAGAACCACGTAGGTGCGTTCGTTGCCCGGAGAAACGTAGAAAGTACACGCCAGACGATAGAACTCGCTCTTCAGTTCTTCCGGTGTCATGTCGGAAGTGCCCAGATATTCAAGGTAGTCGAAAGCCGTTCCCAATGCCTTGTCGTTGTTGTTACCCATATCGAATACGTAGATCAGTTGGAAGAGATCGTTGGTAGTATTCTGCTTATAGAGTACCGGAATGTCGGATTTCGCTGTCAGCTGGCTCATATCTTTCTTGAAGTCGAGGAATACAGGTTCGATGGGCTTTACTGCATTCTCCTGTATGGAGGTAAGGAATGGACTTGCCACATCCCGGTTGGATACGATGGGAGTAATCTCCGGTTTTGTCATCTTCTTCTCGTTTGGGTCTTTGCCTTGTTTCTTGTAGACAACGGCATAATTATCCTCCTTCAGATATTTATCGGCAAAGGCCACGATATCCTCTTTGGTCAGTTTAGCCATGCGGTCGATGGCGGTTACTTCGTCCTCCCAGTTTGTTCCGTTAATGAATGAGTTGACGAATATGTCGGCACGTCCTTCATTGCTTTCCATGCTTTGGAGCTCGTAGAGCTTGAAGTTGTTGATATTAGCTTGCAGCATCTTCTCATCGAACTCTCCGGCACGAAGTTTCTTTATTTCGTTCAGCAAGAGGTCTTTGACTTCTTCCAGCGTTTGTCCCTGTTTGGGAAGTCCGCCCAATATGAAGGCTGAGTAATCTGCCAGTCCCATCGGGTAACCGTAGCTGTTCAGCACCTTCTGCTGCTGGTTCAGATCAAGGTCGATGAGTCCTGCCTTTCCATTGTATAATACTTGCGAAACAACTTGCAGAACCTCGAAATCCTTGCTGGCCAATCCGGGGAATCTCCATGCCAGTGCAACGCTTTCCGCATCCGGACCTAATACTTCTTTAACTATAGGTGCGGTGATCGGATCTTCTTTCGGCAGATTCAGTTTGGGAAGTTCCGGATTCGGCTTCAAGCCTCCGAAGTATTTATCTATCAAGGCAATGGTTTCATCCGGGTCTAAATCTCCGGACATACAGATCGCCATATTATTGGGAACGTACCATTGTTTATAGTAATTCTTGATATTGGTGATGGAAGGGTTCTTCAGATTCTCCTGTGTACCCAATACGGTTTGTGTTCCATAAGGATGCTTGGGGAAGAGAGAGGAGAAGATCGCCTCCTGCACTTTGCTGTTGTCCCGGGTCAGAGACATATTTTTTTCTTCGTATACAGCTTCCAGTTCCGTATGGAAACCGCGGATGACATTATTCTCGAAGCGGTCTGCCTGAATCTTTGCCCAGTTCTCTATCTGATTGGAGGGGATATCTTCCTGATAGACAGTCTGGTCATACCATGTGTAGGCATTGCTGCCGGAAGAACCGATAGCAGCCATCAGCTTGTCATATTCGTTGGGAATGGCGTATTTGGATGCTTCGTAAGAGAGGCTGTCGATGGTGTGGTAGATCGCTTTGCGCTCTGCTTCGTCCGTCGTCTGGCGGTATATCTCAAATTGCTGTTCAATTTGGTCCAATAGTGGTTTTTCGGCAGCATAATCCTGTGTGCCGTATTTGTCGGTACCTTTAAACATCAGGTGTTCAAAGTAGTGTGCCAGTCCGGTCGTTTCTGCCGGGTCGTTCTTTCCGCCCACCCGCACGGCGATGAATGTCTGAATGCGGGGAGTTTCCTTGTTTACAGTGAGGTAAACTTTTAATCCGTTGTCCAGTGTGTAGATGCGGGCTTTCAGCGGGTCATTGGGCACTGTCTCGTAGCTATACTTCTTTTGTGAGCTACAACTGCTCATCACTAATGCAAGGAAGAGCGATAAGCATGAAAGTTTCAGGAGTTTGTTCATATTGTGACAACATTTTAGTGACAGAAACAAAGGTAGCGGAATTTTTCTTACCTTTGCACCGAAAAGAGAAATTTGTAAATTGTAAATGATAAAATTGTAAATCACATGATTACTATTGAACAACTTAAAGACGTGAAAGAGCGCACTGATGCGCTGAGGAGGTATCTTTGACATCGACGGGAAGAAAATTCAAGTCGAAGAAGAGCAACTAAGAACGCAGGCGCCGGGATTCTGGGATGACCAGAAGAAAGCGGAAGCCCAGATGAAACTGGTGAAAGACCTGCAAAAGTGGATTGACGGCTATAATGAAGTCAAGACACTGGCGGACGAACTGGAACTGTCGTTCGATTTTTATAAAGAAGAATTAGTGACTGAGGGAGATGTGGACACGGCTTATGCGAAAGCCAGTGAAGCGGTAGAAGCACTCGAACTCAAGAATATGCTGCGTGATGAAGCTGACCAGATGGCCTGTGTGTTGAAGATTAACTCCGGTGCGGGTGGTACGGAAAGTCAGGACTGGGCATCTATGTTGATGCGTATGTATCTGCGCTATGCTGAAACGAACGGTTACAAGGCTACTATCGCCAACCTTCAGGAAGGGGATGAGGCAGGAATCAAAACCTGTACCATCAATATTGAGGGAGATTTCGCTTATGGTTATCTGAAAGGAGAGAACGGTGTTCACCGTCTGGTGCGTGTTTCTCCGTACAATGCGCAAGGCAAGCGCATGACATCGTTTGCTTCCGTGTTCGTCACTCCGTTGGTGGACGACAGTATCGAAGTGAATATTCTGCCTGCCTGCATTTCATGGGATACATTCCGAAGCGGTGGTGCCGGTGGTCAGAACGTTAATAAGGTGGAATCCGGCGTTCGTCTGCGCTATCAGTACAAAGACCCTTATACGGGAGAAGAAGAGGAAATCCTTATCGAGAATACCGAAACTCGTGACCAGCCGAAGAACCGTGAGAATGCAATGCGCCAGTTGCGCTCTATCTTATACGATAAAGAATTGCAGCACCGCATGGCAGAACAAGCGAAAGTGGAAGCCGGTAAGAAGAAAATCGAATGGGGATCGCAGATTCGCAGCTATGTATTCGATGACCGTCGCGTGAAAGACCATCGTAGCAACTATCAGACTTCGGATGTAAACGGAGTGATGGATGGTAAAATCGAGGAATTCATCAAAGCCTATCTGATGGAATTTTCATCGCAGGAATCATAAAAACAAAAATTAGCGAGTGTTATTTTTGGAAAGTTAAAAGATTTGTTTTTACTTTGTTAGCGTTGAACTTTAAAGCTAACATTATGGGTAAAAGTAAGAGAAAAGTAGCACATAGTAAGAAAGAGGAGGAGCAGGCCCAGCGGGTAGTCAAGATAGTATTTGTTTCACTCATTATTTTGGCGCTGATTATGCTGATCGCATATTCCTTTTTCGGCTGATTGATTCACCACAGGTTACACAGTTTTGCATGGACGGGGACACGTTGATTGTCGACGGTGAATATCCATGCTGACGAGGGTAGTCCGTGGTGAATTCTTTTTTTGTAACCCCTTTGTTATCCGTGTAACAGTATTGTAACCATTCTGTAATTTCACCGTATCTCTTTTGTAATCTCTCCGTATCTTGCTCATTGTACCTTTGCCGCGAATTAAGTAGCAAACAACTGAATGAGTAGAATTACAACAACCGTCGCCCTGCTTTTGATGGCGACAGCAGCCTGCGGACAGGCTAAAGAAGATGCCGGGGATGGCAAACAGCTGGATAAGCAGACCATGGAACTGAAAGATTATTTGCCTGAAATTCATGGGACAATCCGGGGAAAATATGAGTTTCAGACAGAAACCAACGAAAGCCGTTTTGAAGTGCGGAATGCCCGCTTCAGTGTTTCGGGAAATGTACATCCGATTGTTGCCTATAAAGCGGAGATCGATTTGTCCGACGAGGGTTCCATCAAGATGCTTGATGCGTATGCCCGTGTATTTCCTGTCAAGGACCTGAATTTTACGATTGGTCAGATGCGTGTACCTTTCACGATTGACGCCCATCGTTCTCCCCATCAGCAGTATTTTGCCAATCGTTCTTTTATAGCCAAGCAGGTGGGCAATGTGCGTGATGTCGGCTTCACCGGTTGTTATACACAAAAAGAAGGTCTTCCTTTTATCCTTGAAGGTGGATTGTTTAACGGCTCCGGACTGACTAATCAGAAGGAATGGCATAAGACCTTGAATTATTCGATAAAAGCACAGTTGCTGCCTAATAAAAATTGGAATCTCACTTTGAGCACTCAAATGATAAAGCCGGAACATACCCGTATTAATATGTATGATGCCGGCATCTACTATCAGAATAATCGTTTTCATATCGAAGCGGAGTATTTGTATAAAATGTATGGACACGAAGCGTTTAAGGACGTTCATGCGGTCAATAGCTTTGTGAATTATGATTTGCCGTTGAAAAAAGTATTCAATAAGATTTCTTTTCTGGCCCGTTATGATATGATGACTGACCACAGTAATGGGCTGGCGGACAGTGAGACAGGTGTTTTGAAGATAAACGACTATGCCCGTCATCGTGTGACAGGCGGTATCACGCTGAGCCTTTCCAAAGCTTTTATTGCCGATCTCCGTCTCAACTTTGAGAAGTATTTCTATCAGAAGTCCGGAGTTCCCAAAGAATCGGAGCGTGATAAAATCGTTATTGAGTTTATGACGAGATTTTGATTTTTAATTATCTTTGTGCTATGGCACAAGAAATAGAACGTAAATTTTTAGTTTCCGGTGATTTTAAATCCTTTGCTTTTGCGCAGAGCCGGATTATGCAGGGATATATTTGCAGCGCCCGTGGTCGGACGGTGCGGGTTCGTATTCGTGACGATAAAGGTTATCTCACTATCAAAGGTGCTTCCAACGAATCGGGTACCAGTCGCTATGAGTGGGAAAAGGAACTTCCCCTGTCCGAAGCGGAAGAACTGATGAAACTTTGCGAACCGGGAATGATTGATAAGACCCGTTATCTGGTACGTAGTGGCAATCATGTCTTCGAAGTAGACGAGTTCTACGGTGAGAATGAAGGACTTATTGTGGCTGAAGTAGAGCTGGGCACGGAAGATGAGGCGTTTGTCAAGCCCGGGTTTATTGGCGAAGAAGTGACCGGGGATGTACGCTACTATAACTCTCACCTGATGAAAAAACCGTATAAAACGTGGTGAATGTTAACAAATAAGCTGTATATTTGTTCCTAGTACTAAAAGAGCAGTATATGGAACAGTTGTACAATTATCTACCGAGGGAACTGATAACTTTCGTTCTGGTTACTTTATTTTCTTTACTTATCGGACTGTCACAACGACGGATCAGTCTGAAGCGTGAAGGGGAAACAACTCTCTTCGGGACTGACCGTACATTTACTTTCATTGGTATTCTAGGCTATTTGCTCTATATACTCGATCCTACGGATATGCGTCTGTTTATGGGTGGTGGTGCTGTGCTCGGTTTATTGCTGGGCTTGAACTATTACGTCAAGCAGTCTCAATTCCATGTTTTTGGTGTAACGACCATTATTATTGCGCTGATTACTTATTGTCTGGCTCCTATTGTGTCTACCCAGCCTTCCTGGTTTTATGTGATGGTGATTGTGACGGTGCTTTTATTGACGGAGCTTAAACACACTTTTACGGAGTTTGCCCAGCGGATGAAGAACGATGAGATGATTACGCTGGCAAAGTTCTTGGCTATCAGTGGTATCATATTGCCTATGTTACCGCACAAGAACCTGATTCCGGATATTAATCTCACTCCTTATTCTATTTGGCTGGCGACGGTTGTTGTCTCCGGTATCTCGTATTTGTCTTACTTGCTGAAACGCTATGTGTTTCATGAATCGGGAGTATTGGTTTCCGGCATTATCGGTGGATTGTATAGTAGTACTGCCACAATTTCGGTATTGGCCCGTAAAAGCAGAAAGGCTTCCGAGCAGGAGGCGAACGAATATGTAGCTGCTATGCTGCTTGCGGTCAGCATGATGTTTCTGCGTTTTATGATATTGATTCTGATCTTTAGCAGGGAGATATTTACATCTATCTATCCTTATCTTTTGATTATGTCTGTGGTAGCTGCCGTTGTTGCGTGGTTTATCCATTCCCGTCATCGACGCTCCAAGGATATGACCGATGAGTCGGAAGATGAGGACAGCAGTAACCCGCTCGAATTTAAAGTTGCTCTGATTTTTGCCACTCTCTTCGTTGTGTTTACAGTGCTGACGCACTATACTTTGGTTTATGCGGGTACAGGCGGATTGAATCTGCTTTCTTTTGTATCCGGACTTAGTGACATTACTCCTTTTATCTTGAACCTTTTGCAGAATACAGGGAGCGTAGCTGTACTGGTTGTTGTGGCTTGCAGTATGCAGGCTATTATCAGTAATATTCTGGTGAATATGTTTTATGCTTTGTTTTTTGCAGGGAAAGGTAGTAAGTTACGTCCCTGGATTTTGGGAGGATTCGGGACGGTGATCGGGGTAAATCTTGTGTTGCTTCTGTTCTTCTATTTGTAGAAAAGGGGGGCATCTTTTTTGTTGCCGAATACATTCAATGGAACTGGCTTATATTTTGTTTTTTTGAATAAAGAAGCTATCTTTGTATTTAGATATAATAGTATCTGAATAGTACTGTTTTTTAATTAATTGAATACAATTGTATGCCTTTATTTTATAATTTTGATGTAGAGAGACCCGAAGAGTTGCTGGCAATTCTGGCTCAGAATCTGCAGAAACGCAGGCTTGAGAAAGGACTTTCCCGAGAAGCTCTTACCGAACTTAGCGGAGTTCCGACGCCTACTATTGCCAAGTTCGAACAAAAGCATACTATTTCATTGGCATCCTATGTGGCATTAGCAAAAGCACTGGGTTACTCTAAAGCTATCAAGGAACTTTTATCTGAACCGCTGTTTAGTACAATGGAGGAGTTGGAAATGATTAATAAGAATAAAAACAGAAAGAAGGGGCGTAATGAAATCAGTAAATAAACTGATAGTAACCTATCATAGTAGAAGTGTTGGAACTCTCAGTATGACACCTGATAATCGGCTATGCGCATTTCAGTATGATAGAGAGTGGTTGGCTAATGGGTTTTCTATCTCTCCGCTTGACTTGCCTTTAAAACCTGATTTGTTTATTGCTAAACCACAACCTTTTTGGGGAAACTTTGGTATTTTTGAAGACAGTCTCCCTGATGGATATGGGCGTTATTTACTTCATCGTTTACTCAAAAAACAAGGGGTGAATGATAGCGAGCTAACTCCCTTGCAACGGTTGAGTATAGTCGGAACATCAGGGATGGGAGCTCTTTGTTATATACCGGAGACATACATTGGCGAAGAAAAATCTCTTCCGACACTGGATTGCCTTCAGCAAATGGCATTGGACATACTGTCAGAGAAATCGTATGAGGATGAAGAGGTACTTTACTTTAATAGTGGCAACTCAGGTGGATGCCGCCCTAAATGTTTACTTCACGATACAGAAGGAGCTTGGTTGGTGAAGTTCAGGCATACATATGATCTGAAAGATATGGGAGCGATGGAGTATCGTTATAATGAAGTCGCTCGTAAATGTGGCATAACAGTACCGGACTTTAAATTGATGGACGGAAAGTATTTTGCTACCAAACGTTTTGATATTGAAAATGGTATTAGGTATCATATTGCTACGGCAGGGGCACTACTTAATGAATCTATTATGCAACCCAGATTGGATTATAAGACTTTACTGCACTTGGTTGGTTATCTTACCCAAGACCCTAAACAGGTAGATGAAATGTTCCGGCGTATGGTCTTCAATGTCTTAACGGATAATAAAGATGACCATGCCAAAAACTTTAGTTTCATTTATAAAGAGGGGAACTGGGCGTTAGCTCCGGCTTATGACTTGACCCGATGCAATAACGGATATAATGGAGAACATGCTACCTCTGTTAATAATCATGGTAATCCTACTATAGAAGATATGCTGATTGTTGGAGAGAGCATTCGTATTCCTCGGAAAAAGGGAAAAGAGATGATATTGACTATTGCAGAAGGGTGTGCTGAGTTATTATCTAAAAAAGGCATCTGAGAAACAGATGCCTTTTTTAATGAAGTTATTTAGAAATCAATATCGTTCATGCTATTAACCAATAACTGATATTTAATATATCCTCCACTTTTAGAAGAATATTTGGTATAAATAGCGGTGATATTACCTTTGGCACCATCTGCAGGCAGAGGCTGAAGTGCGAAGTTTGAATATCCGCTGACACGCAGGATATAGTTGCCACCTGTAGATGTCGCATTGTCATAAGCAAACCAGGAAGAACCATAATAGCGATTACCTCCATAGCTGTAAGCATAGGTTGGAGTCAATCCTTCTTCTGCATAATATTTGTTTTCATATACAGCGGTGGTTGAACCGTTCGGGTAAGTTGTTTCCAGATATTGAGGATACTTGTCGCCGTCGTATGTGCCTTCTTTGTAAGTCAGTCCTTCGAAACGTACCAAACGTCCTAATGCATCATCATTCAATTCTGTTTTATAATTATTTTCATTGATAACCAATATGTCGTCTTCTGTCAGACTGCCGAGTTCACCTTTGAATACATGTTGATCTACAAATAAGGTATTCTCGAGATTACGGTTTGCATAACCTTTGGAAATGTCTTCTGCTGTCGGCATTCCACCTACACTTAACATATAACGATAGCTACCGATAGCCAGACCTTTGGTTTTAACAAAGAGAGTCTGCCCTACATGAAAATAAACATAGTTGCTAACCATCAATTTCAGTTCAATGGCTGATTTGGATGATTCATCATAGATGTATACTGATTTGTATACATTACCGGCTTGGTCGCTTGAGATGACTTTTCCGCTGATGACATAGTCTTCTGTGATTTCCAGAGTTTTTCCCAGACTGGCTGCACCGTTTCCGTATTCTTTATAGAAAAGTTGCTTAAAGTCCTTGATGGAGATTAGTTTGCTATTTGAGAAGTCTTCTTTTGTCCAGACTTTGGCTGGAGCAGGCTCTTCAAATTCGTTGTAGCAGCTACTGAAACCGAGCACTACTACCGCAAGCATAAATAATTTAAATATTTTGTTCATAACTGTTCTTTTTACTTATGATGTCCTTAGAAACGGAAATAAATGTTCATGTAATAGGTTGTACCGAACATATAGAAATATTTCGAATCAAACGGTTGGTAAGTTTGATAACTTTCATCCTTGTTCTTCAGCAGACGAACTTGTTCATAACCGCCGGTCTTGATATTCTGGTTGTTGAGCAGGTTCTTTACCTCCAGGCTGAAACCAAGAGTATAGGCACGGTTAATGTACCAGTTCTTACCAACACTTGCATTTAAAACGCAAGCAGAGTTGAATTTCTCCTGATTACGTAACGTTGCGATATCTTCTTCAGTCATTCCCGGTGTCAGTACGGCATCTGTACGATAGAGCGGACTCATAGATAAGTATATATTATTATAATAGTTCATATCTAATGACGCAAATATGTTTTTAGGACCACGGTAAGACAAGCCTACGTTCAGTGCTGTTTGCGGAGTGCTTTCTACACGGAAGTTCTTCCAGTATACTTTACCCTGGTTTTTGATTTCTCCACTATTATCCTGAATCTGTACATAATCCGGGTTATTGTCATAAGTGAATTGTCCCCAGCTGATGGCTGCATTCAGAGAAAGTCCTGCATAGATAGGTACAGAAGCTGCTGCTTCAAGTCCGAAGTGACGTTTGTTGATACCGCTCATTGCAAAGTTGGAGAAGGTAGCTTCTACGTCATCATAATAAGAGAGAACTTTGGACTGATCCATAAACTTCGTATAGTATCCGGAGATACGTGCTTTAACATCCCCCCAACGCAAGTTATAAGAGGCGTCTACACCAAATACCTTCTCGCTTGAAATACCCGGAGTCGCAGAGTTGCGGGTACGGGGAGAAACAAATGAAGCTTGGAAGGCAGGAGCATCCTGCATATAGATGATGTTGGCATCAATAGAATGAGCAGCAGAGAACTTATAGCTGAAGTTGGCTTTCAGTTTATAAGTCAGGTAATTCTGCTTCTTAGAGTCTCCTTGAGAATTGTCAAGGAACAACCCTTTTTTCCAAATACCATGACGCCACAGAGTAGTATGTCCGAGTTCTCCACCCAGATTGACTCCAAAGTTGCCGAAGTTTCTGCTATATTGTGCCCAGGCGCGTGCGTTGATAATATTTCCGTAGTAGTCGTAGCTGTATTTATCACCCTTCTTGACAGCTTGGGCATGACCGTACTTATCATAGTACTCCATGTTGTTCTGGTAAAGGATTGGGTTCATACCACCCATGTCACGTTCGGCAAACTTGTCTACGTCTACCCAGTAATCACCACCCAGCAAATCTTTCACTTCGCTATAATATTCTGTGCGATTACGACGCAAGTTCAATCCACCGTTAATTTTAGAATTGTCACGGAAGATATGAGAGAATTGTGTGTAGAGATTCCAGTCTATCTGATCGGCATGGCGTTCTTCAATCATGTTGATGGCACGATGACCGGCTCCATAGGTCGGGTTCTCTTCCTGGCTTTGGTTGATATGATACAAGTTGTCCCAGTTGATGTGGCGGATGTTATTAGTATTTCCTATCCATGCTTCATACAGTTGTGCTCCGACGTAAGTGTTGTTATAGAAACTCGGTAAATAACGGTAATAGTCGGGACGTGGGTCGGGACCACCGTACCAAGTCAGCGCAGAGTAACCGTTCTGTCCGAAACGTACAGAGGTTGCAACGTTTAATTGTGAACGGTCATTGATGTCGAATGTATAATTCAACATCGTAATAGGTTCATGATAGCTGCGCACACGTGCGTTGACACGCTTTCCATTCAGCCAACCCCAGTTTGGATTGTAGTAGTTGTTGCCTACTAAGTCGTAGACTTCCTGAGTAGAAGCTTGTTGTGCACCACGTTCTGTGGGAGCACCCAGGATGCTTAATGCCAAGCGGTGTTGTGAATTGAATTGCTTTTCTACAGCGGCAAAATATCCGAAGGCATTGTAGTACACACCGTTTACATAAGAGTTTCCTCCTTGGCGGGTTGATACGGAGAAGGCATAAGACCAGCCGTTATCCTGTAATCCGGATGCATAGGTCAGCATACCACGGAAGCGGTACATGGAGTTACCGTTAACTACGCTGGCGCGAAGGCCTTTGCGCATCTGTGAAGGACGGGTATTGATATTTGTTGTACCTGCGATACCGCCGATGCCCATATCCCCCATGTTCAGTGCAGATGTGACTTCCTGATTACGAGTCGCATCATTCAAGCCGCTCCACAAAGACCAGGGAGTATATCCTGTCATTGCGTCATTCAGTTGAATACCGTTCATATAAACGTCGGAGTATTGAGAATCATAACCACGTACATTGAAACGCATTTCACTGAATTTGTAGGAAGCGATGTTATTGAATACGTCTTTTGATGCGGACAGAGACGAGGGAAGTGATTGTGCATCCTCCAGCGTTTCTGTGTCAAATTCGGCAAAGATAGCATCGTCCATCGTAGGAGCAACGTTTTCAGGGATCAAAATGACGTTATTGATATCTCTGATCAACTTATCCACACGGACAGCCAGAGTTAAAGGTTCGAACTCTGCAGCTTCGAAAGACAGAGTGTATTCTCCTTTTGCCAGGTTTTCGATAACGAAGTTACCCGACGCATCAGTCTTGGTTGTTACATCTCCCGGGGTTAATGTCACTTTTACGCCGTCTATGGCCGCACGTGTCGTACGGGAAACGACTTTACCTTTGACTCCACCATTGTTTTGTGCAAAAACAGTGAATGACATCAAAGATAATACCATGAATAGGATTGTTTTGATTTTCATATAAACTTATTTTTTTATTTACCTATATAGATATATACGGGGAAGTGGTCACTGTAACCTCCCTGGAAGTTATTACCTACGTATGTGCGCAATGGATATCCTTTGTATTGTCCTTCTTTCTGCACCATGTAAAGTTGCTTGAAGATATTTCCATAGAATTTAGATCCGGGAGCTTGCTGCAATTTCAGCTTTCCTGTCGATCCTTTTGCTAAATTCTCGGATACTACAATATTATCAAAGATATTCCAGGCATCTCCGTAGGCTAGTGTTCCGTATCCTGCTTTGAGCATATCGGCATAAGGAGCGAAGAAGTCGCCTTCCTTCAAATCTTTCAGTTTGAATTTGGCTCCTAACCCTTGTGCTATACTTTTGTCGGTCGGATCATCATTGAAGTCTCCCATCATAACCACTTTCGTGTTAGGATTGGCCTTCATTACAGAGTCTGCAATGCTGCGCATCTGTTCGCCTACAGCGATACGTTTAAATTCTGAAGCTTCTTTTCCTCCCAGGCGTGAAGGCCAGTGTGCTACCATAAAGAAGAAGGGTTCGTTTTCAATCGTTCCCCAAAGCGTCAGGATATCACGGGTCTTGAAGTCCGGAAGTGAAGGGATGACTGTTCTTACAGCTTTTTCTCCTTCTATTTTAAACACATCGGGACGATACAGAAAAGCAACGTCTACACCGCGGGCTTCAGGAGAGTCGAAATGTGAAATCCGATAGTTTGCCGGAGCCAGTTTGCGGGTTGCGATAATATCTTCCAGTACACTGCGGTTTTCTACTTCCGATACACCGATAATTACCGGATAATCCTTGTTGATAGCTGCAATATCGAAGAATACACGTTCTGTGTTAGCCAACTTCTTATTGTACTTGGCTGAGTTCCACTTCTTAGGACCTTCGGGAGTAAATTCATCATCGTGAACTTCCGGATCATTGATTGTATCGAAGAAGTTCTCAAGATTGTAAAATACAACCTTATACGGTTTCTGCGCAAAGCTGAACGATATCAGCAGCGCAAAGAGCGCGGTTACTAATAACAGTTTTTTCATAAGCTAGCTTATTAGTTAATCCCCCATTGAGTGGGATTATTTTGTTGTTTTACACTGTTGGATACTTGTGGGAAGAAGGTAAATCCTGTCATCTTTTCGATGTCTGCTACAGAAGTACAGATAGACTTAGGAGGTTCAATGTTTCCATACGATTTGTGATCTACCCAAAATCCTATTGATATCAGTTCACTGTCTGAACAATCTTTGATGTTCTTTCCTGTTTTTCCACTCTTCGTACGCAGAAGTACTTTGAAGTAGTTCGTAGGAACCGGAACTGTATTCCTTGCTCCATCCGTAGTGGTGGTTGCACCTGCCCCAAAATATGCGCCGGTAACTACATACAAGGTATCAGAACAGTTATTTGCCCGAACTTTTGTTTCAAGTTTAGCCCACATATCCTGATTCAAACGATTAAGCTGTGGGGTCATATTGGACATATAGAAGGTTTGAGCATTCATTTCGTCTGTTCCTAGGCGATCGGCTGATGGAAGCTGATGACCACGGTCATAAGATCCTCCATAAGATCTTAATGTACAATCAGCCTGATAACTTTGAGGAATGATAGGGTCGAAGGCCCAACGGTCTGTACGTTCTCCTGAACCTTTGAGGTATGCGTTATGTATCGGATAGGCTACCCATAAAGCTGCTTTCTTTGTTTTATCAAAACAAATAGAATAATTACGTATTGTTTTATTATTCAATAGAGCATAATGAGTTACATACTGATAATTAGCATTTTCCTTGAAATCAGGAACTTCAGCCCACAGTTTGAAAGCTGGCAAGTTCTGCTGTGATTCAGATAATTGTACTAAATCAAAGACTTTCGCCTCTTGGTCTGCAAACTGGAGTGAAACTTTTGCTACACGTTGTTCTTTACCTGTATTGCTATTATAATACACGTATAAAACATTGAGTCCGTCTTTTATTTCTCCGGATTTAGAGGATAAGGTCAGATCATTGCTACTGAAAGAACACCATGTTGTGCCCTCAGTGATTTCTGCATTCCATATTGTCCCAGGAGTACCTGTGATGATTATGGCAGACGATCCGGATGCCGATTTTACAGTGGAGGAAATTTTCCAGTAGGCATCACCTGACTGTGACGAGCCTCCACCGTTGGAGTCATCATTGCTACATGCAGCTATAAATAGTATAAGTGCAGTTAACCATATTGATTTAGAAATAAATCTATAGTATTTATTGGGTGGCATTATTAGTTATTATATGGGTTTAAGACAATCCAGTCTTGATAGAACATTTCTACCAAGACTGGAATATCATTATTCTAGAAGGATATTATTCTGTTAATCTGTAGATGGTTACGTCTACTTGAGTTCCTTTATAACAAGCAAATCGATATTGATTGTTATTATTATTCCATTGTAAATTACGGGCAGCGTATTTTACTGGAATAATTTTAGTACCATCAAATTTCCATTGGAATCCATCTTTTATAGAACTATCGAAGTGTAAATTATTACCATCTTTTGTCAATCCCAAATAGGTTGATCCAAGTAGAATAGTATATTGATCTTCACTACCTTCTACCTTAGCTATAGTACATGCATATTGATTGGTCTCATCATTTGCCGCTATAGTTTCATTAGATGAATTATAGGCTGATAAAATATCTACATATCCGGCATAATCACCTGCGCCTTTTCCTGATAAAACATTGACTGTCGTTCCATCCTCCTTAGTATATGTAATCAAATACTTCCCACTCCAATCAGAAGGAGCCGATGTTACTTTTTCATATACTTTTGTTACGGCTCCCTTAGCATCTTGTTTTACAACTACATTTACTTTGCTATTTCCAAGAGCAATTACCAGGGTCTGTTCAACGGCTCCACCGTTATTCTCTATTGCAGTAACTGTAACAACATTGCCTTCAACGGATGAGGATAAGTTACCGCTTAAGCCTGTAGCTGTAATAACATTTGCTCCTTGATTTGCAGTGGTAACTGTAATTGTTTTAGTACCACCAGTTGAAAGGAAGCTTAATGAAGATGGATCTACTTCAACAATTGTTGGTTCAGTGACTTTGAATCCGCTCACGTCTTCAAGATTACGAGGTGCTAATTGTCCTGCACTTTGGTAGATGGAAGCAATACCCGTCATTGATGCAGTTGTTGCTGCATATGGCTGATTATCGAACGGAGTTGCGTTCTTGTTTATATTGACAGTGAATGATGTCCCTGCAACATTGAATGTGTGATTTTTGCCAGCATCAGCATCTTTCCACACTCCTCCTGTTGCAATATTGACATTTTCAACTGTAACAGGCATACATACAAATGCTGCTAGTTGGGATAAAGTGACTTTTACAGGTGTTACGGCATTGTTTGCAGAAATAACCTCAATATTATCTGCGCTGAATCCTTCAACTTGAGGTACATCATAACGTTTATATATTTTGGCTACATCTTTTTGTAATGTTACTTTGATCTCTTGACCTAATGCATATTGAGTTACATCTATTTGGTTGTTATATAAAGAAAGTGCATTACCCGCTGTGGTAGCTCCTTTGCTCATCAGATAAAGAGTACCATAAGAGTAGTTCTTGCCTGCAGGGTCACCACAAATAATACCTTGAATTACATAGTTTTCATCTACAGCTGTGGAAGTACTTGTCATTTTTGTTACTAAGTCTGCTATAGAAATAGGAGTTGCAGTAGACTCGATAGCGACAAATGTTTTAGGCTCACCGTAAATAGTACTAGAAGCAGTTGTTGCATAAGCACGGAATGCATATTGATTGTCTTTAGTCAGATTAGTAACAGCTACTGTCCAAGGATTTTCTTTTACCGATGCGGCTGTTTTAGTCGCTTTTGTCCAATCAATATCTGTTACAGTTCCAGTACTGAATTCAATATACTGTACACCAACTTCGGTGGCTTCAGAAATCTCAATATTAGCAACTGAACCACCTAATGTTGCAGTGGTAGCTGTGATGGCTTTTGCATCTGTTGTTGTTACTTTAGGTTCTCCTGCTGTTCCAAAATCAATTTCAGTACCACCAGCACCTGTTGCCAAAGTGATATCATCTAAACGAATAGCTGAAGCATCTAAAGCTGTGAATCTGATATATAGGTTTTCAGGAACTTGTTTTAATGTGAAGTTTGCTGTTGCAAAAACCCAATAAGGATAATCGGCATCGCCATTATTCTTAGTATATGTAATTGGTACCCAAGCCGTACCATCAGCACTTAATGCAACTTCAAATTTGGAAACATCGAAGGTGTTGTCGTATGTTCCGTTATTGTTCACAGAACGGCTGGCTCCAAATGTCAATTGCAGATTCTTTTGTTCGGAAGTAAGCGTGATCGTATTAACATTGAAGTTTGTAGGAGTTTTGCCGAAAAATACAACGTTAGGTCCTGATGCACCTGCATAAGCATCTGTATTTGCTAATCCACTATTACGGACTGAAGCATTTACGCCTGTATAAGTAACGGATTCTGAACCGACCCCTGTTTTATTCCATCCTTCGTATTTATCAACAAAAGGCCAATTCGTTTTATCAAGCTCAATTGTACCAACATTGTCGTTATAGATTACTACAGATGGCTCTACGCTTCCACTGCTAATCTTAACAGTCTCTGACATCAACACACCCACTTTATTTGAAATCTCAATAACAACGCTGGCTTCATCATTAACGTTTTCCGGAATGCTAACCTGAATAGTAGCAGAACCTTCACCTTCATATTTTGATAGAGTAACCCATGATTTGTCATCCTTTACTGTAGCTTTCCAACTACGGTTGGTTGAAATGTCAAAAGAAGCTTGGCTTCCGTTGGCTGGTTGACCGTCTAAGCCGAAAATCAAGGTTGTAGGCGAAACTTCGAGGTATGGAGCCTCGGTATCATCATTGTCGTCAACGCAACTTACGAAAGCTGTGCTAACCATTACAAGCATAAGCCCGTAGAATAACTTCAGAAAGTTCAAATTTCTCATTTTGTTGCTTTGTTAATTAATTAATAAAATTTTTGTGAATCATTTATCATTTTGTTCTCTCTCGATAATAATAGTTTAGCAAAGTTATTTTTTTCTATGAAACGTGCAAAGTTTCTAACGTCTTTTTCATATTACAACTGTGTTAAATTTTAGTGACTTAAGAACCGGCAATGAGGTGATTTTCGACATTGACGAATAGATTGATTCTTTTTATCTTCAATATATAACATTGTGAAAGAATTTAGAGATGTTTGTTACTTTTTTGAAAGATTTGCATTATGCCTTTATTGGACTTGGCCTTGTTAGCAATTGCACTGTTTACGGAGTATTAATAGAAATATTTTTGAATGGACTTCATTTATAATTTGATAGATAGAATCCTAATGGTATAAATTTATTTTAATATTTGGATGCTGAAATACCGTATTGGGAATGAATGCGTCTTTTTACTTTCATCTTGATGGTGGAATCTTATTGTATAAACTATTTATTTCTTCTTTTGTGCTCTGATTGCCGAATGTTTTGTGATGATCTTGTTGCTTTGATCTTCATCCACAATTTCTCCCACCATCCACTTTCAGCTTTACTTAGCGTATCAGAAGTTATCGTGATTATCTTTTCTCTCAACTTGTTCTGTTCGGTTGCCATCGCATACTGCTTTTCCAACACTGAAATTCTACGCTTTTTGCATTGAAGGTCTTGCTCTTGTAGCTCAATGACTTCAAGATAAACTTTGCATACTTCGGATTGGTTATTGCAGAGTTGTTCCAGCGTATGAATGTAGTCTTTGGTGGGAAGGGTTTCGTGCCAACACAAGAATTTCTGAAGGCTCTTTTCGTCAATGATAAGAGTAGTCTCTGTGAAATATGCGGTGATTGCTTCCATTTCTGCCCACAAACAGATGTCTTCTTCTTTGACTCCGTACTTGTGCGCCGCTTCGTCTATGCTAATCCATTTCGGCATAGTGTTTCTTTGTTTATGCGTTTAACAAAAAAGAGCGAATAACTCTTGCCAAGCATGGTGCAACAAGCATCCCTGCATTTTGCTTTCTAGTCGGAGGGTTATGGGGTATGGGGATTATGTAGGGGAACCGACCGGATACAAAAGAGGCATGGATGCTGTTGAACCATTATCTGATTTCGAGGCCTAGCAAAACCCTTGCAAAAGATAATGATAACAACAGACATCCACGCCAATCGTTTATATATAACACATCTTTAACTGATATGTTGATATACAGCCATCCACGTGGAGTATCTGTTGTATCATCTCTCTTTGCATAGAAAATTGCTAGTTTTCGAAATCGAGAGACAATACATTATTAATACTCCTATTTAAGGAATAAAAAACACTACCCGCTTATTACATCTCGCTGATGCGCAGAAAGTGTACAGCAAAGATATATGTTTTTTCGGAATAAAGTGGGAGAATGGGAATAAATAAAAGAAGTCTGGTATTTAGAATGATTTTTTGTGTTTAGGTGATGTTATTTCAAGGTGTTGTTGCCATTAATATCACTTAGCACATTTATCTCCTTCGTAAAGCAATGCTTTGTATCTTCAAAAGCTATGCTTTATGGTTGCTAAAGCATTGCTTTAAATAACCATACAGCAGATGTTACGAGTGTCGCCTTCACCTTCACTTTTTCCTCTCAACCTTTTATTTATCAGTGATCTCGGGTGAAGGGACGGCTATTCACCTAGTGAGTGGAGAAAACATTGTAAGTGTTTGAAATAAACTATCAATGGTTTGAAACAAACATTGGGAAGAAAAAAATAATCTATTAGCATCTTTTTATTAGGTTATAGCTAATACGAATATCATTATAGCAAAAACAAATTAGCTTATAGCAAAGTGAACGATGTCTTTATGATTACATATGAAAATTGGGTGAAGGATCGGTGAAGGGCGATATGCTTCACCCGTTATCACTTATGAATAAAAGGTTTCGAAGAAAAGGTGAAGGCTACCCTTCTATTTGAAAATTTATAGTATGGCGTATAAAAGCATCTGGCTTTGATGGGAAGGGGGCGTTTCAGCGCAAGAATTTCTGACATTATACAACTCATACCTCATACAAGTTACTTGGTATATGGTTGATGCAAGCTCAAGAGAAGGGAAATCAAGGTGATGCCTGCATGGAAGTGGATGTGCAATAAAATGAAAAACGATTCTCTGATATATCAGGAATTACTTGATATTAATGGCAAATAAAATATGGGTTCTAAATATAATACCTTTTAGTGTACAACTTAATCTCTTTTAGTGAATGAATTAATTCGTCCGCCTATAGGCAAAGTTGCGTTTGCCTATAGGCAACCTTTCGTCCGGCTATAGGCGGACGAAAAGATGCCTATAGCCGGACGAATTAATTTATGAATGCGGTGACGTTATTTTCTACAGAGAAAACCTTTATTCAATTATGCCGTTGTTCTTAAGATTTTGAAGATGTATTTATAATGTGCAGCCAAGAAAGAACTCTGCTATTTTATGGCGTAGAAATCAGTTTCTCTTTTCGTATAATCTTTTTTATCTCTTCTTTTACGATTCTTAACTCCGAAGATTTCGTAACCATAAAGAAACCATCTACTTTTACCCCGTATTTGTAAGAAATTGAAAGAAACTTCGTCTAATAAACTAAAAACTAAAACGGTTCCAAACATGAAACACAGATTGTTGCTACTATTACTATTCGTGTTCACCGCAGTGATGACAGGTTGGGCACAAAACTCCGCTACGCCGTCCTATACTGTCAAAGGGGTACTTTTGGATTCACTGACTCAGGATGGAGAACCATACGCTACTATTAAGATTACTAAAAAAGGAGCACCGGACAAGGCTGTCAAGATGGCGGTGACGGGTGCCAATGGTAGGTTTCAGGAGAAACTGAATGTAGGTGCGGGAGATTACGTCATTACTATTTCTTCGATAGGCAAGGCGCCCGTCACGAAAGAGTTCACTTTGAAACCATCGGTTAGAGTCATTGATTTGGGGACAATGCTCTCCGCTGAGGCTAATAATGAATTGAAAGGAGTGGAAGTCGTGGCGCAAAAGCCTTTGGTCAAGGTGGATGTAGACAAGATAGAGTATAATATTGAGGATGACCCCGACTCGAAATCGAACAGTATATTGGAGATGCTTCGAAAAGTGCCTTTAGTGACAGTAGACGGAGAAGACAACATACAGGTGAATGGTAGCAGCAGCTTTAAAATACACGTCAACGGGAAGCCCAACAATATGATGAGCAACAACCCGAAAGAGGTGTTGAAGAGTATGCCCGCCAATTCCATTAAATATATCGAGGTGATAACATCGCCCGGAGCTAAATATGACGCTGAAGGAGTGGGAGGTATTTTGAATATCGTAACAGTAGGTGGTGGATTCGAAGGATATACGGCAACATTCCGGGCAAATGCCAGCAACTACGGTGCCGGTGCCGGCGGCTACGCAATGGTGAAGCAGGGGAAAATGACTGTCTCTGCCAATTACAACTTTAATTACAATGACCGGCCCCGTGGATATTCGGACAGCTACCGTGAGAACTATGAGTCGGATACGGAAAAATATCTTGAATCAAATAGCAGTTCCAAGTCGAAAGGCAACTTCCAGTATGGAAACCTGGAAGGCAGTTATGAGATCGACACCTTAAGGCTGCTGACGGTGGCTTTTGGAATGTATGGCAGCAATAGTAAAAATTATGGTGATGGATTTACCACCATGTATGGTGCTAACCATGAGGACATAGCCTACAGCTATCGGACCGGCAATCATGGAGATGGCTCCTGGTATTCCATCAATGGAAACATCGACTATCAGCGCACGTCCAGAAAGAACAAGCAGCGGATGATCACTTTCTCCTATAAGATCAATACGCAGCCTCAGACAAGCAATTCTAATACTGGCTATGAAGATATTCACGCCAAAGAGGAGGTGGACGACCTCGTGAAACGGTTGCTGTTGAAAAACAGCCAGTCGGACGGCAAAACGAATACCATGGAACAGACCTTCCAAGTGGACTATACAACTCCGATAGGCGAGTTGCATACCGTGGAGGCAGGTGCGAAATATATCTTCCGCCGCAATACCAGTGACAACAAACTATATGAAGCAGCCGGAGGAAGTGACGATTATTTATATAACGAAGACCGCAGTAGCGACTATCGTCATTTGAATCATATTTTAGCCGCTTATCTCGGATATACATTGAAATATAAGGATTTCACCTTCAAGCCGGGAGTGCGCTATGAACAGACTGTGCAGCGGGTGAAATATATCGTTGGACCGGGTGAGAATTTTCACACGAACTTCAGCGATCTGGTGCCATCCGTTTCTCTTGGCATGAAGCTCGGCAAGACTCAAAACATGCGTGTCGGTTATAATATGCGTATCTGGCGTCCGGGCATCTGGAATCTGAATCCTTATTTTAATAATCTGAATCCGATGTTTATCACCCAAGGTAACTCGAACCTGAAAAGTGAAAAAAGCCATGCGTTCGACTTGTCTTATAGCAATTTTAGTGCGAAGTTCAATATCAATGTGTCGCTGCGCCATTCTTTCAACAATAACAGTATTGAGAATATAAGCCGGTTGATTACGGCGCCCGAAGGGGAGATGTTTGACAATGATCCTACACACATAGCACCGGAAGGAGCTTTGTACAGCACTTATGCCAATATAGGAAAGAGCCGGAACACAGGAATGAGCTTGTATCTGAACTGGAACGCGTCTCCTAAAACGCGCCTGTACGTCAATGGCCGTGGAAACTACAGCGACTTGAAAAGTGAAGCGCAGGGATTGCACAATTATGGATGGAACGGTTCTTTCTATGGTGGCGTCCAGCATACTCTTCCGTTGAAAATACGGTTAAGTCTGAATGGTGGTGGTAGTACTCCTTATATTAATCTACAGGGAAAAGGTTCTGGCTATTATTATTATAGTTTGGGTGCGAGCCGTTCTTTCCTGAAAGATGAGCGTTTGAGCCTGAATGTGTATTGCAGTAATATATTTGAGAAATACAGAAGCTATAACAATCATACGGAAGGCGTAAACTTCCTGTCGAAGAGCAGCAGCAAGTGGCCGAGTCGTAGCTTTGGAGTCAGCATCAGCTACCGGATTGGTGAACTGAAAGCTAGTGTGAAGAAAGCTGCCCGAAGCATCAATAATGACGATGTGAAAGGTGGTGGCGGCGAAGGTGGGAATACAGGTGGAGGAGGTGGTCAGTAGACCACTTCCACGCACGCTGTGATTTCTTTATTTCTGCCTTACATCCTGCTTATTGGTATTGAAACCTAACTTGGTAAGTCCTGCTTGTACATCGGGATGACTCATGAAGAGTTTCCATAACAGCCCTGTCCGGTAATTCTCGATCATGACTGCAATTGGTCCCTGGTCGATGGCAAGGTAACGTTGCGGATACCAGTTGTCTGTTTCGCTGAAAGCATCGTAGAATCCGAAAGGACCGAAGACTGTGTCCCCCATATTATACAGGTGGCGCATCACTTGCATCGAATATTCCGGTGTATAGACGATGGATGAAAGGGCGGCGGTGGGAGAGATGACCCCTTTGTCATCCTGTTCATTCGGTGAATGAGCAGCGTATCCATCGACGGAATAGCTGGCAGTCAGTCCCCAGCAGTCCGGTCCGAAACCTTTGTAGTGTTTGGGGTTGCGGATGCAGTAAGCACGGTTCACTAATGTCAGATTGCGCATTTCGTGGAAGTAGCTGGGACAGTATTCGTCTTTCAGACCGACGGGGTCGAGTCCGAGGAAGGAGTATTGTGCCCAGAAAAGCGGTCCGGCTTCCGTGCCCTGATAGCGGAGATGCAGTTCGATGCCTTCCACTTTATGTGGGGAGACGATAGCTCCGTTCTGCGCCCAGCCATCGTGATAGACAGCTGCCGGTACTCCGTGGGTAGGAGAGGCTGCGGCAAGGATATACATAATCATACATTCGTTGTACCCATGTATGGGGAAGTCCATTTCCCAGCCATAGGTGGGGCTCCAGTGCCAGTATAGCACATTTTGGTCACCGTTGCGGTACCAGTTCCAGTCAACGTCTTTCCATATTTGGTCAATGCGTGCTGCCAGTGCTTTTTCTTTCTCATTACCGTTGATGTAATACTGGTGTACGGCGAGCAGTCCTTGCATCAGGAAGGCAGTTTCTACCAAGTCACCTCCGTTATCCTTCTGTCCGAAAGGTTTCACCTTTCCCGTATCGCCATACCACCAGTGCGGATATGCTCCGTGAAAACGGTCCGCTTTTTCGAGGAAGGAGACGATGCGCTCCATTCGTGCCAGACCTTCTTCGCGGGTGACGTACCCCCGGTCTATTCCGGCAAGGATAGCCATGATGCCGAAGCCGCTGCCGCCGGAAGTGACTACATTGGCATCATTCTGCGGATATACCCCGTCTACATGATACCGTTCGGGGGCAAGTCCGCTGTTGGGCTCGGCACCTTCCCAAAAGTAGAGAAAGGTGCGGCGCTGAACGGTGTCCATCAAGGCATCGTCCGTGAGCTCGGAACTGGCGGTGGCTGGTCCGCCGGTCTTGTTTTTGCAGGCTCCTGCTGTCAGTATCAGGCAGAGGAGCGAAATATAGAGAGATAGTTTTTTCATTGATTGTGGATTTAAATGAGAGAATAAAATTTAGGCATGGATTACACGGATTTCACGGTTTTAAGAGATTTCGCAGTTAAAGACCGTGTGAATCCGTGTAATCCATGCCTATTGTACGATTTTTATTTTAGCGTGAATCGTGCGGATTTCACGTCCCGGCTGTTTGTTCCGATCATTACTTCAAATTCACCCGGTTCTGCTACTAGTTGCAGGTCGTAGTTGTAATATCTCAGCATTTCCGGTGCAATCTTGAACCGTACAATTTCCGACTGTCCCGGTTCAAGGAATATCTTCTGGAAGCCTTTCAGCTCTTTCACCGGACGGGTAGTGCTGCCGACGAGGTCACGGATATAGAGTTGTACTACTTCCGATCCCGGCCATGTGCCAGTATTGGTGACCATTACTGCTGCCGTCAGTTCTCCCGTCATGTCGATGGTAGAACGGCTCAGGTCGATATCACCGTAAGAGAAGGTAGTATAAGACAGTCCGTATCCGAACGGGTAAAGCGGCTCATTGTCCACATCCAGATAATTGCTGCGGAACTTTTCGAACCACTTGCCTTGTGCCAGCGGGCGTCCCGTATTCTTATGTGCATAATACAGCGGAATCTGACCGACATTCTTCGGGAAACTCATTGTCAGTTTTCCACCCGGATTGACATATCCGAAGAGTGCGTCACCGATGGCATAAGCAGCTTCGCTGCCTCCGAACCATACGTTCAGAATAGCAGGTACGTGTTCCTGTTCCCAAGTCAGCGTCAGCGGGCGACCTGTGAATAATACCAGTACGACAGGTTTTCCGGTTTTCAGCAACTCCTTCAGCAGGTTTTGCTGTACATCCGGAATGTTCAGGTCTGTACGGCTGCTGCTTTCTCCGCTCATCTCGGAAGATTCTCCGAGAGCCGCAATGATAATATCCGACTGATTGGCTACCGTCAATGCTTCGTTCAGCAATTGCTCGTCTGTCCGGTTGTCACGGTTTAGTGAACGTCCGAACATCGTGGCACGTTCTTCGTAAGAGGCGTCGCTGATCAGATTGCTCCCTTTGGCATATAGGATGTTTGCTTTTCCGGCAGTCATCTCTTTCAAGCCTTCTACCAGTGACGGACAGCGGTCGAGTACGGCAGCTACGCTCCATGTACCCGGCATGTTTGTCCGGCTGTCGGCTAACGGACCTATCACGGCGATGTTACCTTTCGGGTTAAAAGGAAGAAGAGGTTCGGCAGGAGTTCCCGGACGCAGGGTCACGTTGTCATTCTTTAAAAGAACAAAGCTTTCTGCGGCAATTCTGCGGGCAGCGTCTCGGTGCGCTTTCGTAAAGATATCACGTGCCGGACGTTTTAAGTCGCAGTACTTGTAGGGATTGTCAAACAATCCCAGTTTATATTTTGCTTCCAGGATACGGTGGCAGGCAGTATTCAGTGTTTCCATAGAAACTTTGCCTTCCTGAATGGATTTCTTGAGTGTGCTGACAAAGCCTTCGCTCACCATATCCATGTCTACTCCGGCATTGATGGCACGTGCGGAAACCGTTTGCAGGTCGCCGATACCGTGGTCGATCATTTCGGAGATTCCGGTATAGTCGGTTACCACAAATCCGTTGAACCCCCACTGACCACGCAGTACATCCGTCATCAGCCACTTGTTGGCGGTAGCGGGCACACCGTCTACTTCGTTGAACGAAGCCATTACACTACCTACACCGGCTTCTACAGCCGCTTCGTAAGGCAGCATATATTCATTGAACATCCGCTGGCGGCTCATGTCTACCGTATTGTAGTCACGTCCGCCTTCTCCTGCGCCATACAGTGCAAAGTGTTTTACGCATGCCATAATTTCGTCATTCCGTTGCATGTTCTTTCCCTGATAACCGAGTACCATCGCTTCGGCAATCATGGCTCCAAGGAAGGGATCTTCACCGCTGCCTTCGGAAACACGTCCCCAACGAGGGTCGCGTGAGATGTCCACCATCGGACTGAATGTCCATGAGATACCGTCGGCACTGGCTTCTATGGCTGCGATACGTGCCGATTCTTCTATGGCGGTCATATCCCAGGTGCAGGATAATCCCAGCGGGATAGGGAACATGGTTTCGTATCCGTGAATGACATCCATACCGAATAGCAAGGGGATGCCCAGACGGGATTGTTCTACCGCCTGTTTCTGCACATCGCGTATTTTTTCTACTCCTTTCAGATTGAACAAGCCTCCTACTTCGCCCCGTTTGATTTTGGCGGCGATGTCGCTGCTTTTGGCTTGTCCCGTAGTGATTTCTCCGGTGACAGGTAGGTTCAACTGACCTATCTTTTCTTCCACCGTCATCTTTTTCATCAATGCGTCGATGAAGCGGTCCATGTCTTGTGGCGACTTCTGCGCTGCCGCACTCAGGAAGCCGGCAGCGAGCAGCAGAAGTGAAAAAAATATTTTCTTATTTATCATATCGTTCTATCAGTTTGATTTGAATATTAATTAATAATCCGGATTCTGTACCAGTACTCCTTTGGACTTGTCAATTTCTGACTGAGGCAAAGGCAATAATGCGTTCTTATCCTGGTAGTTTACTTTCCCGGCAGCGTGCAATACTTCCGAGGCGATCCCCCAACGTACAAGATCGTAGAAACGGTCGGGCTCCAGCCCGAGTTCCACGCGGCGTTCGTGGCGGATGGCTTCCCGCAATTCTCCCTGATCGTTGGTCGTTATTTTGGGCAGTATATTCGTATTGGTGCCTCTGGCACGTGCACGTACCATTTCCAGATAATCCACCGCTTCTCCGGGGATATTCTTTTCGTTGGCAGCTTCGGCAGCCATCAATACTACATCCGAATACCGGATCAGGCGGATATTCACCCAAAAGCCTTTGTTGGTGTATTCCTTACGCAGTGCGGGGTCGGTATAAGCTTTTTTGTTGAAGTAAGCTCCCATAGCCGGAGAGACGGGGGATTCACCATAAGGTTCGTTGGTGTTTTCCGGGGTGATCGGTTCATCGTCCGTTTTGCGGAAGTAGAGCAGGGTGGCGTTTTTACGCGGGTCACCTGTCTCGTAGGCGTCTGCCATCAACTGGGTTGCCATGTGCCATCCCCAGCCTAAGTCCCACTGACCGGCTCCGCGAACGCCTTGCACTTCGCAGAATTGGCTGCCGATAACGTCACTCTGTGGAAGGGCGGCAGTGGCGGTACATTGCAGTTCGAATATAGAACCGCCGCTGTTCTCTCCGTCGTCGGTGAATATTTCGTTATACGGAGTTTTCAGATTATATAAACCTTTGTTGATAACGTCTGTAGAGGCTTTGTACATGTTGTCCCAGTCACTGCGCATCATATAGGTGCGGGCATGAAGTGAACGGGCAGCTCCCCAAGTCAGGCGTCCGGTATATTCGGTGCTCCATGTTTCGGGCAATGACTCTTCCGCAGTTTTCAGGTCGGTATCGATCTGCTCGTAGATTTTATCGGCGGTAGTCTTCGGGATGTTGGCTTCCGAGGCATCGTTGATCTTGTAAGTCACCAAAGGTACTTCGCCAAAAGCTCTCACTAGATTGAAGTAACAATAAGCACGGAAGAAAGAAGCTTCCCCTTTGTTGATGATATCTTCGGTTTCTGTTTGTCCGGCAGTCTCTTTCTCGGCAATGGCGTCGAGGATATCATTACACTGGTAGATGATGGCGTAATTCTTTCCCCAGTATGAACCTAGCAAACCGTTGGTCGGGGTGTATAAGAAGTCATCGTACATTTCGGCTACATCCGATCCGTCACTCGGAATACTTCCTTTCTCGGAGTCTTCGGAGCGTAGATAATGGATAGCAATGGCGGGAGTACCGGCGGTGATGTCGAAACTTCGCATCATGGTATAGACATTGTAGATTTTACCGTTGACCAGCGCATTGGGATTATCGTCTTCGGTGAATTGTCCCTGCGGACTCCGGTCCAGAAAGTCGCTGCAACTGCTTATCAGCAGAGCGGAAGCGGCAATAAAGGTGGAAAAAAGATATTTATTTAGTTTCATACAATTATAGATTTGATTCATTAAAGTTATATTCCGCATGGAAACCTGGCTGTGGCACCTTGCCACCCGCATGGAAACTTGGGTGTGGTACCTTGCCACGCCACTAGAAGGTCAGGTTGATGCCGAAAGTGTAGACAGCAGGTACGGGGTAGCTGCCGTCGTCTACTCCGAAGGTGGTGGCGCTACCTCCCAGTTCCGGTGTGTAGCCGGTGTTGTGCTTCCATGTCTTCAGGTTCTGTATGTTGACATAGACTTTCAGTGCCTGCAAGCGTATTTTGGCAAGGAGGGCCTTGTCGAACGAGTAAGCAAGTTGCACGTTACGGATACGGAAGAAGCTGCCGTCTTCGATGTAATACTCCGAATTCAGGTTGTTGATAGAATGTTTGGAGTTCAGCAACGGCTGGCTGTTGGAGGTACCTTCTCCGTGCCAGCGGTCCATGCGCTGTGACAGATAGTTGAACTGTGCAAAGTTATAATTGTCCCAGGTACGGAAAATTTCGTTACCGTGCTGTCCCATCATATCGATGCCCAATGACCAGTTCTTGTAGTTTACTCCGAGAGAAAGACCATAGGTGAAATCCGGTGTCGGGTTACCTATCATTGTACGGTCTTCCGGGGTAATCTTACCGTCTCTGTTCACGTCGGCGAATTTCAGATCACCGGGAGTGACTGTGGCAAGGGTATTTTCGGGTGATGCATCGATGTCGGCTTGCGACTGGTATACGCCTGCCACCTTGTAACCGTAGAAGAAACCGATAGGATAGCCCGCCATCGTGTAACTCTGCTGTTTGTCTCCGGCGATGATGGAGTATCCGTCCTGAACGAGGCTCTTCACCTTATTCTTGATGGTGGTCAGGTTGGCGCTGACAGAGTATCCCCAGTCACCGATCTGGTCACGCCAGCTGGCTGCCATTTCAACACCCATGTTTTCGATTTCTCCCAAGTTGCCGATGCCGGGTACTGTTCCGGAGATACCGGGCACTTCGGCAAGCAAGTCTTTGGTCCTCTTCTTATAATATACTCCTTCGAAGTGCAGACGGTTGCGCAGCACGTTCGTTTCGAAACCTGCTTCCCAAGCTTCTACTTTTTCCCAACGCAGATTGGGATTGGGCAGATAGGAGAGCTGGTAACCGGGATAGATAATGGACGGCTTGCCGAAAACAGCCGAGTAAGCATTTGACAACAGCGGTTCGGCGGGATAGGCCCTGTCCAGATTCTGATTGCCTAATGTACCGTAAGATGCTTTGATTTTCAACATATCGAGCCATTTGATATCCTTCATGAACTCTTCTTCGGTCATCAACCAACCGCCGCCTAGTGAGAAGAAGTTCTGCCACTCATTGCCGGTGTATGAGAAGGCGGAAGAACCATCGCGACGGAACGAACCGTTGAACAGGTATTTTCCTTTGTAGTTGTAGATCACACGTGCCAGCATGGATACCGTAGTCCGTTCCCATTGGGTACTTCCGTTGGTAGCTGTTGCTGCATCACCGATGCTGACAAACCATTTGTCCGGATCGTCAGGAATCACCAGACCGACACCTTGCTTGCGTGCTCCGTCCAGTCGGCTCAGTGAATTGTAATACGTCGTGAAACCGACTGTAGCGGTCAGGTTATGATTGCCGTGATCAAAACTATTGGTGTAAGTCAATAGATAGTCACTCTGCACTTTCGTTTCATTTTCCTTGAACTGGCTGACTTCTGTCTTGCCGGTTCCCAATGTAACTACATCTCCTGCGGCAGTATCGTCATACACCTTCATGACAGGCAGATATGTCCGTCCGTTGTTGGAAGCATAGTCCATGGAGAACATCGCTTTGAAGTTGAAATGTTTCAGGAAGTCCACTTCGCCATAGATATTACCCGATGCCCGGTAGTTTTCGGCTTTGGTCGTATTGGCTTTCAGATCGACGTCTACCATCGGATTGTTGATCTGTGCTTTCTGAAATTCGGGCAGAACACTGTATAAGCCATATTCCTTATTATATACCGGTGCGATAGGGGCAGCACGAAGAGCGCCGAGCACCTGTTTGGAGTCTGCCGGAAGCGTGCGTGCTCCGTTGAACTGGAAACCGACTTTCAGAAAGTCCGTGATCTTATAGTCATTACTTGCATTGATGGTCACTTTACTGAACTTCTCATGCTTGATGTTTCCCTGTTCGTGAGAGTAACCTACGCCCAGATAGAAACTGTGTTTCGGCGAAGCTCCGGTAATACTGATATTATTGTTGGTGATGAATGCAGTCTGGAAAATCTCATCCTGCCAGTTGGTGTTCGCGTTCCAGCCGCTGAAGTCGAACGGAGTGTCCTTCTGATTGGCAAGCTGTTCGCTGTATAGCTCCTGAAATTGCGGACCGTTGACCAAATCAACCTTATCTACTACTTTCTTGAAACCGAAAGAGGTATTAATGTTAACCAGTGTCTGTCCTTCTTTGGCTTTCTTGGTGGTGATGATGATGACACCATTCGCACCGCGAACACCGAAGATAGCCAGTGATGACGGGTCTTTCAGGATCTCCATAGATTCGATGTCCTCCGGATTAAGGAAGTTGATATTGTCATTGAATAGTCCGTCTACCACGTACAACGGTTTGTAGCCATTGATGGAGTTTGTACCACGGATACGGATTTCGGGGTCGGCACCGGCACGTCCGGAGTTTACGATTTGTACACCTGCCACTTTTCCTTGTAAGGAAGATAATGGGTTCGTTGCAGGTTTGTTGGCAATTTCTTCTCCTTTGACGTTGGTAATAGAACCTGTCAAGTCTCTTTTCTTCGCGCTACCGTATCCGATAACGACTGTCTCGGCTAGTACCTGCGAATCTTCTTTCAGGGTGACGTTGATCACATTCTGTGCTCCTACCTTGACACTCTGTGTAGTCATTCCTACATAGGAGAATACCAGTACGTCTTCTGGGGTGACAGAGATTGAATACTTACCGTCCATATCGGTGATGGTTCCGGTGGAAGTTCCTTGTACGAGCACCGATGCACCGATCAGCGGTTCATTGGCGGCATCTGTTACCGTACCGGTCACTGTCTTTGTTTGTGCAAAGGCGGATACGGAGGTCAGCAACAAGCAAGTGAGCGCCACTATGCTCTTAAACCTGATGGTTTTCTTCTGAAGATCTTGTAAAAGTCTAGTCCTCATTGCATTAAATTTTTCCATTCGTTACTATTTAGGTTGAAGTTTATTCTGCCGTCTTCCGGCGAAAGTAACAAAGTGAACAAATGAAAGGCAAAAAAGATTAGGGAAAGAGAGAGAAAGGGCAATTTTAACATTGTAATTATGATGTGTGAAAAAATTATTTGTCTTTTTGTTGCTTGTTTGTTTTATTCTATTTACATTTGTAAAACGAAACGAACTATGAAGCTACTTCTTTCTTATATTATAGGGTTGTTCCTGATTTTGTCTCTCTCTGCTTGTCATGATGGAGGTAATGCAACTACTCTTTTACATCAGGCAGACTCACTGATGCAAGAGTTCCCCGATAGTGCCCTGTCTCTCCTCGAATCCATTTCTCATCCTGAAAAGTTATCCGGCTCTGAAAGAGCTGATTATGCTATATTTTTGACACGGGCAAGGACTAAGTTGTATGTTCATGAGTCAAGTGATTCATTGATTCGGTTTGCAGTAGATTATTATAAAAGAAGTTGGAATAATGAGCGTAAGATGCAAGCCTATTATTATCGGGGTTGTGTGTATCGAGACATGCGGTGTATGGATTTGGCGGTAAAAGATTTCTTGCAAGCATTAAAGGTAATTCCTAAAGAGAGCGAGTATCTTTATTTGGGGGCCATTTATGAGAATCTGGCGGGATGTTATGCGGAACAAAATCTTTATAAGGATGCTATGCACGCCCATCATAAAGCGCATGAAATTTATATTAAGCAAAAGAAAGATGATGGTCTATTTTATGCTGTTAGAGGGATAGGGTATGTTTTTATGCTTCAACATCAATTGGATAGTGCTTTGGTCTATTATCAAAAAGCATTGGATGTTGCAGAGAATATAGGGGAAGATTATTATAAATCTATAATATTGAGTGAATTGGGAATTTTGCATAATGAAAAAGGGGAATTTCAAAAGGCTAACCAATATCTTTCTGCATCTATATCTTCTGCACCAACTGGTACTAATTTATTTTCTGAATATCTTCGAAAAGGTTGTATCTTACGTAATATCCATCAAATGGACTCTGCACGGTATTATTTGAATTTGAGTAAATCTTCTCCTTATATATTTAACCGTGGAGGAAGTTATGGAGAATTATATAAATTGGAGAAAGAAGAGAAAAATTATCCAGCAGCTATAGCGGCAGCTGATTCTTTTATTTATTATCTAGATTCAATTTATGATACAACAAAGGCAGCTGAGATAACTCGTTTGGCTGATCAATATGAAATCGAATTTTATCAGCAAAAAATTGCGGGAAGATATAAAATTGAGGTCTTATCACTTTTGCTGTTATTTATTATTGGAGGAGCGATTTCTCTTTGGATTGATAAACGTCGAAAAAAGAAGTATCTTGAGTTACAAAATCAATTAATGAAGAGTCGTACAGATATTCTATCTGGGGACTTTGAGGATCAGGGTAATGCTGAATCTGATTTTATGAGGATGTTGGAGCCGAGTTTAGAACTTTGTCTTCAGTTGTTTCGAAGGACAGAAACCCATGAGAAACTTCTTTCTTTGGAGAAAAAGATGGGCGTTGCTACCTCTTTGAGTATTCATGAAGGACAGATGATTTGTGAAAGCATTTATGAAACTTTTGGCGACATTATGCTTAAATTGAAAATTCAATATGCTGATTTAACTAAAGAAGACTTGCTCCATTGCGTATTTTTCTTATTGGGTTGCTCCAAAGAAACAATCTTATTATGTACACGTGCTTCTGAAGGAGCATTTAAAAGTCGGAAAAGTCGCATGAAGATTAAGTTAGGAGAAGAATTCTTTGAATGGATGACTATACGCCAATATCTTGTCTCATAGGTGTTTATGTTGGATTGTGACATTCCTGTAACTTTTCTGTAACTTGCAGTCGAGATCCATAGTTATCTTGTAACTTTATTGTGACCAGGCATCTGAATTTATTTAAATCTTATCCCTTACATTTGTATCATAACCAATAAAAATAAGTATTATGAAAGCAAAACTATTATTATTACTTTGTTGCTTATTTGCGATTGAAGGATGGGCAAATTCAAATGATATTCATTTACTAAAAGATAGCCGCTCTAATCCTATGGGAATACCTATTCAACCTACTTATGAGAAATGTGCTATTCTCTCTAATATTCTTAATGTAAGCTTCGGTAGAGCAAAAGATTATGCTATCATTACTGTAACGAATAAAGCTACAGGTGAAATTGTACATTCCAAAACTTATCACAACACTAGCATTGTCATGATTGATATGTCTTCTTGTGAAAAAGGAGAATATACTATTCATATAATTTTGAATGATTGTTTGTTGGAAGGTACATTTACTGTACAGTGAAACTGAACTGAATAAGGTAATGGATAAATGTACTTTTAGTCTTAGTGACAAGAAGTAACTTTTTGTGTTCCTTTTCTGTATAGTCGATATTTCTAATTGTAAAATATTAAGTTAGAGGAAGGAGGTAATTTCCTTTGGGATCTGTTATTTATTATTGTTGTAACGTATTTATCAACCTTTAAATTCAATCGGTTATGAAAGCAATTTTTTTTATGTTTTTATTATGTTGTATTTGCTGCTTATCATGTTCGGATGAGCAAAATACTCTTTCAGAAGAACAGAATGTTATTGAGAATAAGACTTTTGAAAAAGTGAGTAGTTTAGAATTGAAACAACAACTACTGGATTACTTGAATAATTCGGTAAAAACAAGAACTACTTTTAATAATGCTGAAATGAATTACGATTTAGGTATGCAAGAAATTTTGCGTCCACAAATCCAAACCTTTGGGGAGGAAATGATAGTTGTACGAAGTAAAATGGATGCTAATAATATAATGGCATTTTATAAAGAGAATGGTGTTATTGAAAACTGTCTTATAATTGAATGTGCACAAAATGCTGAAGATGCACTTGAAGAAACTATGTTCACATGTTATGATAGTAACAATATTCCTATTTTTAAAGCAATGGTTAATAAAAGAAATAATACATGTAATGTTCTTGAAATATATGATGGACTTGACGATCTGACAGCCCGTGGTGGAAATTGGGGGTGCAATGTATCTCTTGGCTTGGCTGGTGCTTTATGGTCAACCGCTTTTGGAATGGTTACGGCTGGTGCGGGATTTGTTGTGGCGGTTGGTTGGTGTGTGTTACAAACTTGGCTATGTAGCTCCCGTGTAGTCTCTCGCCCTCCAACGGAAATACAAATAGATACAATAGAATTTAAGCCGATGGAAAGAGATGATGATAGTATAGCGAGAGACACAATAGGTAAACTATTGCCCCTGCGTTGATAATTATTTAATATGTACAGTAAATGAGAAATAATATCAAATTAGCATTGTTTTATATTTTAATATTAGGTCTGTTCTCCATTCTTTTATGTACAGAAAATAGTATTTGGTTTTCTGCTTCTATTGCAATGATTTGTACATCAACGGGAGTTTGCATAGGACAACTTATTAAGAAAAGAAAACGATTTCATGCTAGTACTGACAAATTATGGGTTCTATCAGGACTGTTTTTATTATCTATCATAATTTCATTATGCATTTATTTCTTTTTTGATAATAACCCCAATAAAGTGACATATATTTTACTGATGAATCTAGTTCTAGCTTTAGGTTCTATATTGTATATCTATATCACTAGAGAAAAAACATAAAATAATTAGTCGTATGAATTGATAATTAGAATATTTCAATTCATACGACTTTTCAAATATAGTATTATGAGAAAACTTATTTTATTTTTCCTATTTGTGTTTTCTGTTACAGTAGGATTTGCACAGAGTTTTTCCGGAGATAAACTGTTTATTTCGGTAGATGGTGGAAAAGGTGTATTGTTCGGTAAGTCAAACTTGTCACCTTTTGGTGTTAATTATCGTGGGGAATATAATGGAGGCTTGACGTGTAATGTGAAGGCACTCTATCGAATTGATAAATTTTGGGTTGCCGGATTAAAGTTTAATCTCTCCGGTACTTCTGCCAATTATACAATTGATGATAAAACGAATGTAGCTGACAATGTAGAACTTTGGTATTTAGGACCGCAACTTGGATTCAAAATTCCAATAACCGAAAGAACTTTAATTAGTTGCGTATTGGGAGCCGGATATCTACATTATCGGGATGAAGGTCGAAGTAATAGTGAATTTAAATGTACTTCCGGTGCATTGGCTGGGAATATGGACTTTCTGGTAGAATATAAATTGACAGACCACCTTGCGGTAAACGGAGGCTTTTCTGTTTTAAGTGGAGACTTTAAGAAGATTGAAATGACAGCCGATGAGAAAAAGGAAACACTACGTCCAAACAAATTGGATAGACTCTATATGAGACGTCTTGATTTTCAGTTAGGACTAGTTTTCTGCTATTGAACATCTTAGGTCAAAAGATTAGCTGGATAGAGTGAACCTTGAAAGATATTTATTACTTTTGAGGTAAAGCTTGGTTTAGCTGAAAGGTATACGAACAGTCTGAATAATAAATAAAAATAGAACAATGAAATTCATGAAAAAAAATAGGCCAGATGTGATGATTATTATACTGCTTATTCTTTGGGGAATATATGAGATATTCGTAGTACCCTTTGAATATGATACTTTGGTATCTATTTTTGTTGGCTTTAATTTGGTGTATCTTTTTCCTTGGTGCTGTAAAGAAACAAGTGCTGAATATTTAAAGATAAGAAATGCTGCCTTACAATATGCTTTCACATTTATCATTGCAGTACTTTGTGCTTTAAAGATTGTCGGAGTTCTGTGTGAACGTATGTTTGATGTTGATGGTTTGAAAATGATATTTATTGGCGTCTTCTTTCAAAGTGTCTATTTCCTGATTGTTAAATTTAAACGTTCGAAGATACATGAAAGGTAATATTAAATTGGCATTATTCTTTGTTCTACTATTGGGACTGTTTACTATTCTTTTATGTACGGAAAGTAGTCGTTGGTTCTCGGCTTCCATTGCAATGATTTTCACAATGAGTGGCGTTTTTCTGGGACAACTTATTAAGAACAGGAGAAAAAGTAGTTAATAAACAGAGCGCTGTTTTATCTTGAAAAAGGATGAAACAGCGCTCTGTTTATTGATATTAATGCCTGTATGGCTCTCTTTTAGTACATCTGCTCCGCAGTCTCCATACACCGAATAACATCTTCCTTATTTCCACAGAAAGGACCGGATTTCTCGATCTTCAGCGTAGACATGGCGGCAGCAAATCGTCCTGCTTCTTCGATGCTCGCACCCGATACCCGTTGATACAAATATCCGATAGTATAAGTATCTCCACAGCCGGTTGCATCTACTACTTGTCCGGGCTTATAAGCCGGAATGCGATAAAAATCCGTACCGTCGTAAATGAGAGATCCCATACTTCCCAGGGTGACTAACACTTCTTTCACTCCCCATTCGTGCAGTTTGCGTGCAGCCTCATGCGGATCGGAAAGTCCTGTGAGCACTTCCATTTCGTGCTCATTTACTTTAAGGAAATGAATATATTGCAGAGCTTCCCGCTTGTCAGTCCAGTCTACCGGATATACGTGCGTATCACGTACTTCACGCAGGTATCCTTGCGAGTCGACAGCTATCAATCCTTTCCGGGATAACTCCTTAATTACTTCTAAAGAAAAATCATCTGCTAACAGTGAACCAAGATGATAAATTTCCGCCTCTATCTCCTGAAGTTGGGAAGCGGTGAAAGGATCGGCTTTGGCCAACACACGTTGTGTACGGTCATCCGGATTTTCTCCATAGATGTTCTCGAAGTATACAGAGTGCTGGCTGGGTAATGCGGTTACGCTGATGCCTATCCCGCGCAGCTGGTCTACGACTTTCATTTCCGTAGCGCCGACTGCTGTCACTAATGCATAATCTATGTCGTTGAAATGGCGAATAGCGTGTGAACAATAGAAAGCAGTGCCTCCAGGCATATAGACTGTGCTTTGAGGAGTGACTACCTTATCCAAAGTGATATGGCCGATACAACAAAGTTGATGTTTCTTCATATATGTAATCAATTAAAAAGCCTCCAAGATATTTCTTGAAGGCTTTCTAGTTTATATAAATGTGTGCGGATGATAGGACTCGAACCTACACGCCTCACGGCACCAGATCCTAAGTCTGGCGCGGCTACCAATTACGCCACATCCGCATGCGTCGCTTTTTGTTTAGCGGTGCAAAGATAGGAAGATTTTCTGATTTGACAAATAATTAGGCAACAAAGTTACTCACTTAAGATTTCAAAAGCCTTTTCAATCAGTGTGTCCCTATGCTTAGATTGGTCATCCTCAGTCATATCGATAGCTATATCAGGCAAAATACCTTCTTCCAGCGGCTGCATATTTTTGTCGAAATGAGGACTGGCGGAGAAGCGGATGCTCCATCCGTTCGGCAGTTCCGATGTGAAAGGAAGTCCCGAACCGCCACCTGTCTGGTCACCGACCTGGATGATCTTGCCGTTGTCTATGCTGCGCATCAGATTGACGAAATCATTGGTTGCACTGTAGCAACGGCGGTTGGTCAGTATAACGACTTTCTTCTGCCAACGGATGCTGTTGGAAGGCTCCAGGTAGATCGGTTCCGGTTTAGAGAAGTCACTATGTCCTGTTCCCGTCTTATGCTGTATGAATCCGGTCAGAATTTTACTATTGGTAAATCGGGCGGCAATACGGGAAGAATTAGTCAGATTACCTCCTCCGTTGTCGCGTACATCGATAATCAGTCCGTTGCAGGTTGCCAGATAGACAAGGATTTCATCCAGATTGCCATCGCCGACCCCGGAACTGAAACTTTCGTAGCGGATATATCCGATATTATTGTCGAATATTTTGTATTTCATCCCCGCCGATGTATAGTAGTCCTTGCTGGCACTTCCCAGATAATACTGGTAAAGAATATCTTCCCGATAATTCCACGGATACCCCTGATACCATGCGTCGTAATAAGAGACACGCTTGGCAGATGAAAGATTGACATGACCGTCTTTCAGGATATAGAGCATTTCACTGAGTTTATCGAAAAGGTCGTCATTGGACATGCCCGGTACAATCAGTTTGCTGTATTTCTCATGAACCGCATCCCAGTCAATACCTTTCGAGTCCAGAAAGCAATACCGTTCGTCAATGATCTTCCATAGTTGCTCGAAGTTTCCTACGGGATCATCAGCGTAATCATCTTCTCCGATGCACCCGGTCTGTATCGGGAGGCAACAGAGTAGTAAAAGTATTTGTATAATTCTATTTCTCATTCTTAATCTTTCAGTTCTTGTCCATAAACTCTCAATTCTCAACTCTTCACTTTCAACTCTCAACTCTCCACTTCTTCTAGTACGCCCTCACTGACGGAGGCAGATTCGTTCCTTTTTTGTTGGAAACCCGATACAAGTCTTTCACGAATCCTACCATAAATACATGAGAGTAGGTATGTGTCTTGATTCCGTTAACATTGGATTGTTGCAAGTCTGCCAGATAACTGAAACGCATCTTGGTATATCCTATCGGCAGATCGACAGAAAGCATCTGACGAAGAGACGGTTGATTGTGGAGAGAGGTAAATTGAATAACTCCACTGGAGTTGCCCAGTGAGAAGATTTCGTAATAAGACTGTCCGTAGTGCGGTGAGAACATAAGTCCGATCATCGGCATGTTGACCTGATAGCGGAGTACCATCGGATAGCGCTTGATTTTCAAATGCCAGATAGCCATTCCCGAAGCGTCCAGATTGACGTATGCCCGGGCTGAAGCCGGATTGTTCGAATTGCGGAGATTGTAGACAAATCCTCCGTTGACGTCAAACAGTCCTCCTGCCAGTAACTTGAAGTTCTCAGTGAGGCGGAACTGGTAATGGAGGCCATAGTTCCAGTTGACGAGTCCGGAGAAGGTATTGTTGTTGTCTGCGCGGTTGTGTGTATAGCCGACGTCTGCCTGAAAGAAGTTCTGCACAGAAACATTCCCGTCGAACAACTTTGTCATCCGGATCGTCTCGCGGGAAATACGGAAATCTATTCCTTTATATTCCTGAGGCGAAAGATAGGTGTCGAACACATTGGTAAATCCGACTCCGTACATGGTGGCACGTGTTACGTAGCGATGTGCTTGCAGACTGTCGGTCTGCGCCTGTAATCTTGTGCAGAGGGCGAACAGGAGGTATCCTGTCAGCCCTAAGTATAATAAGTTTTTCTTCATTGGCACATTGGGTATTTTTTTACCGCATGTATACATTAGCTAAAACAGCTTCATCTGTCCCGTAATCTCATCGATGATGTCCCCTTCGCTCTTATCGCTGTCCGGGTCCAGATTTTCCGGCTCTTCTTCCGGTTGTTCCGGTTGTTCGTTAGTCGGTTCCGGGAAACGAGTCGGTTCAAGCTCGTTGATGGTATCCACCGTATAGGTAGTGATACGCTTTCCTTTTGCCTTGAAGCCTTTGACTGCAATAAATTCTTCTGCGTCAATCACCATCGCTTCACGGAAACTGTCGTGTCCGCCGAATATGACTTCCAGACGAGGATAGTACTCATCAGTCAGCAGGATCAGACGGGTATTCTTGTTGTCTCCCAGATAGTTCTGCTTGCGGTTGGAACCTTCAAAACAGAAACGTTTCAGATACGGATAGTTCTGCTGGTCGGCATCATAAAGCGCGGCAGTCCATATCTTGTTCGGGTCGAACTTCTCGACGATGCTGACATTATCTTCGTAATGGTTGCTCAGATCGAAGTTGCTGGTATAGAACTCGCCATTGTTGAGCACTACCAGGATGGTGTCGTCGCTCTGGAATTCTCCCAGATATTCACCCCGTCCGTCATAGTTGAGGCGCAGGATATCTCGGTCGAACCATACTTTTCGTCCTCCGAGGGTAGAGCCTCCTTTCTGTTTCAGGGCAATCTTATGCACCGGCAGACGGGTGAGGATCACTCCTTGTGCCTGGCGTCCCTTGATGCTGATTTCACTGAAATCACGCTCGAAGATGATGCGTCTTACACGCGGGTTCGGCTTTAATGTCACTTTGATGATTTCGGCTTCTCCGTTCGGGTTGGCGCTGAAATAAGTGATGCGTGAGTCCGGCGTTCCTTGCGTGACATCGTATTCACGGTCGCGGACCACACCTGTCACGGCAAAACGTTTGATATACGTCGTTCCTTCTTTGCCGTCCCGGTAAGTGATATTGTAGATGGTACGTTTGTCATTCTTCTTGAAGACATTGACGTAAAGTATGTTTTTGCCCACAAACTTCTTGTCGGCTACCGGAGTGACGATATATTTACCATCCCGGAAGAAGACGATCACGTCATCGATATCCGAACAGTTGGCTACGAATTCATCCTTCTTCAGTGCTGTTCCGATAAATCCTTCATCACGGTTGATGTAGAGTTTCTCGTTGGCCTCTACCACTTTGGCGGCTTCGATGGTGTCGAAGTTGCGCAGTTCAGTGCGGCGCGGGAAGTTCTTTCCGTATTTGCTTTTCAGCATCTGATACCAGTTTACGGTATAGTCCACGATGTGAGCGAGGTGATCGTCGATTTCGGCGATCTCTTCTTTCATACGGGCGATCAGTTCATCGGCTTTGTCGGTGTTGAACTTCAGGATGCGTCCCATCTTGATTTCCATCAGTTTGAGAATATCCTCTTTGGTCACTTCACGGATAAAGCTCGGGTAGAAAGGAGTCAGGCGGTCGTCGATATGTGCGCAGGCGGCGTCCATGTCTTTGGATTGCTCGAACTCTTTGTCCTTATAGATTCGTTCTTCGATAAATATTTTTTCGAGGGAAGCGAAATGGAGTGATTCCAGTATTTCCCCTTTCTTGATTTCCAGTTCCTGTTTCAGCAGTCCCAGTGTGTTGTCTGCCGACTTTTTCAGTACCTTGCTAACGGTGAGGAAGTGAGGCTTGCTGTCATCAATCACACAGCAGTTGGGTGAGATGCTTACCTCGCAGTCGGTAAAGGCGTACAGTGCGTCGATCGTTTTGTCCGATGAAGTTCCGGGTGCCAGGTGTACCAGTATCTCTACGTTGGCGGCTGTATTATCGTCTACTTTGCGTATCTTGATTTTTCCTTTGTCAACAGCTTTCAGGATGGAGTCGATGACGGTAGAGGTGGTCTTGCCATACGGAATCTCCGTGATGGCGAGTGTCTTGTTGTCCAGCTTGTTGATCTTGGCGCGTACTTTTACCGCTCCGCCGCGTTCTCCGTCATTGTATTTGGCTACGTCGATGGAACCGCCTGTCTGGAAGTCGGGATATAGCTGGAACGATTCTCCATGCAGATAGCTGATGGAGGCCTCGCAAAGTTCATTGAAGTTGTGAGGTAATATCTTGGATGAAAGTCCGACGGCGATACCTTCCACTCCCTGTGCCAGCAATAGCGGGAACTTCACGGGGAGGGTGACCGGTTCCTTGTTTCTGCCGTCGTAAGACAGCTTCCATTCGGTCGTCTTTGGATTGAATACGATGTCCAGCGCAAACTTGGAAAGGCGTGCCTCGATATAACGGGGAGCTGCCGCACCGTCACCGGTGAGTATATTACCCCAGTTACCCTGACAGTCTATCAGCAGGTCTTTCTGCCCCAGCTGTACCAGTGCATCGCCGATAGAAGCATCACCGTGCGGATGGAACTGCATGGTGTGTCCCACAATATTTGCCACTTTGTTATACCGCCCGTCGTCCAGACGCTTCATGGAATGTAGAATACGTCGTTGTACAGGCTTCAAACCGTCATTGATATGGGGAACGGCACGTTCCAGAATCACATAAGAAGCATAGTCCAGAAACCAATTCTGGTACATGCCTGTTAACTGATGCTTTACGTTTTCGTCCCGCGCGTCCGCCGGTTTGTAGTCTGAATGTCCTTCCGTTATCTCGTTGATTTCGTCACTCATATATCAATCTTCGCTTTGCTTTAACAACAAATTTTCTTCTATCCATCAAAAAAAGGAGGATGTGCACGCAAAAATACGAAATAAATTCAATATGAGGACGAAAAGAACTCACGTTTTTTATGATGCTGACAGCTTCAGTAATCCTTTGTTTTCTTGTGTAAACTTCCCGAAGACTTGACAAAGCCCTTTTTATGTTGTATATTTGTAGTCGGCTATCCAGCTTTAATTAAAACCTGAACCAATGAAAAAAGAATTGTTTTTTGCTGCATCTGATAGGAAGTATATGCCTTTAATTTGGTATGATATACTGACAATATAAAGAACGGAAGTCTGAGAAAACAGACTCTGTGAGACTCATTTATCATTGATGGGCTGCGAACTCTTAGCGGGTTTGCAGCCTTTTTTGTTGCATAAAATTAAAGATTAATCTTTGAAAAGGGGAATTTGAGTTTATAATAAACTGGGGGGACGTTTATAATAAACGATGCAGGAATTTATTAGAAACGTTTGTCTGGTTTATAAATAAAAGGTTGAAGTTTTTCATGGGAGCTTGGTCGGGGTGTTGCAGTATCTCTGCCACGGATGCGCTTATATGGTGAAATATGATAACATAAACTCTGTTCGCTTTATGATACAAAGAAGGAGCGTGTGTCAGAGTCAATAGTAACAAAATTCTCCTCCTTCAGGAAGGAGGAGTCCCCGTAGGGGGAGGTGGTAGGTGAATACATAAACTATTGATATTCAATTGTACAGTACACCTACCACCCCGGCTTTCAGCCACCCTTCCTTCCCGAAGGAGGGGAGTTTAGTTACTTTTGACATACCCTCCAACAAAACTATAACCTAATGAAAAAACGAGGAAGAGAAGGGCGGGGTTATACCCGTATTTCCCAACCTTTTTCGTATTCTCTGCCCCAGAGCTTGTTAGCTTCCAGATCATTCAGAATACGTCCGCTTCCCGGATCAATATCTAAAGAATGACCTACACGCTGCGCGATATTGCCTAACTGTACTAACTGAGTACTGATGCAGGCATCTACAATGCCGGAATTCAGCTTACCACCTTTGCGGATGGCGTCAAACCAGTTTTCGAAGTGATAAGCATCCAGCTTTTCCGATGGATTTAGCAAATTACCAGTTTCAAACTTCAAGTTACTTTTTACATCTTTGATTACTTTCCCTTGTAAGTCTGTTATTTTGTACTCATTGCCTCCACTGATGAAAAGGGTGCCTGTTTCTCCGTAGAAAGCGGTACCTACTCCGTATCCGTCTACCGGTGTGCTGTTGCAACTACGTCCTTCCCAAGAGCAGGATGCTTCGTCGCTGAACTGAAAAGTAATGAGTTGTGTATCCGGAGTTTGCCAGTCGTCCTGAAAGCGATAACGTCCTCCGACAGAATCTACCTTTGTCGGATAATCAACGCCCAGCCCCCAACGGAGGATATCAACGAAATGAGTTCCGTTATTCAATGCTTCACCGGTACCCCAGTTCCAGAACCAGTGCCAGTTATAATGAATATAATTATCTTTAAAATTGGGCACCCGTGGTGCAGGACCTTGCCATAAATCCCAGTCCAGATAGTCGGGTACAGGAACCACTTTTCCTGTGCCGATGGAAGGACGGTTGTTGACATACCAGGACTTGGCATATCTTACTTTCCCGATTGCCCCAGACTTAATCTCTTCTATTGCTTTGATAACGTTCGGCCACGAACGGCGCTGGTTGCCGACTTGGACAATCCGGTTATATTTAAGCGTCGCCCTGACTAACATTTCATTCTCTGCCGGATTGTGGCTGGTCGGTTTTTCCAGATAAACATGCTTTCCTGCTTGCATAGCCATAATGGCTGCTTTGGCATGCCAGTGGTCAGGCGTGGCAATGACTACCGCCTCAAAATCGTCCGATTCCAGCATTTTGCGGATATCTTTTTCTCCTTTGGGAGTGCGTCCGCTTATTTTATGAATATCTGCCTGACATCTTTCAAGTGCTCTTGAATCAACATCACAAAGGTAAGTAACTTCACAACCTTTCATCTTGGCAAATCCTTGTGCCAAGGCATTACCTCTGGAGTTTACACCAATGACTCCGATTCGTATTTTTTCGTTCGCACCCAGGATTTCCTGATAACTATTTGAACCGAAGCCGGGAATAATGCTTCCCAAGGAAAGGGCGGCCGTGCCTGCAACTGTTTTTTTGATAAAATCTCTTCTTGTTGTCATAGTGTTTATTTTTCCTCAAAGTTAAGCCGTTATTAACTGATATCAGACTTCTTTTCCGTCAATCAATCTTCAAAAAACGTAAAGCTGTTACTTCTTTTTTCGAAGGAGATGACGTAACCCGATAACGAGTATACGCGGAATCCATAGTATGAAATAGATGAAAAAACTGATAACGAGCACATACCCCAGTTGAGTGAATATTTCAATCCACGGACGTGTATAGACAAGGATTGCAATAATATTGATTGCAAAAGAGAGAAGAAAGCATATCAGATAAATGTTTCTTTCCCTTTTAATTTTTTGGGAGGTGATGATGATATCTTTCATAATTTAAAATTTCATATATGGTATTTTATATTCGTCGGGGAAAAGGATATGGCGCTCTTCCTCCATTGCTTGATTGCCAAGCAGGCAAAGTACGGTGGAGCAATAGGCTTCTTCTACCACATTTTGTGCTTTTTCTCCAGTGATACATGATTGGCAGAAAGAAGAGAGAATGATATCGGAACCATCTTTGTCGGCTCCGATCATGCTCAGCCCGTTGTTGACGTTAATGTCTCCTTCAATAACAAAATGTGGCGTGTATTCCATTTTTGTTTCCGGTCTCCAACTGGGTCCGGCTGTCGGGATAGCAGCGAATACTTTATCCTTAACCTGTCCGATAAGTTGCCGGATGCCCGATGTTGAATGGTCCTCTTCCAGATAATAGATACCTTTTGCCATTTCCATAGTACCTTTGTGCCCGAGGATCTGGTCTTCCATACCGTTGAATTTATTGGAAATCAACGATTCGTAGGCAATCTTCGTTCCGTCGGAGTATCGGTAAGTCACATTTACGCTATCGTATACTTCACGACCGTCTTTCCAGTAGACGATGTCACCCATACCGATGATGCTTACCGGCATTCTTTTAGCTGCCCAGTTGCATACTTCCAGTTGGTGGCAGGCCAGTTCGGTCATTAATCCGCCTGAGCTTTCTTTGTACAATCGCCAGTTGATTTGATGTTCCAGTTCCGGTGAGGGGACGGGACGGCGCCAGTCTGCATTTCTGAACCAATGGCAGCGCATTCCTACCACATCTCCGATGAGTCCGGAATGAATCATTTGCATTCCTTTGATATACTTCTCGTCATACATACGCTGCATGCAGAAGTAGAGAACCTGGTTGGTCGTTTGATAGGCATCATAAATAGCTTTGCATTCGTCTAAAGTCCGTGCCATGGCTTTTTCACAGAATACGTGTTTGCCGGCTGCCAGGGCATCCAGTACAATGGGAGCATGCCAGTTCAACGGAGTAGAGATAATTACGCCGTCAATATCTGCCGATTCCAAAAGCTTCCGGTAGTCTGTGTATGCTTTGGCACCCGGACATAACTCTACTGCTTGTTGGAGGTTAGGAGCATAATTGTCGCAAACGGCAACAATCCGGGCATGGGGAATCTCCTTCAGATTGTGGATATGATACTGTCCCCTGGAACCTGTACCTATTAAAGCGATCCGGGCTTTCTCGTTGCGGATTTCTTTAAGCTTTTCGGGTGTGCAGGAAGACAGCCAGGGTGTGCTTGCCAGCAGTGCAGTTCCTCCTGCGATATATCCCAGACTTTTGATGAATTGTCTGAGATTCAAATCGACTCCTTTTTCTATTTTGTTTCTCATATTTTATAGAGTATATATAGTTCCTTTTATATGTTTGAAGTTCTCGTTGATCTGTTCCCGTTGTTGGTCGTCGGCAATCATCCAGACTGTACTGAGTATTTCTGCATCCAGCGGATTGTCAGATAAGATACTCGTAACTTTTCTTTGTTCGTTGCAGGTTCCTGTAAGCGGATTTATAATATGTCCGGTGTACTGTTCCGTATTCCCGGAAGTGGACAACGTATTGTCAGTAAGGCAAAATTCGTCAAGAGTTTGTTGAGTGTAAGGATTCTGCAAACTGACTTTCCAGCAGTCTCCATAAGGATGGTGTCCTATTCCCATAATCGAACTGTTGCCAAAATCGACGAAAGCATTCTCTATATTTCCCCGCAAGAGGATTTCTTGAATCTTTTTTAAGGCGTATCCCTTCGCGAAACCTCCAAAATCAAGTGTTACGGAAAAGTTGCTAAAAGAGATATGGTGATTGCCGTGAATTTGTATTTGTGAGAAATCGTTTAATGTGATGTCGAAAAGATGAAGAGTCTTTTCATAATAATATTGGCATGACCGTAGGATATCTTCCAATTCCGCACTGACAGAAACTGAATCTTGTTGTGTATGGCTGTTTAGCTTTGATACTTCACTTGTGGCATCAAATCGATTCAACATCTTATCCAACCTTTCTAACTCGTCGGTAATATGTGCCCAAAGCATGTTTAGGAGGGGAAGGTTGGAGTGAATCATCAGGATATCAAGACGTGTCCCCATAACATGAGGAATGAATCCATGAAACATGGATTCATCTGCATAATATTTTATTTCACTTCTTAACACGTGTCTGCGGTCTTTCTTATTTCTCTTTCTTTGCCAGCTCTACAGCTGTAGTGGTGATATAATATTTAGATATTGTATTCTCGTTTTCCCATTCCGGCATATTTTTATCATGCAAATAGCCAAGGAATGCTTCTGCTACTTTACTGAAGTGAGCTTCATGTCCCAGTCTGTCCGCCTGTGGAATATCAATCAGATAAAGTCCTTCATTCATTTTTTTGACGGATAGGAACGGATAGGTCGCTTGCAGTTGTTTGATTGCCTTTTGCAACTGGCTCTCAAATTCAGAGTGATCAGAGTCTGCAGCTCTTTGGATGTAGAGTTGTTTCACAAAACCACTTTCTTTGTCCTGAATTGTTTTCAATGTAGCCTTACTTCCTTTCTTAAGGGAGGTAAAAGTGTCGCCACCATCACTTGGAGGAGTGTAATTCCAGATAACCTTCATACCTATATGAATCCCCTTTACTGTGTAATTTAGGCTACCATTCGCTAAAACTTCCAGCACATTATTATTGATATATTTGTTCAAGAAGGCGGGGAAGGTGTCAGCCTGCGTCGATTGCGAAAATTCAGGTAATGTAATGCGGGTAGGCCAATGTCTGGCTTTCAATACTTCTACATCCGACTGATAACGGATGGTTTCGTTGGGGAAACATTGCCAGTTGACCAGATCGATAAGATGAGTGGTTACATCTGCAATACCTTCTCCTTGTTGCTCTGTGTCATAATACCATACCGGACGAATCAGTGGCTTGCCTGATACATTCTTAAAGAAATGATGAACACTTTCCATAGAAACTGACGGATCATTCAAAGACCCTTTTTGCAATTCACCAAAAAGATCCGGATTGTTCAGTAATGCTTTTTCGATGATATTCAGGATGTCATATCGTTCAGTCATCAAGTCGTAAAGGAGTAATTTCCTTTCCTTTGCCAATTGATATGCTTGAATCAGTAAGTCGAAATCCTTCTTGTTAATGGCCAAAGGCTTGTCGGAAAGCACATTGTATCCTGCTTTGATAGCTTCCAGAATATAGTTTGTTTTTTTCTGGTTGTTTCCGGCAAGCACAACTACGTCCCCTTGACGGTCGGAAAGCATCCTGGAAAGATAATCGCCCCCAATATATATTTCTTCTTTCCAGGATGTGGGATTCTCCGCCCGTTGATTATAGCTATTTATGTCGTTCAGATATTGTTTGACTTCCGCTCCTTCGGGAGCATATACCCGAATTGTGTCGTTCACTGAGGCCAGCGGATTCTTTTGCAACAGACTGGCATGAAAATGTCCTGGGTCGAGGACCACTATTTTTACGTTCGGATTCATATCTTTGTCATGATTGTTGTCTGCCTGCTTTTGGGAAAAAGAGCAGGAAGCAACTATTAATGAGATGGTCAGGATCCCGATGTGTCTGTATGTGTACCTCATGTGCTATTTTTATTTGTAGGTTTTAATTAGCTTCTGTGCATCTTTCAGCCCTTTTCGGTATGCCTCCTCCATGGTAACGATTTTGCCATTCTGTTCTTTGCTCATATTGGAAGCTTTCATAAAAGTGAATATCTCAATTGTTTCTTCTTTCGAAATCGGAGCTACTCCGGTCTTGAAAAAAGTGAGTATTTGATCGAGCAAAACTTTGTAACCTTCATATCCTCTTGCTGCTATTGCACCTTTGGGGGTATAAGCTGTACCGCCATAAATGGCCGGACCTTCTTTGATTCCCCTGAAAGTACCTATCCGCCCGTCTTTCCAACGGCCTACCACTACATCAGCATCTTGGGAAGACATACGGTTGACTGACTCGCAACCGGTTCCCATAAGAGTATAAAGCGTTTCTACTCCGTGAATGCCATAAAAACCGAAATCGGGGTGAGTCGGTTCTACCTTGTGAGGAGAATAACAGTCAGCTCCCAGAATTTTGCCGAACTCTCCGTTTCTCAGCTTTTGATTCTGTGGAGAATATCTGAGTGCAGAAGAAGAAAAGATAGGCACATTGTATTTCTTCGCCATTTCGTAAATGGCAATAGCTTGTCCCAATGTCGCTCCAATAGGCTTGTCGATATAGCATATTTTTCCGGATTTGAATACTTCCATTGCTTGTTCGAGGTGGATTCTACCGTCGTTTGTTTCAAGCATGACGCAATCTACCTTGTCAAGCAATTCCGCTATGGAAGATGTAATCTCCACACCGTGTTTCTTGACCTCTTCTATATATCCGGGAATTCGTTCGTAACTGGACTGGATAGTCTTTGAACCATAAGGGTAAGCTGCTACGACTTCGAACTCTTTGACAAACTTATCGTCAGAGTCTCCGTTCAGTAGCTCGGTGAAAGCTGTAGAATGGGAAGTATCGAGCCCGATAATTCCTATTTTAATTACATCCTGCGCATATAGTCTGAAGCTGACAGACAAGAAAGTAAGGAGGATAAATAAGATATTTTTCATATGTATTTATAAGTTTATTCGTTCTGCACTTTCAGGATCCAAATATAAACAAGAATTTTCTTTTTTGCGTAATATACTGGCCGGACATTTTTCGGAAATTTCTCCATAAAGAGTGTTGTATACTGCATTGGCTTTATTTTTAAAAGGCACAATGCAGAACATCCAGTCCGCTTTTAATAAGGCTGGAATGGTAAGAGTCAGTGCTTTAGCAGGAACAAGGTCGAATGCTTCAAAGCATTTTTCATTCACTTGTTGCTGGCGACATATCGGGTCGAGTTCTACTACTTTAACTAAATGGGAGTCGTTGAAATTGGCTACATCCGGATCATTGAATGCAATATGACCGTTTTCTCCAATTCCCAGACAGACAATATCGACAGGATGACGAAGCAGCAATTCGGAATAACGTTTGCATTCTTCTTCAAGGTTTTCTGCTTGTCCGTTCAGATAGTTTACAGTCTTGAACGGGACTTTGTCGAAGATGCGCTGACGGAGAAAATTTCCGAAACTTTGTGGGGCTTCCGGATGAATGCCGATGTATTCATCCATGTGGAAAGCGTTGATTCTGCTCCAGTCAATCTGTTTACTGTGAATAAGATGACTTAAGAATTCATTTTGTGAAGGAGCTGCGGCAAAAATCATATTGATTTCAGCTTTCTCTTTGAGAAGTTCGCATATTTTGTTAGTAACTTCTGTCGCAGCACATTTCCCCATCTGTTGGATAGAAGGGAACATTTTGACTGTTAATAGATCTTGTTGAAACAGGTATGTTTCATTGATTGTAGATAACATGGCCTTTTGATATAGTTGTTGTTACGTTAATTTGATTGTCGAAGATGACGATGTCGGCATCTTTACCTTCCTCCAAAGAACCCTTTTGGGAATCCACATGCAGAATGCGGGCGGGGGTAAGGGTTATCATTCGGATAGCATCGATTAGGGGTATGCCGGCTATATTTATCATGGTTCTTACCAAACGATCGGCGGTAGCTACGCTTCCGGCAAATGCCGAACGGTCGGGAAGCTTGGCTACTCCGTCTTCAATAATAACTTTCTGACCGTTGGTCAGGCTGCCTAATATGGATTCACCGTCCGGCATTCCCGCACCTCGCATGGCATCTGTGCAAAGTGCTGTTTTATCGGCCCCCTTGAACTTATATACGAATTGTAGTAAAGGTTTGGGCAGATGAATGCCGTCCGCAATGATTTCTACTGTCATACCATCAATCAGATAAGCTGCCTCTACCACACCTGCATAGCGATAGGCATTTCTACGGGTGATGGTTGACATCGCTGAATATAAATGAGTGATATGAGTATACCCTGCTTCGTATGCTTTTACCACTTCTTCATAAATGGCATCGGTATGTGCGATGGATGGGAGAATGTGACAGCTATTGAGCTTTTCCCCCAGTTCAATTGCTCCTGCCAGTTCCGGAGCAATACTCCATCGTACAATATCTTGTGAAGCTTCCAGTATTGTGTTATATTCGTCCGGATGAGGCGTTTTCAAATGATTGGGGTCTTGGGCTCCACACTGCTTAGGCGAGAAGTAGGGCCCTTCCAGATGCAGCCCGATAAATTGGGCACCTTTTTTATTAAGACTTTTGGCTTTTTGATAAACGGCAAAGGTCGTCATTAGCTCTTCGTTTGTGCTGGTCAGTGTTGTAGGTACCATGGCTGTTGTTCCATATCTGGCATGAGTTTCGGCTACTCCCAGAAAGGCCTCTACGGTTCCATCCATAAAGTCATGACCTCCGCCACCGTGAACATGTATATCGATAAATCCTGGGGAGACATATTGTTGGTTGGCATCTATGATCCGGTCGTCAGCTTGAGGAATATATGCTTCGGATGATACAATCTGTTCTATCTTACCATTCCGGCAAACCATTATTTTATTGGTTTCGATGCCGGTAGGGAGTATTAGTTCCCCATTGATAATAATCAGTCTTTCCATTTTTTTAATTTTTAATGTCTTACGTTCAGTTTTATCTCCAGGAGTTGATTTTATGCCCTTTGATGGCAAAGAATACCAGATAGATAAAGCAAGGAATAAGTACCCAGTAACCGATACGCAAACTGTACTGGTCGGCAAAGTGACCATATACCAAAGGTAAGATGGCATTGCCGCATAATCCCATAATCAGCAGAGAGGAACCGGTTTTGGTGAATTTGCCTAACCCATGAATGGAAAGAGGCCATATTCCTGCATAGATCAGAGCGTTGGGAAAACCTAAAGCATTCAGAAAGAAGATGGAAGCATTGGCTTGATGACCGAATAATGTCATATCGAAGTCTGCCCATACCACTCCGAATGAGAGAGCCAAACCTAGTAATGTACACCCTATCAGTGCATTTTTCTGGGAAATGTATTTAGGGATAAGGATGATACCAAGTATATATCCTATCATTGTGCATCCCAGTGTGTAAGAAGGGAATACTTTTGCTTCCAGTAAATCCATCCCCATAGAGTTGGCGTAATTGATTATAGTGTCAATGGCTATAACCTGTGTACCTACATGAAAGAAAATGGCCAATGCACCTAATATGAGGTATGGAAAGTCGAGAATGCTTTTTTTGTCAGTATGTTTATTGTCCTGTTCATCAGTGGCATTCTGCTCGTCAGTATTTATTTCCGGTAATACGGAGTAGCGGATACCGATACCTGTCAGCAGTAAGATGATGCCCAGAATAATGTATGGGATAATGACACGTTGTATCAATTCATTGAGCATGGCGTTCTTTGTTGCTTCGTCCAGTGCACCGGATTCAATTAATGCAAAGAGTTCACTGTCGTTTGCTTTCAGAATAAGGGCAGCGAATATGAGCGGGGAGATAATTCCTGCCACTTTATTGCAGATTCCCATGATGCTGATACGTCGTGCTGCACTATCTATCGGGCCGATAATGGTGACATAAGGATTGGCGGCTGTCTGCAAAATAGCCAGGCCGGTGCCAATAGAAAACAAGCCGATGAGGAATATTTCAAATTGCCGTGCCAGAGCTGCCGGGACAAAGATAAAGGCTCCCAAAGCAGTCAGCATAAAGCCATACATGATTCCTTTTTTAAATCCTACTTTCTTCAATAGAATGCCCGAAGGAATGGCCATGACAAAGTATGCTATATAGAAAGCAAAGGCTACAAAATAGGATTCAAAATGGGTAAGCTCGCAAGAAATACGGAAGTATGGAATCAGTATGGAATTGACCCATGATACGAATCCGAATATGAAGAACATACCGGCTAGAATAGCCAGAGATATATAATAAGTTTTTTTTCTTGCCGAAGGTTGATTGTTTCCCATAAATTGGTCTTTTATAGTATGTATTTATATAATTGATAAAACAAAGGTAGTACATTCGATTTCTTTCTTCTCTGTGAAAAACGAAAAGCTACATTCAAAAAACGTATCTTTTGAAGCGCCTGTTTGTCGAATGTCCGCCTTCATTATTGTGCTTTGGTAAAGTACGTATCGTATTTTAAGATAAGACTGTCTGCTATTTGAATCGGGTCTTCCTCTGAAACAATAGGGAAAGAGTCTTTCTGTAATGTCCAGTTGTATTCAAATTGCGTAATGTCCTGGTGGAATTTGTCTTCGTCAAAAGGTTTATCTTCCGAAACAGCAGCGATGACTCCGTCTGTGAAACGTTTCCAACGTTCCCGGTAGAAGCTTCGGGTAAGTCCGCCCCAGCCTCGATTGGCATAGTCATTCAGTTGGGTGTCCTGTTGCCCCCATACGGTCAGGATACAGCGTGCATTTTCTTCATAGTAATCCTTTTCCGACACGGTTGCACCACAGTTTCTGGCGTCTTGTAACCATTTCCCGATGGATAGAGTCGCGTCACAGGAAAGGAGGCGGTCTACGTCAAGCAAGAGGTTGTCCATACGGGTACTCCATTCTCTCATGCCTGTTGTATCTTTCCGGTTATAGCAAGCGGTAAACTGATCTCTATATTCGGAGAACAAGTTTCCTAGTACTTGTCTTCCGATATTGATTACGTCAAAGCGAAAATCACTATTGTTGATGTTCCGGGCTTTTAGTAGCTCTTTCCATATTTGCCATAAGTCGTTATTTGCGTAATGTATGCCGGGGTTTGTATTCCAACTTTTAGTTCCCGTTAGTCTGGGGCGTGCGTTCATTAATACCGATTGGCCGCATGTGGCATGTTCGGTATAAATTTTCTGATGCAAGGCTCTCCACGCTTTGATGATATTGGCATCCTGATTTCCTCCTCTGCACATGGACCAGTTGGTTATCCATTGGTCGGTAGTGACAGGATAATCCCATGCCTGGTCAAAAACAAATTCGTACATAAGAGGGTTTACATCAAAGCCTTCAAGAGTTGCTCCCAAGCCATAGACATTGTCTCCTCCCTCCTTGAAGAGTCGTTTAATCTTGAAATCAATATCATTCAGATTGCCTGCTATCATCGTATTGCCGCCAAAATTACCCAGATAACACCAAATATAGGGATTCCCGTAATATTTTTCAGTATTTCGCCAGATTTCTGTATGATCGCAATAGTAATCGAGTAATATCAGTTTGTTATCCGGTACTGCTTTTAGAAAGGAACGGATACGGGGTTGAGTCCATTTCTTTTTGTCATAGAAGAACATCCAGGTCATTTGTAACCATTGGGCTGCTGAGTCTACCTGATGAATCGACTCGTAAATCTTGCTTGAAACATTGGCTAAAAAATCCTCGCTCCAGTCAGGAGAGTCGACTTCATTGAAAGGATCGATTCCATAAATATGGTCAGTACCATATACTTTGGTTTGTTCCTCCAGAAAACGGCGCTGAATGATTGAGTATAATGAGTCCATCGGATCAATAAAATGACTGCGGTATTTTTCATCGAAGCCACCCCACTGACTCATCTGATAGATTTTTGCATTCGGATAAATTGTTTTTAATTCGGCTGGTACATGACCGGCAAATGCTGGTAATACAGGAGTCATATCAAACTCACGTTCTCTTTCGAGAATACGTTTTTGTAATTCCTCCTGATCCTTTAGCCAGGATTGAGGTAGTGGACTTTGCCAGAAATCGACATTGGACATCCGATGCCAGGGAAGATGGGCTGGCCCTGTAAAGTATGAGCGAACCTGTTCGTCGCTCAAACCCATGTCTGTCCATACTTTGTACCAAATGGATTCTTGTCCGGTAATAGCAAGAGGCATGGTGACTCCGTTTAATGCCATCCAGTCTATCAGTCGTTCCCAGTCCTGCCATTTCCAATAGGGCATAGTATAACCGAATGTACAATAGTTGAGAAAAAAACGATTGTCACATTTGGAACGGATATATACTGGCTGAGGTATCTCCGGTAGTACATCAGGCATTTCCACTGTCTCTGAGGCATACCAGGAAACATGGGTATGACAGTAGTTTTTCAGATAATGATTCAAACCGGCAGCCAATGAGTTACGATTGTTTCCTTTTATCCGTATTTTCCCTTGACTCGATTCCAGTATAAAACGGTCTGTATCAATAGAATCTGTCAGTAACTCGAATAGAAACGACTGGGCATGCCGGGGAAATAATCTTTGGCACATTTCTTTTAATACAGGAGGGCCTGTTTCTACATTGCGTTGGCAACTGACTATCAAAAATAGCAGGAGTAAGTATAGGTATTTATGATTCATAGAATGGCGATGATTAAACTGTTTATACTAATGTGAACTCCGGATGGGGCGGCTGATGACAAAATTGCAGAACTCATGATAGAGTTGGGTATCGGCTGCGTTCCCTGATTTTTTTAGTGTAAGTAGGGATGCACTTCCCTGATAATAGGCAAGGCGTTTTTTCTCCCATATGCCATGTTTCTTGAATGCACTCATATAGTTTTTCAAACGATAAGCCTTTCCTCTGCTATTCAGAGCATTGTCATCAAATTCCAGTTCCATGTGCATATCATACGTGAGTGCTTTCTGGCAGGCATCTTCCAGACGAGAATCGGGGACGGATTCGTTGAAGAAATAATTAGGCTGGAAATAAGCATAATTAAATCCTAGTGATTTCCACTGATTATATCCATCTGCTCCATAATAGGGGATCCAGTTGAAACTATATTTTAGTTTATTCAGGTAGATGGCAACCGCATTTAAAATGTCACGGGTGTCGGTCGCTTTCTCGGCAAGCCAATAAAATCCCGCTAATTCTACATGTTGATAGTTCTTTTCATTGAACTTGGCACGTACCTGATCGATATACCATTTGCAGGCTTTAATTCGGTCGGCAGAGTTGGAAAAGTCAAGCGTCTGGTTATCAATTTTCCCCCAATACTTGGTTGATGAGGATGCTTGTTCCGGGTGTTGGTAGACAATGGGCTCTGGTATACTGATCACAATCTGACGTTTCTGCCGTGGGGTTCCCAAAATGGCAGAGGCCTCTTTGACTGATGCATCTAATGCTCCGATTCCTGTTTCAGATTGGAAGTAATAGTCTATAAGTTTCGTCCAGTCTGCTTGATTGGCTGATTCCAGATTGTACCCTTTGGCGAACATTTTATTAGCGCCTCCTGTACCTGTGTCCATAATTTCCAAAAAGAGGAAGCTGTCGAATAGCCAGTGGGATTGATTGTCGGTATCTACATATCTGATATAAGAACTTACACGTTCTTTATCCCATGTATAGGGAGTGCGATGATGTCCTCCGCCATAAAGTAACACCATATCTGTAGATGTCAGTAACTCGGTGCGGTTCTTTTCCCAATCATAGAATTCTACGACTGGATCGTTTATTTCCGGATCATTCCCGGATGGGAGGGTAGGGACCGTGTGGTCTTCGTCTTGGCAAGCAGCAAGACCACTACCTATACAACAGAGAAAGAGAATAAATAGAATACGTTTCATATTTGCTTTTATTTTATAGGTGTTATTTTAATTAGGGAGACACCGTGGTAGGGGATGGAAGTTTCATAACTACCACTGAATATTCCTAAGTTTTTTTTGTCTCCATAAGTCTCTGATTTTGACTTTACCTTGGATGCCCAACTGATTAAGGGCAAAGTTAAAGTTATATTTTTGTTGCTGGATATTTACTGCTTTATCCTGATCCCATAAAATGAAGTAGGGATCCATCTGGAAGAAGCCGAGTGCATAGGAACCATCGTATAACTTTTTATACCATATTTGTCCGTTGGGAACTGTGAGCTTAGTAGCAGGGGCTACCAGTGGGTCCTGATTGACTGCAATCACTTCCGGATTGGTCAGAAGACCTAACGTGAAATCGTCTATGGCAGTCATGTCACAACCAAGCAATAATGGGGCGGAAAGGATGGACCATAGGGAGATATGTGCATATTGTTCGTCAGCGGTTAAGTCCGAATCGTGGGATTTTGCACCCCATCCCGGTCCTAATTTGCCTACTACCAACATATCCGGATCGTTATATTTTCCAGGTGCTGATACGTATGCGCAAACATCCTGGAAACATCCGATTGCCATTACAATATTCCATTGGTCGTTGATATCACGGGTTGTTCGCCACAAATTACCTCCGGCTTCCGCTCCCCAGTTCCATACATTGGGAGCTCCGTATCCGACACAATATACGATATCCCGTTTTATCTGATCTAAAGCGTTGCGCATGACGATAAATGGTTCTTGAATCGTTTTCTCTTCCGAGTTCTTCTCAATGGCAGCATAACCGCAATAATCGTATTTCAAATAGTCTACTCCCCACTTTTCCCAAGTTTTTGCATCTGTCAATTCGTGCTGACAGCTGCCTATATGCCTGCCGCAGGTCGTCCAACCTGGTGAAGAGTAGATTCCGAATTTCAGCCCTAACGAGTGAATGTAGTCAGTAAGTGTCTTAAAGTCCGGAAATTTTTCGTTAGCCGGGAGTTCACCTTCGGGTGTACGTTCATCGGCTTCCCATCCGTCATCTATGTTCACATAAGTCCATCCGTAGGCCTGAAGCTTTTCGTGCATGATTCGGGCAGCATCACGTACCTTTTGGTCATCAGCTGCAAATCGCCAGCAGTTCCAGCTATTCCAGCCCATAGGAGGAGTAAGCATAATCTCGCTACCTATTTTCAGTGTGATCTCCTTTTCATCTGTTCCTTTCTCATTTGTCGCTTGTAGGCGGACCTTAAAGTTACCATTTGTATTCGTGCTTCCGGTGATGAGTCCTGTTTTCCGGTTTAACTTTAATCCTTTCGGAAGTCCTTTGGCTTTATAGGTCATAGGTCGTTTGCCGCTAACCATAATTGGCATGAGAAAAGGATTGCCGGGACGAGCGCCATAAGTCAGTGGGTTATTGATTTGTGGAGCGTCCGGACTTTGTGGAGTCAATATGTATTTTTCTTTGGCAATGGGCTTGGGCCATACAGGAATGGGCTGTACGTCACCGAGAGTTGTGAATTTGACATTCAGCCAATCAGCGCGGTCGTACATCATTCCATCTCCGCATTCCTCTACCAATAATAAAACTTTGTCTATTCCTGATAAATCGATATTGAAAGGTTTGGCAGGATCTCCTTTTCTCATAATTCCGCTTCTCCATAGTTCTTTCCGATCTCCTAATATCTTGAACTGAAGATTACAAGCAAATGGGGTATTGTCATCTGCACCTGCTAATCCGGAAAGCGTCTTGGCTTTTTTTCCGATATCAAAGAGCATACGGCTGATTGCATGAGTTCCTATGCCGCGTTCATAGACGATGCCTTTCACAGTCAATGGCGTCATAGTGACTGCTTTGTTGATTCGGGGGAGTCCCCAATCCTGTATGTAATAAGAACTTTCGCCTAACTCGTCCAGCCAAATTTCTTTTACTTCTTCTGCCTGGCATTTCCAACTAATCGTTAGTATAACCAATAACATTATCTGCTTAATGTACTGCATAGTAAATTATTTTTTTAATACTTTCTTTATAACCGGACAAACAAGGTCTGCATATCTCATCATTCCTAAGTCTGTGAAATGAATACCGTCTACTGTTGCTTCTCCATCTTCTCCAAGCATCTTTTCGGAAGAAATTATGTATATATTCTTTTCACCTTTTGTTTTTAGAGATTTGAAGACACTGTTGACGGCTTTATTCTTTTTGTTTATTTCGATAGCTATTTTCTTGTCGAACAGAGCATGAGTGAATACGGGGTCCTCAATAAATATAATCGGAGTGCGTGGATGCTTATCCCGAAGTATGCGATAGAAGGTTTCCATCTTCTCATATATCTGATCGGAGGAAGCATTAGGGACGAAGTCTAGTACATACACTCCTGCATCTACTGAGGACATTACTTCGGCTATTTCGTAGTCTAAAAGTGCATTTCCACTGAATCCCAAATTGACGATTTCTCGATTGAGACGGCGGGAAATAATATTGGTATGTGCCATCCCAGGACGATTGGCACAGCCACCTTGAAGAATGCTTGTTCCATAAAAAACGATTGGTTTAGTCCGTACTGGAATTGCCGTTCGAGGTACTGATATAGATGCTTCTGCGTCTATTCCGATGGACAATGAAATTACTCCATCATAAAGAGGTAAATATAGCATATATTCTCGCTCGACCGGTTCCATATTTGCTATAATTGTAGCTTGATTCACTTTTCCGGTGGGGCGCCCACTATTCACAAATCTCCATGCTCCGTCTACCCATGTGTATAGATCGAGTCCTTTAGTACCGGTAGGTGTCATATGATTCATCAGGTTATTATTCAAATTCTCCCATTTGGTGGCTATTGTTGTTGAATTGGAGCAAAATCTGATTGCTAATCCTGCGGAGTTTCTGCTTAAATTCCATACCGGTTTACGAGAGACATGCTTTAATGAATCCGGCAATCGTTCGTAGCGATTTTCTGTATTCTTTGTGGCTTTACCATACAATGGAAACTTGGCAGCATCATAATATTTTAATTGAGCTTCCAGATATTCCGGCAAGCACAAGAATGTAATGAGCAAAATGATGATATGTCTTTTCATAATAAATGGTTGTTTATAAAAGCAATGCAATATACATAAAAAGAAACTTACTATGTATATTGCTATAGCTTTTATGAATATCCGGATTGGGCTAATTTTTCTTGAAGAATCCAATTGTAGAAACGACTGCCCGGTTTCCTCCGGTCATGTCATTCAAGTGTTCGTCTCCTACAACCATTCCGGTAGAACCTCCGCCATCAAGATTAATAGCTCCTACACAGCCTAATCCTTTCATTATTTGTGCCAGTTCTGTTAAAGTAGCTCCACCACTGGCGGTAATACGTCCGTCACATATGAATATGACCACTTTTCCATCTTCACGATAACCGATTGCTGTACGGTCCGGGGTTACATTCGCTCCGAAAATGTCATACGGAATGATTTCATAGTTACTGAGATAGTAATCTGTGCCCTTTGATGTCTCTGTAAAATCGAATGGGATTTTTTTGTCTTTCAGTAATACAGGACCTGCACTTAAAGCATATTTAGGACTCCAGCTAATTGCGGTAGTCGGATTTTCATTAGTGACAATTCCATATTTATTTTCTCCTTTGACAGATGGCAAAGGACGGTCGAAATAGAAAACATTGCTGGAGGCATCCGTTCCTGTCCAAACAACATTCGGCTTGCCTGAAGCATCTACGCCGAATGTTCCTCTTGTCACATTATACATACTGTTGTATTCTGTATCGCCAGTTTTTAGTGACCCCCGAACGGCTGAAACAGAGCCCGATTTAATGGAATTGATAACAGCTATTCCTGTATGGTTTCCATTATAGAAGTATCCTCCATTGACCAATAAATAACAGTCTCCATTGAATGACGCAGATTGCGTGTCGATGGTTGCGGGAGAAGATGGTATGTGGACACGTACTTCTACCTTACCGGTAGAGAGATCACCAATGGCGTACCATGCATGGAAATTACTACCATTTAAGTTACTGGTGGTTTCGTACAGTTCGATTTCTGCCGGTAATGTAGACTTGGTCAGTTTATTCCATGTCAATTGGATCGCTTGTGGCTCTGTTTCCAAGGAAACAGTCGACTCTGCACTGTAATAAGTACCGGTAGAGGTTGTCAGGAAGGCACGTACTTTATAGGATTTGCCATAGTCGAGTAAGGTATTCGGAATCACTTGAAATACTTTTCCGTCTTCAGCAACTTCCGGTCCGTTTTGCTTTTGATCATTGATAGTGGGTGTGTTTTCGGTACTCCAGCATAAACCATATTTTACGTTGGTTTGTCCAGCTATGTTTGTCACTTGATAAGAGGAACTGATACAAGTTGAGTTTGCTTTGATACTTCCTATGATTGCGATGCTTGGCTCGTCACCGAGGGCTACCAACCGATAGAGCTCGTAAATGGCACGTGAAGTATTCGTAGCCGAGAATGCTCTTACTCCGAAATAGTATATGTTTCCTTCTTCCAGACCATTTTCGATTGTATATTCTGTGACATTTGCGGATACCTTGGCTATTTCTATATTTTCACTGGTATCTGCTTTTCTTAATAAGATGCTGAATCCGGTTTCATTATTACTATTGTCTTTCCAACGTAGTAATACTTTGGTTTTTCCCATTCTTTCTATGGTTATGTCTGAAGGTGCTTGTACGCTTGCAGACTGTTCGTCGCCGTCATTGTCACTTGAGCAGGCTCCGAAGGCACATGTTAATAATATTGCTATAAATATAATCTGTTTCATTTTACTGTACTATTTATTGTTTGATTACAAAGACTGTTTATTTGCTGATTCTGATCGCATCAAGTGCTTTGACGGTTATTTGTTTTTTATTAGGCAGTGTAACCTTGTGTTCTTGTTCACTCATATTTACTATAAGGTATACGTGTTCGCCTGATACACTAGCCCATTCTGCCGCTAATACTACCGAAGTTATTTCATAGTTGGGTATCTCTTGCGTTGGGTTATCACCAGTTGGAATTATTTCCTGTATAAAACGGCCTCCCAAGAATAAATCATGTTGTTGACGGCGGAAATCTGTCAGATTTTTCAGAAATTTAGCTTCCCTTTTAGCGTCCGGGCGCATCAACAGACTGGGCTCTACCCATCCTAACTGAGAACCCCATAACAGACTACGCATACTCATGAAATTCAAAGAACCGTCTGTGATACGCCAAGGGATGTAGGTGTATCCGCTATAGATGCAACGGTCAGAATAAATGAGCGGGAACAACGGAACCATTTTTGTATAGCTGTTGTGCGGAGAATTGACAACTAACATCATGTCAAACAGGTCAATATAGCACTCTGCATTTTCTTCTGTTGTCATGGCTTGGTTCTCTTTGTATAGATTTGTGCGCATTTCGGTGAGTAAACTGCGGTAGGCAAAAGGCCACCAATCACCACCGCCAGGTGCATGTCCGTGGTTGGTTGCATAGCAGGGTTCGCTGTTGGCGCAACCTATCTGATCCATATATACACCGTTCGTTTTTAGTTCAGTTAATATCTGTTTGTTGACTCCTTTCAGCACATCTCTCCAAATATAAGAAGCTGGGCAGGTTACAGTATTTAATACCTTTGAGCTATATACTTCTGTATATAATGTACCATCAGCTTTGCGACAAGAGGCATCTTTACCATTAAGCGTTTTATAGCTGTCTGTTGCTGGATCCCATAGACGACCGTTAATATATGGAGTAATAAATCCTCCAAGTTCCTGTGTTTCTTTAATCATTTCTTTGAATCCTGCTTTTTCGGGAAAGTATTCCGGATATTTAGTATCGAAACGATGATTGTGCCAATAATACCAATGCAATCCGACTCCTTTTCCATAGTATTTCATCGCTTTACGTACTGCTTCCATTGTTTCAGCATTTACTTCTCCCGGCCGTAGCCACATATCAGCGTTTTTGATCCATTCTGCTATAGGACGTTCTGAAATAGTTTTTGCACCCCACAGTGTTTCGAAAGTAAATGGACGATACCATTGTACTGCAGCGTCCTGCCATCCCTTTTGGGTAAATCCCATCACTGTTTCCCAAGGAATGCAGAACTTCTTGTTTTGAGTCCAGGCATAGGATGTTGTCACATTCTGAATAAATACAAGACTTTTTCCTTCACTTTTCATTCTGAATACTTTGCCAGATCCCCCTTTGTCTTGTGCGGCAAAGTAGACTGTGCCTCCTTTATGATGCATCAGCACTAATTGCATTGTGCCTGTACACGAAGGATAACGTGATTGCAGTTGTCCTTCATTGCCGATTGTGTATTCGGTCCCGAATCCGACAGGAAGAATTCCTTTTGCTCCTTCCGGTCTGTTTACAGCAATACGGGGAAATTCAGATTCTGTAATCACCCATCCTTCCGGCATTTCTGCTTCAATGCGCCATTCCGGTAGTTCGGCATCTTTACCTAATGTGACTAATATGCGTACCGGACACGTCGGTCCTGCATCTATAACCATTTGCCAGGTGAATATTAATGTTGAGGCATCTTGAGTTTTTTGTATCTCGCCTCCTTTATATTCGCCCCATCGGGGCATTAAGGTCGGGTTCTCTCCGTTGGGACCCCGATAGATTAGTTGCCACGGATGTGTTGTACTTCCATCTACAGGCAATATGTTCATGCCATCCATGCGGAATTCCTTGAATAAGAATTCTTTTCCGTTGGCAAACACTAATTCAACATTCTTGTTTTTTAATACAAAGTTTCCATTTTCATTTTTAGCAGTCACTGAGGCTGATAAAGTTCCAAAACATTGTAAATAGCATAATATGCTAATAATACCGGTTATCATATTTCTCATATACAAAAGATTAGGATGAATAATTTCTATTTAATAATTTCGATGCTTTTTCTGAATAATTTTATTACTTCCTCTTGTGGAAGAGCGGTTTCCAATATGAGACGCCCTGCTGCGGGGAGGATACTTTTGCTTCCTGCTGACCGGATAGGTATTCTTTTACCACTCTCATTCATCAAAGACAGCTTGTTTTTTTCTATATCAAGAGTGAGTTGCCCTGTACCGTTCATATGCCAATAAATGATACAAGTCCTTCCTGCTTTCTGGAAAATGAATGCCCGGATTGGCTTTTCGTCATCCTTGGTTATTTGACGATAGGGGTATAACTGATAATTTCCTTTTTTATCTTTCATCAGAAGATATTCTTGTTCGGGATTTTTGAGTAATTCTTTCTGTTTGTCTGTCAGGACACCTTGAAGTTTTACTTCTTCCCACATTTTGATAACTCTCAGGTTATCTTCCGTACGAGGATGATTCTGTAACTCTTTTAAATTGCCAACTAATGATATGGGAGAATTCCATGCGACAGCTTTGCTGCAAATATATTCATACATGTCTGGTTGCATGCCTATTGTCTTGTCGTTGGGAGCCAAGTAATTCACCCATCCGAAATTGACAGAAGTAAAATCTTTGGCTATCTGCTCTGCACATCGAAGTGTATACTTCTTCATTGCCGGACGGATACGTTCCGGAGGGAATATATCGAAAGCATTCCCACGACTTAAAATATGCCATCCATAATGTGATTTCAATGCTCCTTCTGCAAATAATGGAGTTGGTTTCATTTCGTTGTATACTATCATCTGAGAGCGGGAGACATTATACCAATAAGGCATCGGTACATCTTCCGCACCATCAAAATAGACAAAACGAAAGCCTGCTTCGTGGTAGATTTTTCCTAAACGTTCGGCAATCTCTTTTTGGATTCCTGTATTTTGGTTGACACGGATAAACAGGGGCCAGTCATCTACATCCAATAGTCTGAAATGTTGTCCTTTGTCATGTGAGGCTGCTTTTGAGTTAAATACTCCCCGTACACATCCCGTAAATTGATATGGTGGTTCGGTGGTATAGTTCTCATAAGTGACAAGCTCGTTGTCAATTTGCAGGAGACGTCGTCCTTTCTCCATACGTACACCTTCCGGATTACCTTCTATAGTGATGATAGTACTTGAATCATCTAATGGTTCCGAGAGAATAAATTCGCGTACATGGTTGGTGCGGGAGTCCGGTATGCCGTTGTTGATATATGGGTCATTCACTGCTACTTTGGAATAATGAATATGAATGCCGGGTATCATGCCTGCTGCTTTGATTTTATTAGTGATTTCCTGTAAATCTTTCATTCCATTCGGATATTCTTTTCTCCATTCATAATGTCCGCAAGCTTTGGCGAAATCAACATAATAGACGACAATGGATTTGAAACCACCTTTTTGAGCATATGCAATATGTTCATCTATATTTTTAGTCGTGACATCACGTAGCTCATAATAGGAGTACTGATATTCTTTACGTTGGCGACTTTCTACTCCTAAAGGCATATGATAGTCACGTTCTACTTTATCAATACAGGTTAGCAGTTTTTCTTTTGAAGTAGTAATCAGTGCTGCACCGGAATTGAAAAGTTTCACTTGAAAATCAAGTCCTGCATACATCGTAGTATATTCCTTGTTTGCAAAAGCATCGATATAGGTGGTCGGATGGGTGCCTAGCAGGCATATGGCTGTCTGTTCATCCCATGATACATTCAGCCACTCACCAAAGTTCTCACGTTTACGTACTGGTAATTGTAATAATGAGATTTCATCTATTTCAGTTTTGCGTTTTACCCCAAAATCTTCGATACGATAATCAATTTGCTTCAGAGTGAAACCTATATAATAATCTGTGATATTTAACTCTATGATGGCAATGTCATAGGTATCCTGAAATTCTATACGTAATTCATTTCCGTTACGTTCAATTTTATTGGCTGGGAAGGTGCGTGGCTTTGCAGGAAACATTAGGAAGTTTTCATTATCGTAAGGACGGTATTGGGTAATAGCGCATAAAGGTACATCTGCATTTGTTATCAGACATTCCTCTCCCGTAGCTTTGTGTATCAGGCTGCGTGCTTTTCCGTCATTGCTAATAATTAGACGCATTTCCGCGTTCTCTATGACCACATCATTGTTTTCTTTCTGTTCATTAGGCATAGCTATACAAAATTGTGGCAACAATGTCGACACAAGCCAGACTAATAAAACCGGATATGTATAATATATTCTTTTCATCATTTATTTTATGTTTTTATTACCACTTATCTGTGCGAAATGGTCTGACCGGCAGATTGCGTGTATTAATCAGATTTCCTTTCAGGAAATTCCGAAAACAGTAACGAACGGCAACGGGAGATTTGACTGTTGGGGATTTGACAATTACTGTATGATCCTTCTGATTTAAAGAGGCCTCTGCCGGATAAAAGACTTTATCTGAACCTGCAATCTCAAATCCGGAGATATTCATCCAGGGGCTTAATCCTTTTTCTGCATGGGAAAAGGAGATTTCAATTGTCTCTCCGTTGATTTTCATGCTTTTATAAGATGGATATTCGGATTCTATTCCCTGATATCCGTATGTCTTATTCAAGGACATATATGCGAGGCGTTCTCCAATCCCTTTTTTATTGTGAGGATGCACTTGAGGAGCTTCGTATGTCTCTACTAAGTCGTTTGTTCCGATCATACCACTATTGGGAATGAGTGAAAGCGCCTTTTGTTGAGCTTCCCGCAATAATGCTCCTATGTAGCCATCTTCTTTATATTCACAGGCAAATGGGACTGTCTCAACATAGTAGAAAGGCAGGTCTCCTTGTTTCCATATTGATCGCCAATGTTTTACCATCGTAGCTAGGCGTTCGGCGTATGTTCTGCTACTTCTTACATTACTTTCTCCTTGATACCAGATAAAACCTTTTATTGTATATTTGTGACAGGGGTATAAAATTCCATTATACATTAACATCGATTGTAAATAGACTGGTGTCTTGTCACTTCCTATTAAAGTCAGGTCTTCATCCTTGTAGGTTTGTAGTATTTCCTTAGGTAGCCAACCTTCTACTCTTGAGCCTCCCCATGCACAGGTGATAACTCCTATAGGAATCTGCAAGGTCCGTTGTAAAGTTAATGCATAATGATAGGCGGCTGCACTAAACTTCGGAGCATTTTCCGTAGTTGGTTGCTGCCAGCTTCCTTCTGCATACTCCTGCGGAGATAGTTTTACTGTCGGCTTTATGGTTACCATTCGTATTCCCGGATGATTGGGAGCATCTGCTATGACATTATTGGAGTCGCTTATGGGACAATAATCAAATCCGTTCAAAGGCATTACCATATTTGATTGTCCGGCACATAACCAGACTTCTCCGATCAGGAGGTGCTGCAAAGTGACAGATTGCTCTCCATCCGTCAGTGTTAATGTATATTCTTCGAAACTGGCAGCAGGCGTTGTGATCTGTAATTCCCAACACCCCTTTTCGTCAGCATGGGTTTTGACTTCCTTATTTGCCCATGAAGGAGTTACTACAACAGTAGAATTTGGAGTCGCTTTTCCCCAGATTCGTACATTGCTTTTTTGCTGTAAGACCATATTGTCACTAAGTAGTGGAGGCAATTTGACTTTTGCCTCCATATTGATGCTCCACAGTACAATTATTAAAAAGTAGATAAGAATCTTCATGTAGCATTTCTTTTTTTAGTCACGGAAATCCATTTGTATTTTTTCTTTCTTTTTGATGACAGGACCAGCCGGTTCCGGATGGTGCTGAGGATTACGATAATCAAAGTAATAAATATTCAGCTTATCAAATAAGGTGAATGCATCTTCCATACGTGACAGGAACTTGTCGTAGTCTTTGACTGTCGGTGCGGACCAAGCTGATTCTGCCAGTGCGCAGAGGCGGGGAAAGATCATGAAATCTACCCGATCTTTAGTATGCATTAGTTCCGTCCATGTATTGGCCTGTATGCCTTTGACATGTGAGAGGTCAGAGGCTGACACTCCCCATTCGGCAAACCATTTGTCGGGGAAAGCATATACATCTTCTATTGGGCAGAATCCGTCCCAGATTCGTCCCCATTTGTGGTCTTTATATTGTACGAAGTCAAAATAAAGCGGTTTGCGCGGACACATGATAGTCGAATATCCTTTGGTCAGTGATTTGCGCAGGTAATCGGGTTTATCATGCCTCCACCACATAATGATAGTATTATCTTGCTTTACATTCAAGTCGAGAAGTTCATCCCAACCGACTAAAGTTTTACCTAGTGAGTTTACTACATCTGTCATTCTATGCATAAAGTAGCGTTCTGCTTCCTTTACAGTTTGTAACCCTTCGCGTTTCAATAGTGCTTGTACATGTGGGTCTGTTTCCCATGCCTTGATTCCGTAAGCTACTTCGTCGCCTCCGATATGTAAATATGGAGAAGGGAATAAGGCAGCTATTTCTTTTAGTATATTAGTCAGATAAGTATAAGTTTCTTCTTTGCCAACGTTAAAAGTGAATTCCGGATGTTCTTCCGTTCCTCCGCCTGAGTATTCCGGGTAAGCTTTATTGGCTGCTGTGGCATGTCCGGGCATGTCTATTTCGGGTATAATTTCAATATGACGTTCTTTGGCATATGCTATGATATCACGGATCTGCTCTTGTGTATAATATTGTGCCGGTGTATCCGGATCACTATGGCAACCTTCTCCTCCTATAGTTGCCAGTTTAGGGTATTGTTTAATTTCGATTCTCCATCCTTGTGCGTCTGTCAGATGCCAATGGAAGCGATTCATCTTATAATATGCCATCAGGTCAAGGATTTGTTTTACCCTTTTTTCGCCGGAAAAGTGACGTGCTTCATCAAGCATATATCCTCTCCATTCATAACGCGGGGCGTCTTCTATCGTTCCACATCTTAGATCTCCGTTGGTTAACTGCTGTAATAGCGTTTGAATACCATAGAAAACTCCAGCTGGACTTCCTCCTTTGATTAGGACCTGTTTGGGGGCGATAATCAGCTGATAGCCCTCTTTGTTTTGCAGTCTATTGTCTAATGATAAGTTGATTCCTTTCGCAGCTTTTTTGCCGGGGATTACTTTCATTTTATAGTTTAAATCAGCGAGTTTCTTTTCAAGGAATGCTGCTTCTTTATATAAACTGGCATCCAGATAGTGGATTTTCTGACCCGATTTGAGTTTACACGTTTCTGCTTGCATGGTGACTTCAGCAGGATAGGGGATAACCCGTACCTGTTCTTGTGCTTGCAGGCTCATGAACAAACTTAGATAGACTATTGCCAAGGTTGTAAGTAATAGTTTCATGTTTCTTGGTTTTATTAGTTATTTAATAATAATTATAGGATTTTCTCCATGTAAATCCTCTATGGATACTGTCGCAGTGATGGTACGGGTCTCATTAGGGAACAATGAAATGAAGTTATCACTCCAAAATACCGGATTTACGACTTCTTTTGTTTTTTCTCTTTGTATCATTAAGTGGTTGAAAAAGGATAATTTATCAGAGTCATTCGTTAAAGTAAGCGTGATCTGATACTCTTTTTCTTGTTTTTGAAGTTTTAAATCTTGCTTTAATGTAACTTTAGGCATATTTACCAGCCAATAGAAATTTTGATGTTGCGAGTAACGCCAATATAAGTTTTCAGAAATAAGATTTCTGTTTAAGTCTTCTAATTCCAGCTTTATATAATATATGGCAGAAAGGTCACCTCGTTGAGGTACGGTTTCTAATTCTTTATATTGGTCGGCGCCCACGGATATGGTATCTGTGTATGCCCAGCATTCTTTCATCGAATAGTCTATGATTCTGGCTTTGGCTATAACAGATTTAAGTTCTTGATGAGTAGCGTTTATCACAGAAATCCGGTTCGTATTTGCATTCATTTGAATATGAATGGGTTCCATTGCTTTCTTTGAGAAATAGTAAGAAGCATTGGGTGACAGATACCAATCATAAATTTGCCAGCAGACATCGGGCCAACAAGAGTTTAGTTTCCAGATCATTATCCCTGTTGTGATATCCCACATCCGGTGGTTGGCTGCCTCAAACATGGCACGATACCCTTCTGAACTTACTAGCTGGCCTTTATATGCATAATCCTCGCTACTGACTGGGTCGCTATAGAAGGTTCGGATTGCATTGTCGTATGCACGATAGCAGAAGTTATTGGTGTCCCATGCTCCGTGTTCCGCCCATATACTGTCTAATGGATAAATCGGATTTCTCCGGTCAAGTGGCTTATCAATGGTAGGTATAAACTTTTTCAAACTTTCGTATACAGGTACGGAAGGCATGCCTAATTCGTTTCTGAACATTTGCAGATAAACCTCTTCTACTTTGTCGAAGTAGTAATCGGAGGGTGCCCAGTTATAGTCGGGAGCGCCATCATCGGTAGTACCGGTTGGTAAGTCCGGTTTTAAATAAGGAGTTAGTTTGTCTACGTCCCAACTGATACTGGTAGTCGGTATGTAGGGGCGTGTCGTGTCGAGGCTTAATACGGCTTCTTTGGTCGGATGATACAATTCTTCATCTACCAACACTTCATTAACTCCGAACCATGCAATGATACAGGGATGATTACGGTATCTTTTGACCATGTCTTTCACGCAAGCGATAGCTAAGTCATTGTTGAGAGGATTATGCTGGTTGTCACGTCCCGGGAACATTCGGTAGCATTGATAAAATACATGCCAGTTCATCAGTCCGTATTTATCCCAGCTATCTAGCCAATCTTCGGAAGGGGAAGGCATATCTTCACTGCCGATCAAAGTAATGTTGGCATTTGCCATTAATCGTGCCTGGTCATAAATTCGTTTGGGTGAGTCGTCGAGAAGTACATCCGGTTGTATCCATCCCCCTTTACAGAAGATGCGTTTGCCATTGATAAAGAATACACGACCATATTCTTCCCCGTTTTTCATTAATTCCGAAGTTACTTCGCGAATTCCGAAGTTTACCTTCTCCCGATCGGACGATTTCCCATTATTCATGTCGAATGATAAATCGAGACTGTGCATATATTGCTCTCCATATCCGTTTGGGTACCATAAGTATGGGTTCTGTATAGATAAGACGGAAAACTTCTGGGGAGATAATATTATTTCTTTACTTTCATTGGGGAGCATTGTGACAGGCAGAGTTACGCTTATCGGTTTCATGCTTCCAGCCAGTTTACGTGTGTAACTCGGATAAACTAATTCGTTGATAAGGCGAATTGTTGCTTTAACTTTACCGCTTATCATCTTATCCGAATGATTGTGTACAGTCGCTTTGATTGTAATGTCAGCAACTGTTGTATCTTTTTGGGGTAGAGTAGTGATAATATATGGGTCTTCAATAGTGACCTGGCTGGTTGCTTCCAGGGTGATGGACTGATAAATACCCATATTCCGGTCACGCACTACAGGGGCGCAATCCCAACCACCTGTGAATTTTAATGTTTCATCTTTGAACAAATCGGAAGCCGTACCACGGTTAGGCCCAAAGGCTATAAATTGTGTTCCGGGGTTAGGAGTTCCGGGATGGTCCACTTGATATATTTTTATAGCAATACAGTTCTGTGTGGGCTGGATATAATCGGTTATATCGAATTTGAAGCGGCGGAACATGCCTACTACATCTTCTTTTTTCCCTATTTGATGTCCATTAATCCATACGTCTGCACGATAGTTAATTCCATTGAGGTTCAGCCATATTTTTTTGTTTTTATATTGCTTAGGCAAAGTGAAGGTCGTGCGATACCAATAAGGTTCCTGCCAAGGATTTTTTCCATTGCCCAGGTAACTGTATTTAGCTAAGTCCATTTTTTTATTAAACTCATCAGAGACATCAGGAATTAGAAAGTTGTTCATGCCGATTCTGGGATCAGGATAAACGTTCTGTTTCACTAATGCATTCAAAACAGTAGTCGGTACTGTGGCTTCATACCAGTCGGTAGCTTGGAATGAAGGCATAGATACTTTTTCCGCATTTTCGCTTATTTCGGTTGTACTTTTTATTTCCCAATTGGTTAATTTCAACTGGTTATCTGCTTTGCTTATCAAGCAAAACAATAGAAACGGATAGAGTATAAGTAATTTTTTCATAACAATTTATTCTACAAACATTAAAGCTGCTGCACCCATAAATCCGGCATTATCTTTTAAACCTGCTGGCTTTAACTGGATGCTTGCAGCAGTTTGCGGACAAATGTACTTTTTAAATAAAGATACCATTGAATCCCAAAATATATCTGATGAATGCATAACTGAGCCTCCGATAATTACGACTTCCGGATCAACGATATTAACAGTCCAGGAAAGGGCATAAGCTAATGCCTGGGTAAACTCTTTCCATGCTTTTAATGCGTTGATGTCTCCTTCCCGGGCTAATTTACTGATTTCTTCTCCTGAAATCTTTCTTTTTGTAATTCTCTGATATAAATTTGATATTCCAGTTCCCGATACATAATCTTCTATCATTCCTTCTTTGTATGGAGACAGCCAGATTTCTCCGGCACAACCGGTAGCTCCACGAATAATTTTTCTGTTTACCACTATAGCTGCTCCTAAGCCTGTGCCAAGAGTGATTCCTAGTATTGAATTTAGGTTTCTTCCGGCTCCCCATAGGGCTTCTCCTAACATCATTGCATTTGCATCATTATCCAGTTTGACCGGAAGTCCGAAAGTTGATTCTATTTTTTTGTGTAAAGGGTAATTGTGTAACGTTGGAAGGTTATTGCATTCGAGAATGATGCCTTTGTTGATATCTAATGGACCGGTAGAACCGATGCCGATGCCGATTAATTCTGCTCCATCGGCTTGTTGTATCATTCTTCGGATTAATAGAGTCAATTGCTCAATAATCATTTCACCGGGTTCGTGCGCTAAAGTCCGGATAGATTCGGGGATACCGATTATCTGTCCGTTAATATCGACAAGTCCGGCTTTTATTTTAGTCCCGCCAATATCGACTCCAATTGCAATTTTCTTTGGATACACAATTCTCATAGTTTATTCGATTGATGTTATTTTGGCACCATGTGTAAATTCTCCTGGTATTATTCCGCATTTGGTTGCCCATGTATTTATAAGAAGTTGTACAGGAACTATACAGGGGATTGTAAATAACTCAGCATTAGTGCTTGGGATAGTAATGGCACATAAATTATCATTTTCAAACACTAAGTTTGAATCGGTGATAAAGATAACTTTTCCTTCATATTTAAGGATATCTTTTACTAAAGATAGTGATTGTTCGTAGGTTTCTGATTGCGAGTGTGCAAATAGAATGGCTATGAATCCTTTCTTTACCATTTCTAACGGGCCATGCCTGAATTCACCACCTAATAAAGCTGATGCAGGCGTATGCGCTGCTTCCATGAACATCAATGCACTCTGGCTGGCAGCTGCAAAAACTGGTCCCCGTCCTATTAATTGCACAAAAGTGGAGCCGTCTATCAGTTCAATAGCTTTCGACATCCATGGAGTATTTCCATTGACCATGTTCTCAATAATTTTACTGAGTTTATGCCATTGGGTGCTGTCGATTTCTTGATTGCATAACTTCATTGCCAGTAAATATGCTACTTGATAACAGGTTATGAATGTTTTTGTTGACGTTTTTTCTTCCTTTCCAGCTTTGCACAATAGGCTATAGCGAGAGAATTTGACTAAACTGCTATCTTTTTCATTACAAATAGAAAGAACTGTGATGTTTGAAGATAACTTTTCTATTAGTTTGATTACTTCATAGCTTTCTCCTGATTGCGAAATACATATAATCAACGATTCTGGACTAATTAATGAAATTTGATAATGCAATAATTCTCCTGCGTTCAGAGCATATGCCGGGATTTTATATGAATTAAGTAGAGAAGCAGTTGCGTTAGCGATGAAGTAAGAACTGCCCATACCGGTTAACAGAATATTTCTATATTTGCCGGAACACCATAATTCTGAAATTTGTGACAAAACGGATTTTCCTTCTACGCTTTTGTAGAAGTTTGCCGTCTGCAGAAGTGCTTGCGGTTGCTCTTGTATTTCTTGGAAAAATTGTACCATCGGATTTTTTTAATTATAATCTAGTGACTTTAATAACTACTTAGCAACAGTTGTGCAATTATTCATATGTAATTGCCAACTGTTACTGAGTAGTTTATAGATGATCTTAAATGATATTTAAATTTTCATTTATAAATTGAATCTGGTAATTTCATAAGCAAATAGTCCCTGATCCGTAGTCAACATATAGACCTGAACGGCATTGCCATCAGCACTTCGACCGAATACAACATCTCCTGTTTCATCAACGTTGGTACCAAGTACCTGTTTGCCAGAAACGAACGAGGCTGAAGATGTCATACCAGTTACCGCATACCCCGTTCCGGGGATACTGCCTGTTCCTGTTGTACTTCCTTCACGTGAATCGAAGATAAAGCCATTAGCCATTGCTGAAGTTCCGGGATTATTCGTGATGTTGGATACATATAGGCGGTGGGACCAAACCCCATTGCTTGACAGACCATTTTGAACGCCTAACAAACATGTACCGTTAAATTCAACATATCCTATTCCCCGGACATTCTTATCATATGTAGCGCTACCGGACCACCAATGTGATGTTGGAAGTGAGAAATCTATGGCGCGTGCGCCTGTGCCTATAGGAGTGTAATTAATTGCTTGCCGGAAGTTGGCACTGGCCCAAATATATCCTAGTGGAGAAGTATTTGTCAATGGAATGACTTTAGTTGCGTTCCACATGGAGACTGATGCTCCTCCGCCCCATTCTACATAAGCGTTGCCTTGCATTGCACCATCTTTGAACATAAGGAAAACCGCACGTGGTACATTTTTGGTTGATGTGGCAATAATTGCATCCCCTGAAGTCAGATCACCTTTGACGCAGATTGTGCGTCCAAGCTCTAGTTTTTTGACTCCATTAATGCCTACAGGAGCATTGGCGAATGTACTCCCATTAATATTTGCATAAACGATGCTCTTAGGTGCATTCTCGATGCCGTTAGGCCAAACCCAGGCACGTACGTTTGGGTCGGTAACATTGGCGTCTAAAGTACTAGTGTATGCCATAGCTACTAAATGTCCAGCATCATCACTGGTAATAGCATGGATGGAGCGGCCTGCATCAATACCTGTAGTGTTGACTTTTACATCAAGTACTTTGCCGTTATAACGATCCATTACAATCATTTTATTGTAATCAGTGCTATTACTGATAATTAGATAGTCGTCAATAACAGCCATTGTACGGTTCGCTCCAACCTCAAATCCATGTGTGTCATCTGTATAGATTTGGAAACCAAATAATGAAGCTGTATAGCCCACTCCCTGAGGTAATAGATCCGGGAGTTCCAGACTAGTCTGATAGACTGTTTTGTCTGTTCCATTTTGTGCAATAACGGTTATAGTCGGTTGGTTACTTAAATCTATAATGCCGGTTGCCGGATCCAATGATGATGATTCGATAGTAGCCCATGGAGAGACTGTTAATGCCGCAGACTTCAAGGCTGCATCAATAGCTGAAGAGGTTTTATAGATGATGATTTTTCCTGTACCACCCGTACTCTCAGGTTCGACGATACGTATTGTTGCACGTGAATAGTCTGTCAGTTCTACTTTACTAATACTGGCTAATTTTGATTTCACATAAGCAGCCTTAAATGTATAAGTAATTTTGCTTCCATCTTCTTTGACTAATGTTGATTGGAAACCACTGACCAGATCACGAATGCCGGAAATGCTGGGGGAGAATTTTGCTCCTACAGGCAGGCTGGCTGAAACTTTCATTTGTGTCAGGTCACCTTGTATTTTTTCCGTATCTGAAATATAATAAGGAACTTGTATGGTAATTGTATTACTTGCCTCGTCTACGATAGCACTATATGTGGTACTTTCATCAGAAGCTAAGCATCCGGTTATGGTTAGTCCTGTAACATTTTCGCTGCCTGTCCTTGCCAGATCGTCAGGGTCCTCGCAGCTCATGAAGGCTAGCATTGATATTAGTACCCCGGTGAATAGATATTTTATTTTCATAATTTTTCTCTTATTAAATAATTATTATTTCCACAGTTCATTTTGTTCACAGAGTGTGTTATCTTGAAGTTCTGTGTATGGAATAGGGAAAATTGTATATTTTTCAGGGAATAAACGGTCTTGTGTATCGCATTCTACTCGTGCGTAACTGAAACTGCCACCGGCCTGTGTTATCTTAACGCCGTGCAGACGTTTATGATCAAGTGTTCTTACGGCGATTCCCCAACGGATCAGGTCGAAATATCGGTGTCCTTCCATTCCAAGTTCACAAATACGTTCTTTAGACAGATCTTCCAGATAATCACTCCAATTATTTTGTTGGGCGAGTTCCGGCAGTCCGACGCGGTCACGGATCGTTTTCAGATCAGCATAGGCTTTTCCAAACTCGTTTTGTCGTGCATATGCTTCCGAACGAATCAAGTAAATTTCAGCTAAACGCATTTCTATCCAGTATTGTCCACTCAAAATGCTGCTAAAGTTGATATTGGTATCATCAGAAGCGAACTTACGAATCAGATAACCTGTTGTTGATTTGTGCACATTATCTTGTCCGGTTGTAGCAAAATCCATATATCCGTCATTTCCATCTACATACAACTGGAGAGTACGTCCTTTCCATGTTGCTCCATTATAAAGAATGGAGGCGTAAAAACGTGGTTCGCGATTGGTAAATGGAGCATTGTTGTAGGAACTGAGATTACTCCAGTCAAAAGATTGGTAGCTACCGTTTACTTTGATATCGAAAGAGGAAGCGTATTCATCAGATGGAGTGACTGCCGCACCTACACTTCCTTCTGTAACACCGGCTGCTTTCCAGTCGTATGGTGGACACACGTAGATGTCAAAAGAATGTTGCTTGGCGTTCTTTCCCTGTTGGAAGTAAACCGGAAGGATTAGCTCACTATTATTGACTGAGGTGAATATTTTGTAGTAATCATTGGCAGTCGTTCCTTGCAATAAACTGTAATTCAATTTTAATACTTCATTGCAGGCATCTATCGCATCCCCCCAGCGTTTAGCATAAAGGGCCGCACGTGCTTTCATTCCGTAAGCGGCTCCTTTGGTAATACGCCCCACATTGGTACCTGTCCAGTTTTCCGGAAGGTCTTGTACTGCCTGGGTGTATTCGTTGATAATGAAATCCCAGCAATCTGATTCAGATGAACGTGCTTTAGCTCTTTCGTCAGGTCCGTCTACATAATCTTCATCAGTACGCAGGATAACTCCGCCATGACGGAGCACCAGTTCCTGGTAAGCAAATGCACGTAAGAAACGAACCTCTGCTGTACGCTTTTTCATTTCATCCTGATCTAAGTTATCTCCATAACCTTTGCTTCGGTCATAGAAATATTCGTTGAGTTGACGGATACGGGTATACATACCACTCCAGTTGGAGCGGAAGTTGCTCGTTTCGGTGACATAATTCGTCTGATAAAAGAATTTATTCATGGCACCTCCGTTCACTCCATACCAAGAGTATTTTAACAGATCTGTAGCTCCATCGTCCATTAAGCAGTAAGAATCTATATTGATAGTAGCATTATCATATAGCACGCTATATAGCCCTTTGACGTAAAGGTCTACATTTTCCAGTGAGGAATATGCTACATTCTCGCTGTACCAGCCAGTAGGATCTACGTCCAGTACATCACATTGTGTCAAGCAAATGCTAGCTGCTATGCCTATAATGTATTTTTTTATATTTTTCATATTAACTATTTGTTTTAAAATCTAACATCTATACCAAAACTGAATGTACGTTGTTGTGGATAATATCCTGTTGCTACATTTGTACTTTCTGGATCGATATACTTGAAATCGGTAAATGTCAGTAGGTTAGTCCCGTTAGCATAAACTCTGATGTTTGACAATCCCATCTTGTTGGTCCAGGCTTTAGGAAGCGTATATCCTAAAGTCACGTTCTTCAAACGTAAATACGCACCATTTCTTTTCCAGAAATCCGATTGTTGGGCATTGTTTGAATGAGATACACTGCTGACAGTCAGACGAGGATATTCCGCATTTGTATGATCGGGTCGCCAACTGTTTTCTACCAGATAAAGAGGAGCGTTGTCCCAATTTGCATACCAGGGTCTTGTCATAGGGGTCATATCTGTTGCGCCATTTAAGTCTTGCCATGAGTATTGAAGCATTTTATCACAAAGTGCCGCTCCTTGAAACTGAACAGATAAATCGAAGCCTTTGTAATTAGCGTCAGCCATTAGTGCAAACATCATTTCCGGGCGGATGCCACGTGATATTTTGATTCGGTCGTTGGAATCGATCTTTCCATCGCCGTTAATATCGGCATATTTAATGTCTCCTACTCGTGGTGTATTCCATGATACTTGAGGTGAATTAGCAATCTCTTCTTCACTCTGATACAACCCTAATGCTTTTAATCCCCATAATTCACCGACTGATGATCCGAGAACACTTTGCCAGGGTAATGTGTTATCCGCCTGTGTTCTGCTTAAGATACGGTTATGAGCGTAAGATAAGTTGCCATTCAAACTATAACTGAATTCTCCTATACGATTGCGATGTTTCAGTGCAATTTCAAATCCGCGGTTATCAAATGTTCCTGTATTTTCAGAACTTGGGTAGTGTCCACCTAAAGAAGGAGGATAGATATTACTAACACTTTGAAGAATGTCGTATGTATATTTGTAGAATACATCAAACTCAACTCCCAACAAACCGTTCCAGGCACTAAGATCGAAACCTAAGTTATATGATTTTGTTTTTTCCCAAGTCAGTCGTTCATTTGGATAAGCTACTGTGTTGCTAAGTGTTCCTTGAGTGTTAGGTGTACTGCCAAATACTACTCCATTATTAGTATAAGAGTAGGATTTTCTGTACAAGAAAGCACTAACGTTGTCGCTACCTAGAATACCAAACGAACCTCTGAGTTTAAAATAGTCTATTTTAGGAAGTGCGTCTTTGAAAAAGTCTTCTTCCGACATCACCCATCCTAAAGAAACTGAAGGGAAGAATCCCCAACGGTGTCCTTTGGCAAACTTATAAGAACCGTCGTAACGGAAAGATGCTTCGGCCAGGTATTTATTGGCGTAGGCATAATTTAGACGACCTACATAAGCGGCGTAAGCACTTTTCCCAGAAGAACCGCTATTAGTTGCAGTTTGGGCATCTCCCAAAGATATTTCGGGTAAATCGAATAAGTCGTAATCCGTACGACTAGCATTCAGTGCAGAGCTTTTTACCTGAGTTTGTTCGTAGAGGAAAAGGGCTCCTACATCATGAAGTCCGAATTTGTTGTTATATGAAATAGTCGGACGTAATATTACTTGTTGTGATTTTTGGTCACCCTGATATAGGTTACCATCTGCCAGCAGATTTGCACTTTGTACATAGCTGTAGCTTTTGGTGGAAGAATCATAGGCATTGACAGAATATGCATAAGCAAATGTTTTACTTGCCAGGTCTTGCCAGTCCCAACTGATGAACATATTTGCTTTCAAACCTTTCAGGAATGGGGCTGTATATTCGACATTTGCGGAACTTTCTATTCTGACTCTGCGAGATTCCTGGAATCCTGAATTTGCAGATCCATAGATCGGATTGGCTGCGCTGGTTGCGCCTCGGTATGCCGAAGTAGGATAACCTTCATACTCTTTCGGAACAAAAGGTATAGAGTAAAGCAACTGATGGAAAATACTATAGGCTTGTTGATTGCCATAAGAGTATCCTCCCGGCTGATAATAATCTTTGATTAATGCTGCGGTATTTAGTGACACTTTAATGTCTTTGGTCGCTTGTACATCAATATTTGAACGGAAATTGCTGCGTTCGTTTTTGTTGCCTTTAATAATACCATCTTGATGTAAATAGCCGCCGCTGATGAAATATCTGACCTTATTGCTGCCTCCGTTTATAGACAGATTGTGTTGGTGCATAAGGGTAGTCTTATATAAGTCGGAGGTCCAGTCTGTATTTTCAAATCCATCGGTAGGGTCTCCGTTATAAGTTGCCGCAATTTCTTCGTCGGTAAAATATGGATTATCTACGCCATTATTGTCTAGTTTGCGAGCCAGATTATACCATTGCATATATTGGGTTCCGTTCATCATTTTAGGCAGAGTGGTAGCGTGCGATAGAGTCATACTGCCTCTGTAGGTGATATCTGTTTTACCTTCTTGCCCATGTTTGGTTGTTACCAGCACAACTCCGTTGGCTGCCTTCATACCATAAACGGCACAAGATGCAGCGTCTTTTAGGATGGTAACAGACTCCACGTCATTCGGGTCTACTTGTCCCATAGCTCGTTCTACTCCATCAACTAAAACAAGTACCGTACCTGAACCGCTGAATGAAGAATAACCACGGATTAATATGGAAACATCATCCGATCCTGGTTGTCCGAGTGATTGTTGGGTAATAAGGCCGGGCAACTTACCGACTAATGTTTGTGACATATTACTGGCAGTTGTTTTCAACATATCTTTTTGAGATACCGTGGCTACAGATCCGGTTAAGTGAGCTTTCTTTTGTGTTCCATAACCTACTACTACAACTTCGTCCAAATTAGCGACATCTTCTTTTAAGATGATGTTGATCGTACTGCGTCCGTTCACTTTTATCTCTTGTTTGTTCATACCGATGTATGAGAATTCAAGAGTGGCAGTGTTGGATGCATTGATAGAGTATCTACCGTCAATATCGGTAGTGGTACCTGTGGTCGTACCTTTGACAACGACGCTGACTCCTGGCAACGGATCACCGGTCACGTCTGTGACGACTCCCCTAACCATGTTCTGGGCATAGCCATTTGTGGCATACGCAAAAAGCATCGACAATGAGAATAGTATGATTCTGATTGTTCGGAAACTACTTTTTTGCTTAAAGCATTGTTCCATCATAAGATAAAATTTAATTGGTTAATAAAAAAGTTTTTGGGTATTAGATTTATTGTAATTCTTCTAGTACTTTCCAGCATTGATATAAGCCCCTGGGGACATGGAAACAGCCTTTCCATTTGCCTCCTTTAAGTGGCAGAAGTACTTCTCCCTGGCGGTTTAAGTAACCGAACCATTCAGGATATTGAGCATCTTTGAAGTGCGTCCATACATACTCATGTATTTTCTCGAACCACTCCATACATTGTTTGTCACCTGTCAATTGGTAACCTTTTAGTAGGGAAATAAGTGTTTCAATGTGTACCCACCAAAGTTTTTGGTCCCATTCCAGTTGTTGGGGAGGGCAACCTTTGCGGTCCATAAAATAGTAGATGCCACCATATTCTTTGTCCCATCCGTAGTTAATCATCGTCAAGGTTACATTTTTTGCCTTTTCGATTAGATCAGGGCGATTCAGGCGTTTTCCTAAATCCATGATAAACCACATCGCTTCGATGTCGTGTCCGGGAGTCACTTGCCGTCCTTCAAAACAGTCTACGAGATTGCCGTCCACTCCTATGTTTTCAACAATAATTCCTCCTAGCTCCGGGCGATAGAATACTTCCATCACTTCATGGATACAAGTCTCTATTGTTTTTTCCAGATACTCTTTGTCCAACAAGTGTTCTATTTCAAGTGCCAGATTACAAAGGATCATCGGGAGGGCGAAATTTTTCAGATTACGTGTGCCCGGATGGATTTTGTTCCATTTACCTTTCGGATTATCTGCCTTTGAGAGAATAATATCGAACGTTTTCTTTGCAATGTCAGCATATTCCTGATTGCCTGTAGCCAGACTGAGTTGCCCGAAAGCCATTGTAGCAAATGTATAGGAAAAGATGTTGTATGGTTCTACCAGAGGATTACCTGCCCGATCCAAAGAAAAATACCAATGATAGTTTCCATCATGTCCGTATTTCTTTAGAAATTCACTGCCTTGAATAGCGCAATCCAGCCATTCCTGTTTTTTCTCAACTTTATTGTAAAGCATTGAGAATAACCAAACTTCGCGTCCTTGCAGCCAAATAAATTTATCTGTATCGAATACGTTGCCTTCACGATCCAGACAAGTGAAATAGCCACCGAATTCGTGATCCTGAGAATGCTCTAACCAGAATGGAAGAACATTATTCAGTAGTTCGTCTTTGTATTGGTTTGCTAATTTTTTTAAATCCATAATTGTTAGTTTTTTATTTAATAAGGTCTATTTTACCGTTCCGAACGGGTCCAGTATCTTTCAATCTCCTCCAGAGACTTTCCGGTAGTTTCCGGTACGAGTTTCCAGACAATGAGCATATACGGTACACACATGATGGCGAACAGGAAGAATGTTCCGGCTGGAGTAAGATTCTGGAGCATCCAGGGGGTTAGCTGTCCGATCAGATAGGTACCGATCCAAAGAGCGAATCCGGCAATGGACATTGCTAATCCGCGTATTTTGGTAGGGTACATCTCAGAGAGAAGTACGAATATCACAGCGCAAATGGAAATGGCGCAACAAAAAACATAACACAGAAAGAAGGCTAACAGAAACAGGCTGGAAATATTCCAGGCATTTCCGAAGAGGAAATAACTGCCAATGAGTATCAATGAAACGACCATTCCGGATACCCCATAATATATCAGTTTCTTGCGTCCTACTTTGTCAATGATGAGAAGTGCCAGGATAGTGGTCAGTGTATTCACAAGTCCTACAAGAACCTGATAGAACAGAGAATCCCCTCCTGAAAGACCGGCATTCTCAAAAATGGAAGGCCCGTAGTAAAGAACTGCATTAACCCCCATGAACTGTCCCAGAATAGCAATACATACACCGATAATGACTGCTTTCAGAATACCTGGTTTCAGAAGGATAGACCATTCTGAACGGGTCTCGGAAACAAGGACGGATTTTGTCTCGTTTAGCTGGAAATCAGCCTCTTTAAATGAATTGTAGATCTTTTCCAGAATATAAGTGGCTTTCCTTTCTTGTCCTTTTACTATCAGCCATCTGGGGCTTTCGGGTATGAAAAAGATAATAATAAAGAATATTATGGCTGGTAATGTCTCCATGCCTAACATACCTCTCCACACTTCTGTAACTACTATTTTTTCTAACCAGGCGATAGGTAAGTGGTTTCCACTCTCTGAATATGCCAATAACTGGTAGTTGACAAGATAAGCTCCTAGAAAACCGACAGTTACGGCCAGTTGATACAGGGAGACCATCCTGCCTCTGAATTGTGCGACGGAAACTTCGGAAATGTAAAGAGGAGATACAATAGAAACAACACCAATTCCGATGCCACCTATGATTCTATAAACAACTAACTGGTTAAAGTCAATGCAAAAAGCACAGCCGATTGCTGATGTAGAAAACAGAATGGCAGAAAGTATCATTGTTCTTTTACGTCCGATGCTGTCGCTCAATATTCCGGAAAAGAGAACACCGACAATCGATCCGATCAATGCGCATCCTACATACCATCCTTGTTGCAAGGTGTCCAACTGAAACAGATGTGTCACCTGAGCTATTGTGCCGGATATGACAGCTGTGTCATAACCGAACAGAAAGCCTCCTAAAGCAGCAACGACTGAAAGGAATATGATATAACCCAGATTAATTGTTGTTTTCATATAGTTTATTTGATTTCAAAGTATTCTCTGTATCTGTCATATAAATGTCCTGCCTGCAGATAAGCTGATTGCGGACTTAAAAAGTGAGAAAACTCAAAAGTGATTGCTTTATCATATCCGGCACGTTTTGCCGCTTCCAGTTTCATGCGGAGTTTGTCGAATTTGATCGGCAGGAACCGGATGGGCATATCGCGGTCGAATGTTTCCGCGTTTGTCCAACATTGCATTCCGTATTTGTCTGCCAGTTTCTTGTTCACAGTGAAAAAAGCATCCAGTTCGTCGTAGTCAATGTGTCCGTCTTGAAAAGCACAAGCGTCTACTACATCGTGTATACCATCAAAAATTTCATTCCATTCTCTCTCATGTTGTTCTACGGATACAGCATCCTCCCTTGTCATTTTTCCGGTTCCCATGACTGCCTTTTTACCATCAATCCAAGGGGATATAAAAGTAGGGAGGCCATTCGATACATCTTTGCATTGTTTACCCATGGTATGAAATGCACCGATAGCTCCTTTGGTATTGCGGCTGATTTCCGTGCTAATATACCAGCCTCCGAAACTCTTATACTTTTCACCGTAAGTATTCCATACTTCGTCAATCACATATTTATTATATTCCACTTCCCACGACATATCACGTGTATCCCAATAATGACCGGTGTCATACAGCCCAAAATAAAACTTCATGTTATATTTTTCAGCCAGTCGTAAGTACATATCTACTAAATCCACGGAAGGCATATAGCATCCTTTTCCTAATAGATATTTGGACGGATAAGTGATGAACTTGCGATATCCGGAACGGATCATAATAACGGTATCGATACCAATCCTTTTCATGTGCTGAAAGTCGAGATCCCATTCTTTTTCTCCCCAGTTCTGGTGTGGAATATCGTGAGATATTTCATCTAGAAAAGTGCCTGTGATTTTCAGACCATTATTCTTCGGTACAATTAATTTGCTGTCCGTCCTTTTGCTCGGAGAGAGAACGAATTCACTTCCATCTTTGCCTTCAGCGGCCAGTAGTGTGGGAGCCATTAGGGCGGAGGCTCCCGCTAATGCGGCGTTCTTTAAGAAATCTCTGCGATTATTCGCTTCCATAGTTTACTTTTTTTAGTTTCTACTCTTTTTAGTATATATTTAACCTATTGAATTTTTAATAGTTTAATATTTATTACTAACTCGGAATCATCTGCTAGCTTTATTAATTCCTTTGAGCTAGCACTTTTAATTTATTAATTATGAATTTATTATTGTGTTATTTATTAATTGGGCGATAATTTATGATTAGTTTTATTAATATGGCATTAATATTGCCCCATTCGCAGATGGGGCATTTTATGTTTTCTAGTGTATATTTTTCATAGGCTAATCATTTTAGTCAAGTAATTTAGGTTACTTGGATGAATTGATAGAACAAAGTTAGGCATCCAGAGTTGATTTTTTGCGCAAAAAAACGAAAAAGTGTATTCAAAAAACGCATCTTTCTACTCTTTGGTAGATTTATTTGCTGAATGCAAGTACCATTTAAAAAAATCATATATAATTTCGTTTGATTCAGGGGTTGGGTCATGATTGACTCTGTTGCTCATCGCGACATTATTACGGTATCCTAAGAGCCGGTTGACCGCTATTGTATGGTTTAGCGCTATCCACCGGTCTGTTCCGTCAGAGTATCCTCCGGAAACAAGAAATGGGCGAGGTGCCATCAGCGTATGCAATTCATGCAAATCATATCCTTCTTTGCGGAGCTTCGGATAAATGCCTTTAGCATAATCATGCCCATTTTTACTCCATGTATTTTCCCATGGTGGCGGATAATATCCCAAATACCAGGGTTCCCAGTAATTGATATATCCCTCTTTTGTTTCGTCGAATACAATTCCGGGGTCTCCCCATGCCGCACAAGCGAACTTTTCGTATAGGCATGAGGCAAACATTGCCCACTTCCCACCATAAGAATGCCCTGTGATGCCTATTCTTGTAGAATCGACGTCCTGTACTTTGGCTAATACTTCCCATGCATTTGCGGCTGCATAAGCTAATGCTGAAAGTGGTTGGAGAGTTGCATTTTCAATGGTGGGGTAATAAATGGAATATGTCTGATTCTCTGTGGTCTTCGTTGTTCCTATTGATAATGTGACAAATCCTCTTTTCGTCAATTGATATGCAAAGTCTCTATAAGGTTTTCCACCCAATCCGATAGCCGTTTCGGGTTCATAAAATGTAGTGATAACGGCAGGCTTTTTGCCTTCTTTGTCCGGAACCAGCAAATAACCTTCAGTCTGTTCGTTGGGAGTCCAGTAGAAGCGGACACGGTATTGCATGAAGTTTTCACGGTGGAGAGTATCCAGAATTTCAAATGTTTGTCCGGTAATGACAGGCGGCCATTGTCCTAACAGGCTCATCCATCTGTCCTTGATTTCAGTTCGTCGTCTTTGCCAGTCTTCAACGGTTCTGACTGTATCCCCATTATAATATAATAAAGGAGAGCGAAAATTCCCATATACATTTTCGTATTCTGCGGGCGGGCGGAAGTAGCTCGATAACTTATTCCATAGATCAGAGGAGTCATTGTTTCCGCTATTTTTGTTTCCGCTGCATCCTGCTAGAAATGCTGCCAGATGAACGATCAGGATGAATAGCACGATTTTCTTTTGCTCCATAAGTTGTTGATTGACTTTAAGAGTTAACATTTACCGAACAAAGATATGCCACTTTAGTAATGCCTCCGGTACTAAAAACGAAAAGCTATATTCGAAAAACGAATAATTTATTTTTTATCTGTTCGTGATTTTTTTCTCCCGATATTCCAAAGGGGAACATCCTTTGAACTTTTTGAAAATCCGGGAGATATTATTATAGTCTTTAAATCCGGCTTCCGTTGCAATGTCTGCCAATGAACGATCTGTAGTAAGAAGTAAATCGGCCAGATGGTTGACCCGGCAGTTTAAGATATACTGATAGATGGAAGTATGCATCGCATTTTTGAATTTCACTTCAAAATTTCTGCGTGAGAGCGGAATCTGTGCCAACAAAGACTCTATGGTCAGGTCGGAATTGTAATGACTCTCTATGTATTTTACAACTTCGAGAATGTAAGGGTCCTTTATATTATGCTTTTCTGTGGATTGCCGCAATTCTATGCGGATAGGGTTGATGACGATATTGAAGGTCCCTTCATGTTCCTTTTTGATTTGTTGATGAATGAGCCTGCCTATGGAATATCCTCCTCTTTCTACTTCCAGTTCTATGGAGGAGATGGGAGGATCGGAAATATTGCAGATCAAGTCATCATTGTCGACTCCTAACAGGGAGATTTCTTCCGGTATGTGTATGTTACTTATCTTGCAGGTTTCCGAAATGAATAGTGCGTGTGAGTCGTCGCAGCAGAACAACGCTATGGGTTTAGGAAGCTCTTGCAGCCATTGGCTTACTTCTATTCTGATTTCGTCTTCATGCTTATCGGATTCGAAACAATAAAAGTTGCCGCCTATCCGTTTAACTTCCTGACGGAAGCCTTCGCAACGTTCGTCAGACCAGACAACTCCGTTTATGCCGAAATAAGCAAAGTTGTGGAACATCCGCTTGGCGAAGAATTGGGCGGCCATTCTGCCCGTTCCTTTGTAGTCGCCCGTCAGATTGGAGTAAGTAGTGCTTCTATGGTGATAATTCTGCAATACAATCGGAATATTCAGTTCTTTCAGTAGATTGACGGTGTCATTGTTCCATTGTCCGATGATGGCGTCAGCTTTCCATTCTTTTGCCCATTTGAGAATACCTTTTTCTCCATACATGCCGCTGTAATAGGATGGAAGCCGATAGAAAAGCCAAGGTCCGTTTTCTTTGGAATATTGTACAAGTCCGCGGAGCAATTTTCTGTCAAATTCACTGGAATAATCGATCAGCAGTAGTATTTTTATCATAGTGTGTGCGGGTATATTAAAGTTTATGGAAACAAATATATAAATATTAGTTTGTTTTCTTTCTATAATAGTCTAACTTTGTTGCGAAGAAGATATGTATGACACCCGGGGCTCGTGCTGTACGACACCCGGGTGTTGTGATGTCTGACATCCGGGTGTCATACGTGCTGACACCCGGGTGTCGTACAGAATGAAAATATAAACGAAACAAGAAAGGAGTATAAGACATGGCAATCCCTTATGTAGTAAGAAAGAAAGCGGACTTGACGTCCGGAGAAAGAAAAGAGTTATGGTATGGTGTACCAAGTAAAATACAGGATAGAGGCGGAGTACAGAACAAAGAACTAGCCCAAGTGGTGGAGCTGCGGGGAGGTTTCCACCGTGGTCAGGTTGAAGGCATATTGGTGGAAGTAGCGGATGCCATCCGCTATTTGCTTTCTATGGGACAGTCTGTGACGATTGATGGGCTGGGTACATTCCAAACGGCTCTGACCAGTCCTGGCTTTGAACGTCCCGAACAAGTGACACCGGGACAAGTATCGGTATCCCGCGTTTATTTTGTGGCAAACAGCGTACTCCGTGACCGCATGAAGAAAACAAAGTGTATGCGCATCCCTTTTAAATATTATATGCCCGAAAGTATGTTGACTAAAGAGATGAAGAAAGCAGATCAGGAGCAGGAACAAACAGAAGAATAAGATAAATTAATACCCTCCCTGTCTTATTTATGAGATAAATGCCTATCTTTGTGGCACTTTTTACGAAAAAAGGTAATTCAAATTAATAGATATAGAAAAGAAAATGGCACAAGAAGACGTTTTTAAGAAACTTGTATCGCACTGTAAAGAGTACGGCTTCGTATTTCCTTCAAGCGATATCTACGACGGACTAGGCGCAGTATATGACTACGGTCAGATGGGCGTTGAATTGAAAAACAACATTAAAAAATATTGGTGGGACAGCATGGTGCTGTTGCACGAAAACATTGTCGGTATCGACTCTGCCATCTTTATGCACCCTACCATCTGGAAGGCTTCCGGACACGTGGACGCATTCAATGACCCTTTGATTGACAATAAAGATTCTAAAAAACGTTATCGTGCTGACGTATTGATCGAAGATCAGTTGGCAAAGTATGACGATAAAATCAATAAAGAAGTAGCAAAAGCTGCCAAGAAGTTTGGTGACTCATTCGATGAGGCTCAATTCCGTTCTACCAACGGACGTGTGTTGGAACATCAGGCTAAGCGTGATGCACTTCACACTCGTTTCTCAAAAGCACTGAATGATAATAATTTGGATGAACTTCGTCAGATTATTGTTGATGAAGAGATCGTATGTCCTATTTCCGGTACTAAGAACTGGACGGAAGTCCGTCAGTTCAACCTGATGTTCTCTACGGAAATGGGATCGACTTCAGATGGTGCCATGAAGATTTATCTTCGTCCGGAAACGGCACAGGGTATCTTTGTAAACTATCTGAATGTGCAGAAAACCGGTCGTATGAAAGTACCTTTCGGTATTGCCCAGATTGGTAAGGCTTTCCGTAATGAGATTGTTGCCCGTCAGTTCATCTTCCGTATGCGTGAGTTCGAACAGATGGAGATGCAGTTCTTTGTAAAACCGGGAACGGAACTGGATTGGTTCAAGAAATGGAAGGAGATTCGTCTGAAATGGCATAAAGCGCTGGGCTTCGGTGATGCCAGCTACCGCTATCACGACCACGATAAATTGGCTCACTATGCTAATGCTGCAACAGATATCGAGTTCCTGATGCCATTCGGTTTCAAAGAAGTGGAAGGTATCCACTCCCGTACAAACTTCGACTTGTCTCAGCATGAGAAATTCTCCGGCAAGAGCATCAAATACTTTGATCCTGAATTGAATGAATCATACACTCCGTATGTGATTGAAACTTCTATCGGTGTAGACCGTATGTTCCTGAGCATCATGAGCGCTGCTTATTGCGAAGAGCAACTGGAAAACGGAGAAAGCCGTGTTGTGCTGAAATTGCCTGCTGCCCTTGCTCCGGTGAAACTGGCTGTTATGCCGTTGATCAAGAAAGACGGTCTGCCTGAAAAGGCCCGTGAGATCATCGATGCTCTGAAGTTCCATTTCCACTGCCAATATGACGAAAAAGACAGTATCGGCAAGCGTTATCGTCGTCAGGATGCCATCGGTACTCCGTTCTGCGTAACAGTGGATCATCAGACATTAGAAGATAACTGCGTGACATTGCGTAATCGCGACACCATGCAGCAAGAGCGTGTAGCTATCTCTGAACTGAACAATATCATTGCAGACAGAGTGAGCATCACCTCATTATTGAAAACTTTACAATAAACCATTAACGAATGAGTAAAAAAATCTATTTATTCTCCTTAGTATTACTGGCTTTGGCTTTTGTTTCTTGTAGCGAAACCGAAGAAGAGGGAAAGTTTGCCAATTGGCGGGCGCGTAACGAGGCCTTTTTAGATTCTTTGCAGCAGGTGTATGATGCAAAAACTGATCCTGAATTGGAATTCTTTGTACCTTTTACGGATCCGGGAATGAAGATTTTCTATAAGAGAACGGTGAAAAATGACGAGGGGAGACGTCCTGTAATACCGAATGTTGTATCAGCGTATTATCGTGGATCTTATTATACAGGTGAGGTGTTTGATCAGAACTTTACCGGAAAAGATCCTGGGGACTTTGATTCTCCAACAGAATTCTGGGTGAATCCTATTTCAATGTCTAATCCTCCTCATATTATACCAGTGGATGGATGGATCGAAACATTGCAGAGGATGAGGACAGGAGAGAGATGGACTGTTTATTTACCTTGGGATATGGGATATGGAACTAGTGACCGGGATGGTATGCCCGGATATTCTGTTTTGGTCTTTGATATAAAACTGGAATCGGTAGTTTCAGATTATTAGATTGTTGAAAATAAGTATGTTTATGAGCTGATTACAAGTAAAGTTTGGTAGGATAGAAATTTAGTAGTCCTTGTAATCGGCGTACTTAAAATATTAAAATTCCCTTTATTTTAGTTGATTCTATTGAGAATTATACTAAAATAAAGGGAATTTTTATTGGAGAGTGATCTAATAATTTTCAATATTGAGGAACTTGTCTGGAAACAGCATATTATAAGTTCATTATATCGATATAATAAGTTCAGATACTACTCGCCTGAAATGGGGATATATATTTCTTCTGACCCGATTGGGCTGGCGGGCGGATTTAATACATACGCTTATGTGAAAGATACTAATACTTGGGTTGATGTTTTAGGTC
>NZ_JAMOKH010000025.1:0-96095 GCF_023656585.1 Bacteroides sp. B1-V-101 | reverse complement strand
GCAAGGTCTTTTGCTGTGATACGAAGGCAGACTCCATTTGTAACATTAGCCGTATAATAAAAAGGTCCTTAACTTCGAAAATATCTTAGGTTTAGGAAGTAGCTATACACTTCTGAAGAGTAGGTATGTCTATATACAAACTTACCCAAGGATACGTTAATGTTCGTAAACTTGGGTAAGATTTTATAGATATTGTTTGGAGAGGACTTAGAATTCACACTCGTTTCTTTATAGTCAATGCTATTACTTAATCAATGATTCCGGATCCAGATGACCTGCTTCGATATCCTTGAAGTAACGGTAAGTACCTACTTTCAACTCTTCCGTAGCAGCATCGTCACAAACGATAATACCCTTTTCGTGCATCTGCAAAGCGCTGATAGTCCACATCTGAGTGATAGAACCTTCTACTGCATGATACAATGCGCGGGCCTTATTGTGACCATTTACGATAATCATCACTTCTTTGGCAGAAAGCACAGTGCCTACACCAACAGTCAGAGCTGTCTTCGGAACTTTGTTAATATCGTTGTCAAAGAAACGGGAGTTCGCAATGATTGTATCCGTAGTCAGCGTTTTCTGACGGGTACGGGAAGTCAGTGAAGAACCCGGTTCGTTGAATGCAATGTGTCCGTCTGGACCAATGCCACCCATGAAAAGGTCGATGCCACCATAAGACTTAATCTTTTCCTCGTAACGTGCACACTCTGCATCCAGGTCGGGAGCATTACCGTTCAGGATATTCGTATTTTCCTTTTTGATATCGATATGGCTGAAGAAGTTATTCCACATAAAAGAGTAATAGCTTTCCGGATGTTCTTTCGGCAAGCCTACATATTCATCCATATTGAATGTTACGACGTTCTGGAAAGAAACGATTCCTTTCTTATTTAAATCGATCAAAGCTTTATACATACCCAGAGGTGAAGATCCCGTAGGACAGCCCAATACAAAAGGTTTTTCCGGAGTTGGGTTGGCAGCTTTTATTTTTGCGGCAACGTAATGTGCAGCCCACTGAGATACGGACTGATAGTCCGGCTGAATAATAAGTCTCATAAGTCGATTGTTTTATAGGTTAGTAAATAATTGTTCATTCTTTATTTAGCGGTCTTTTTTCAAGCGGTCCGCCATCGCACGTGCCAGATTCTCACATTGGGTATAGGTAATATCCTGCATCGCCTGTTTCATCTCTACCGGATCGCCTACCAGCTCGAACTTACTCTTTTCCGCAAATTCAGCCATACGCTTCACAGCAGCTCCTGCCCAAGTGAAGGAACCGAAGTAGCCCAGATAACGTCCTTTGAGTTCGCGAACCAGAATCTTGGACAATAACGATTCCACTTCCGGGAAAATCTGATTACTGTATGTCGGAGAACCGATAATCAATCCTTTATAACGGAAAATATCTGCAAGAATATAAGAAGGATCACTCTTCGTCACATTGTGCATCACAATATTCCTGATTCCCTGTGCTGAGAGTTCCGCAGCAATAGCTTCCGCCATCTGTTCCGTATTTCCATACATACTGCCATAAGCGATAACCACACCTTCGTCCGCATCATAACGGCTCAAGCGGTCGTAGATACCGATCACCTTGGAAATATTCTCTGTCCATACCGGTCCGTGTGTAGAGCAAATGGTAGTGATGGGCAGTCCTCCCAACTTTTGCAGGGCTTTCTGTACCGGACTACCGTATTTGCCAACGATATTGGAGTAGTAACGCACCATTTCGCCCCAGTACTTATCTACATTGATACGGGTATCCAAAAATCCTCCGTCTACAGTGCCAAAGCATCCGAATCCGTCACCGGAGAAAAGGATTCCGTCCGTTTCATCAAATGTCATCATCGTTTCGGGCCAGTGCACCATCGGGGTCATATAGAAACGAAGCATATGCTTGCCTAATGCAAGGAAGTCTCCGTCTTTCACCAGATATTGCTCACCGGTAACACCGTAGAATCCTTCAATCATGCCGAAGGTTTGTTTATTGCCGACAATAATAATATCCGGATAGTGCTGTTTAATCAATCGGATGGAGCCCGAATGATCCGGTTCCATATGATTTATAATCAAATAGTTAATAGGACGTTCGCCGATTACTTGCTTGATCTTGCGCAAGTAGACTTCAAAATAACAGATATCTACAGTATCCACCAACGCCACCATTTCATCATCAATCAAATAAGAGTTATACGAAACTCCATAGGGCAACGGCCATAACGCCTCAAAACGGTGTTTATTACGGTCATTTACTCCCACATAGTGGACATTTCCTTTAATTCTTGTTTTCTGTTCCATTCTTCAACTTTAATTAATTTCTGCTCACCAGCTATGATCCTCTGAGGACAGAGATTTATTCTGTGGTGAAGTTATCTTCCGCAAAAATAACTCTTTTTTCTGAATCCCTGTACTTCTTACCTTGATAAGCTCCCCTTTCTTTCATTCTTTTTTGCAAACGAGTTACAAATTCATAATTCTTCAGTCCCCAGTCCGGAGCAATCAGTAGTTCCTTGGGAGACTGCGAAACAAAACGTTCCAATACCAGATCCGGACGAAGATGCTCTACATAGTCAATCACCAGGTCAATATATTCGTCCACTTCCGTAAACAGATGAAAACCTTCCGGATTCTCTTCGTATTCATGCGCCATGCGAGTACCACGAATCAACTGTAACTGATGAATTTTGAGTGTGGACAGAGGAAGCGCGGAAAGGATTCCTGCCTGCTCTACCATTGTATCATGTGTCTCTCCCGGAAGACCGAGGATGACGTGCCCGCCCGTCAGTATGCCACAGGCGGCGGTACGCTGAACAGCCTCTACCGTATCCGCATACGTATGTCCGCGATTGATACACCGCAAAGTTTCATCACTGGCACTCTCAATGCCATATTCCACCATCAGGAATGTATGGCGGTTCAGTTCTTCCAGATACCGGAGCAGTTCTTCCGGCATACAATCCGGACGCGTACCGATCACCAATCCTACTACCCCGTCTACCTGCAGCGCCTCTTCATATTTACGTTTCAGTCCTTCCAGTTCTGCATAAGTATTGGTATATGCCTGGAAGTACGCCAGATATTTCATCTCCGGATATTTATGGGCAAAGAAACATTTCCCCTCCTCCAGTTGGGTAGCAATCGACTTTTCCGTCCGGCAATAGTCCGGGTTGAAAGTCTGGTTATTGCAATACGTACAACCGCCCCATCCCTTCGTCCCATCCCGATTGGGACAAGTAAAGCCGGCATTTAATGATATTTTCTGCACTTTGTAAGGAAAATGTTTTCGCAGAAAGGTTGGGAAATCATTATATTGTATTTGATAAGACATATCTATTTAATTCATTTGTTATTTGTGTGGCAAACATAAGAAAAAACAGCGAGTTACGGAAAGATGCCCCAAAATATCTTCAATATATTAAAAAAAACATAAAGTGCATAAGATAAATTAATATTTATTGCGAAAGCAGAAACTATTTAGTTAGTTTTGTGTGATTTTAAGCATTGACGGGAGGATACTTGTGAAAGTCTTGTGCAATTATTCCCCAATTATGATTTCATCTCACCATACCCCATGCGACTCTCGTCAATAAACTATCCTCTTTATGTTCTAAAAACAGAATATAAAGAGGATTTTTAGCATAAGCAGGCAGACAAGACAGCGAAAGGGAGGAAAAAATAGGCAAACTTTCGTATTATCCGTTCAATGTAGCGTCCGGGCTTCTTGTTTTCCATCCTTTTACTTATTTTTGTTCTGACTAAAATGAAAATATTATGAAACGCCCATTTTTCTTCCTTATCATTCTATTAAGTTATTGTACAGCAATAGCCCAACCAATCTATCAGATCAAGCATTATTCTGTTAACGACGGAATGTCACAAGGAATAGTCAGGACTATAATACAGGATAAGAAAGGATTCCTGTGGTTCGGCACCTGGAACGGACTCAATAAATTCGACGGATATACGTTTAAGAACTACAAGACATCTTATAAAGATGCATATATCCTAAATACCAACCGACTTAATCACATTGTAGAAACTAAATACGGTGATATCTGGTGCCAGACTTATGATGGACGTGTTTATTTGTTTGACAACCAGACGGAGCAGTTCGTTGATGTCCTTCGTAACATGGAGGAATCCATGAAACAAAATAACGATATGAGCCAGATATTTTCTCTCCCGAAAGGAATATCTTGGATTGCATTTGAAAACGGCTATGTCGCCCGTATAGACGAACAGCTCTGCAAGCAAGGAGAAGGAATCACTTTATACAGTACTTTCAACCAGAATCTGAAAGGAAATCATATACAAACAGTCTTTGAAGATTCTGAGGGAGACGAATGGATTCTCACCGATAAGGGAGTTTCCATTATCGGTGAAAAGCAGATTGACAGCGACTTCCCGTTCCAGTATATCAAGGAAGCAGACGGAACGATTTACCTGATCTCGCAAGCAGATAAGATGGCGTCTTATAACCTGAAAACCCAAAAATTCAAATTCATTGAAATCCCCTACTCTATTTCTTATATTTATGAAGTCAAACAGCTTGATCGCAATATCTTGTCCTTTGCTACAGAAAATGGGCTGCTCCTTTATAGGACAAAAGAAAATGAATTTGAGTTGATCGATATACGTACGGCAACACAGCCTTCAAATATTGTGCAATCAGTATATCAGGACCGCCATAAAGAACTATGGGTATTTCCCAAAGCCGCGGGAGTAATTCGATATAATCCTTCCACCAAGGAGATGCAACACTTATTCACCCCGGCAAATGAGGTGATCCGATATGAGCGAAAGAATAAGAATGTCATTTTCGAAGATAATCAGAATGTCTTATGGATTCTCCCACCGGAAGGAAACTTTTCTTATTATGATCGTGACAAAAAACGACTGATGCCGATGCTCACAGACGTAAACAATCCAAAATCAGTCTACAGCCCTTTCGTCCGTTCATATACATTGGACAATCAGGGCAACTGCTGGCTGACAAGTACGCGTGGTGTTAACAAAATATCTTTCTTCCCACATACGTACAACCTGATTCATATAGACCATGGATTTGAAACCCGTGCTTTCTTGTGCGATAGCGAAAAAAGACTCTGGACTTCTTCAAAAGCCCAAGTAATCAGAATCTTCGGACCGGACGGACAGCTGGAAGGTTACCTCACTCCACAAGGAAAAATCAGTAAATCTCCCCAAAGTTTCACAAGCGCATACTGCTTTCTGGAAGATCATGAAGGCAATATATGGATGGGAACGAAAGAAGACGGTATTTACCTGTTAAAAAAGAAAGATAAGGATTCTTACTATATACAGCAGTTCGTACATCAATCCGATAATCCGTACAGTCTGAGCGGTAACAGCATATACAGTATTTTCCAAGACAGCCGCAAACGCATTTGGGTGGGATGCTATATCGGCGGAATAAACCTGCTTACTTATACTAAAAACGGGGATATAGAGTTTATTCACAGTGATAATGAATTAAAGAATTATCCCACAAGCTATGCTTCGAAAGTCCGCCACATTTCCGAAGCTCCGGGCGGTGTACTGTTAGTGGGAACCACCAATGGACTACTCACCTTCTCCAATCAGTTTGAAAGACCGGAGGAAATCAAATTCTACCGTAATTGTTGTGAGTCAGGAGTAAGCACCAGTTTAAGCGGCAATGATGTGATGTATATTTATACCGACAGACTCAAACGCACTTATGTAGCCAGCTTCACGGGAGGTATCAGTCAGATCATATCGAAAAACCTGCTCAGCAGCAAGATAGAATTCAAGACCTTTACCACAGACGACGGGCTGGCTTCAGACCTGGTACAAGCCATGCAGGAAGACCTTCAGGGCAATCTATGGATACTTTCAGAAAATGCAATTTCCAAGCTCGACCCGCAACGGACTACCTTCGAGAATTACGGGCTGAGCTCCTTGCATCAGGAATTCAGCTTTTCTGAAGCAGGTCCTGTATTGAATGCACGCAATCAGATCGTATTCGGGACCGACAAAGGATTCATTGAGATCTCCCCCGAAGAAATGAAGAAAAGTACATATATTCCTCCGATAGTTTTTACCGGTCTGAAAGTACAAGGTCAGTCTTCTACCATAGCAATTGATGATCTGAAAGAATTGCACCTCAAACCGTCTCAACGTAATGTTACTTTCCAGTTTGCCGCACTCGATTATGTGGACTCCAAAGAAATCCGGTACGCTTACCGTCTGAAAGGTCTGGAAGAAGAATGGAATGACGTAGACAAAAGCCGTTCTGCCAGCTACATCAATCTGCCGAACGGCAAATACCTGCTTCAGGTCAAGTCTACCAACAGCGACGGAGTATGGATGGACAATATACATACTTTATCTATCAACGTATTGCCTACCTTCTGGGAAACAGCCTGGGCATGGTTGCTTTATATCGTCCTCTTTATTCTTTTTACCGGCTGCATCGTTTATGTACTTTTCTACATTTACCGCCTGCGCCATCAGGTAGATATTGAACAACAATTATCAAATATCAAGCTACGCTTCTTTACCGATATTTCTCATGAACTCCGTACTCCGCTGACACTGATCAGCAGTCCGGTCAACGAAGTGCTGGAAAACGAAGACTTGTCTCACACAGCACGTGAGCACCTGACAGTAGTACAGAAGAATGCCGAACGCATGCTACGTCTGATGAATCAGATTCTGGATTTCCGGAAGATACAGAACCAGAAGATGAAAGTTCTTGTAGAAAAGACTGACCTGATCTCATTACTTGAAAAAGTAATGGTCAGTTTCCGCCTTATTGCTGAAGAAAAGAAGATTGACTATCGGTTGCAGACTAACCTCAAATCTATTCATGCTTGGATAGATCGGGATAAGTTTGAAAAGATATTCTTCAACCTGATATCCAATGCCTTTAAATACACGCCTGCCGAAAAAGCGATTACGATAGAAGTGGCCACACAAACGGACAAAGTGATTATTACCGTTGCAGACGAAGGCATCGGCATCGAACCTACCAAGCTACGTTCCTTATTCCAGCGTTTCGAGACTCTAGCACGTTACAACATGCTCCAACCGTCGTCCGGCATCGGACTTTCACTAGTGAAGGAAATGGTGGACATGCACCACGGCACCATCGAAGTAACCAGCGAACCGGGATCCGGAAGCCGCTTCACTGTGACCCTACCTCTTCAGAAAGAAGTATTCGAGCAAGACGGGCAAGTGGAATTTATTCTGAACGACAGTCAAATCTCAACGCCTCATCCGGTAGATAGCATGAAGACGCCCGAAGAAGTGGAAGTAGCAGCAGCAGAAGAAGAAGAAATAGAAGAACCCGACAGTAATGCTGACCCCGACTGTCTCTCCATCTTGGTAGTAGAGGATAATGAAGAACTGAAAGCTTTCCTTAAAAGTATCTTATCGGAAAGCTATACCGTTATCACCGCCTCCAATGGAGAAGAAGGATTGCAACACGCTATAGAAAACATACCTGATCTGATTATCAGCGATGTAATGATGCCGGTTATGGACGGTCTGGATATGATCAGGCAAATCAAAGAAAATAATAGCATCTGTCACATCCCGATCATCGTTCTTTCCGCCAAGGCTTCACTGGACGACCGCATCGCCGGACTGGAACAAGGGATAGACGACTATATCACCAAGCCTTTCAGCTCCACGTATCTGAAAACGCGCATCGCCTCCCTGCTTCGCCAACGCAAATCACTGCAAGAGATTTACATGCTAAAACTGACAGAAGGAAAAGATATAGTAACCGCTGACAACCTCAACGCTTTCACACCTTCTCAACCCCAGATCACTCCTTACGACGAGCAATTCATGCAAAAAGTAATGGAATTTATGGAAGAGCAGATGGATAATACAGAGCTGACCATCGATGAGTTTGCCGAACGACTGATGCTAAGCCGCACTATATTCTACCGGAAACTAAAGTCAATCATCGGACTGACTCCTGTAGATTTCATCCGTGAGATACGAATAAAACGAGCCGTCCAACTGATAGACAGCGGAGAATACAACTTCTCGCAAGTAGCCTATATGACAGGATTCAACGATCCGAAATATTTCAGCAAATGTTTCAAGAAGGTTATAGGAATTACACCATCGGAATATAAAGAGAAGAAAAAATAAATCCACTTTTTCTACCGGATATTCCCCGCTAAAATAATGAAAAGCCCGTACTATTGCAATCTCAAATCTATAACCAAAAAAACAAGAAAATGAAAAAGCAATGGATCATCGCCTGTCTCACCGGAATCTTCGCGATCAACGTACAGGCGCAACAACCAAGCAAGTATCCCTATCTGGATACACGACTGACTGCTGAGCAACGGGCAGACGACCTCCTTCAACGCCTTACGCTAGAAGAAAAAGTAGCATTGCTGCAAAACGGTTCTCCGGCCATCCCTCGCTTGGGCATCAAACCATATGAATGGTGGAACGAAGCACTGCACGGGGTAGCCCGTTCCGGACTGGCAACCGTCTTTCCACAGGCAATCGGTATGGCGGCTTCTTTTAACGACGGATTACTGTATGAAGTATTCGATGCCGTATCCGACGAAGCACGCGCCAAAAACCGGCATGCCAACGAGAAAGGACAATACAAACGCTATCAGGGACTGACCATGTGGACTCCGAACGTCAACATCTTCCGTGACCCGCGCTGGGGACGCGGACAGGAAACTTATGGCGAAGACCCTTACTTGAGCGGACGTATGGGTATGGCAGTAGTCCGGGGACTGCAAGGACCGAAAGATGCCGAATACGACAAGCTCCATGCCTGCGCCAAGCACTTTGCCGTACACTCCGGCCCCGAATGGAACCGCCACAGCTTTAACGCGGAAAATATAGCACCGAGAGACTTATGGGAGACTTATCTTCCTGCTTTCAAAGACCTGGTGCAGAAAGCAGACGTAAAAGAAGTGATGTGTGCCTACAATCGCTTCGAAGGTGAGCCCTGCTGTGGAAGCAAACGATTATTGACTCAGATTCTTCGTGAAGAATGGGGATTCAAAGGGATTGTAGTCACCGATTGCGGCGCAATCGGAGATTTCTTTCTGAAAAGGAAGCACGGTACTCACCCAGATGCCGCCCATGCCTCGGCAGATGCAGTATTGAGCGGAACAGACCTTGAATGCGGCGGAAACTTCAAAAGCATCACCGAAGCCGTACAGAAAGGATTGATTTCCGAAGAAAAAATCAACGCCTCCGTCAGAAGATTACTAAAAGCCCGCTTCGAACTGGGGGAAATGAACCCGACTCATCCCTGGAGTGAAATTCCATATTCAATAGTGGACTGTCCCGAACATAAAGAACTGGCACTGAAAATGGCGCACGAAAGCCTGGTATTGCTTCAGAACAAGAACAACCTGCTTCCCCTGAACCGTCAGATGAAGGTAGCTGTCATCGGGCCCAATGCCAACGACTCTGTGATGCAATGGGGCAACTACAACGGTTTCCCCTCGCACACCGCCACCCTGCTGGAAGGAATATGCGCCAAACTATCTCCGTCGCAGATCATCTACGAACCCGTATGCGGTTTGACAAATGATACGACTCTGCACAGCCTGTTCAATCAATGCAGCATAGACGGGCAGGCAGGTTTTACCGCCACTTACTGGAACAACCGTGAATATAAAGGTGAGATTGCCGCCACCGACCGGCTGACTACTCCTTTCCATTTCAACGCGGATGGTGCTACGGTATTCGCTCCGGGTGTAGGACTTAAAAACTTCACAGCTATTTATCGTACTACTTTCTGCCCGACAGCTTCCGGCGCCGCCACCTTCCGGTTTATGACAAACGGAGGAATCACCCTGCTGCTCAACGGAAAACAAGTTGCGGAAGGTACCAATATCAAGAGCCACACCAATCTGTACTCTTTCAAGTACGAAGCCGGAAAGAGTTATGATATCGAATTGCGTTTCATTCAGGTAAAGGATAACCCAGCATTAAGTTTTGACCTTGCCCGATTAACTCCCATGGATGCCAAAGAGATTATTAATAAAGTAAAAAGCGCAGATGTGGTCATCTTTGCCGGTGGAATCTCACCATTGTTGGAAGGAGAATCCATGAGAGTATCCGACCCCGGATTCAAGGGAGGCGACCGCACAGAAATTGAACTACCTGCCATTCAGCGCAAAGTCCTCGCTCTGCTGAAGAAGAACGGAAAGAGAGTGATCTTTGTCAACTTCTCCGGTTCGGCTATGGCAATGGTGCCCGAAAGTGAGAACTGCGATGCGATTCTACAGGCATGGTATCCCGGACAGGCTGGCGGTACTGCCATTGCAGACGTGCTTTTCGGAGACTATAACCCTGCCGGACGCCTGCCTGTCACATTCTATAAGAATATGCAGCAATTACCGGACTATGAAGATTATTCCATGAAGGGGCGTACCTATCGTTTTATGAACGAAACGCCGCTCTTTCCTTTCGGGCATGGTTTAAGTTATACCCGTTTCTCGTATGGAAAGGCCGAACTCAACCAGTCGAAAGTCCGTAAAGGTGAAAAGGTGGTACTGACTATTCCGGTCAGCAATATCGGGCAGCGGGATGGCGAAGAGGTAGTACAGGTTTACATTTCCCGTCCGGATGATAAAGAAGGTCCTCAGAAAACACTTCGCGGCTTCCAACGGGTCAGTATAGCCAAAGGAAAAACAGAAAATGTATGCATTGAGCTTCCATACGATTCATTCGAATGGTTCGATACTGCTACCAACACTATACATCCTTTAGCCGGAACATATAAAGTGCTTTACGGAAGTAGCTCAAACACCGGTGATTTACATACGGTCAACGTCCAGGTTCAATAGACAGTTAAGGGATTAATTAAAGGGGCTGACTAAAAAGTCAATAGTATCTTAAATCTCCTCCTTCGGGAAGCTACCCTTTATACACATCTTTAAATCCTTACAAATTGGAATATTTAAAGGTGTTATTAGGAAAAAAAAGATTAAATAATGACTATGCTTACCATGAATAGCCTTAATTAATTTAACTCTTTATATGCCTATTTCTTAAAAAAAATAGATGTGTATAAAGGGTAGCTTCCCGAAGGAGGAGATTCGAGATAGAATCGACTTTTTAGTCACCCCATCAAGCTCTACATAAACAAAAAAAGTATTTTCATCTTTCACCTATCACCTTATTCCTTCAAAGTGTGTATTCATCGTGCTTTACGGCTGGTGAAAGATCGGTGACAGATCTATTTCCAATCTTTCATCTTTCACCCGACATCCTATATTACTTGTCATGTCAAGTATTAATAGATAAGTTCTGTTATATTAGAAGTAAACTTCCTTTGCTCTAATAGAAAAGATATCTTTCTTTAGATATAAACTATAAATGCAAGTTGCGTTTATAGATTATCTTTAAACAAAAACAAGTTTACTATTAGAGAAAAAGAAGTTTGCAAAGGGAGAAGAGGAACTTTTCTATTAATAGATGACAGGAAGAACAGCATACAAAGTCAGGAACGGGTCTATCAGTTTCATTCTATTAATATATAGGGATCAAAAAAAAGCGAAGGATTGAATAAATGTATATGCAACCCTTCGCAGATCATTACTTGTTTATGGTAAGTAGCCGTTTCGCAAAGATCGAATCGTATTCTTTTCCATTAATGGTTATACCTGTTGCATTCTCAATTTGAATCGTCAAATCATCTGGAGTCTTAACCTCAATATTCTCCATATTCACTTGATCGACACGGTTGATAAAGATGCCTTTCTTCGCATTGGTTACCACCATATTCTTGATAGAGATATTTTTGATAGGCATTTCGGGAAGCCCATTGAAGAAAACGGCCCGTCCTGCACCTTTGCAGAATATATTCGAAATAAAAATATCCTTGAAAGCCGGTGTTTCTTCACTGATATCAGGAACAGGCTCATCTTTTCCGCTCTTGACAGCATAGTACAAATCAGCAACCAGCACATCATTCGGGATGTCGATCATGTTTATATTATCAATATAGATATTCTCGACAACACCGCCACGGCCTCGGGCACTCTTGAATCTTAACCCCACATCAGTACCAATAAAAGAACATCCCGATACATATACATTCCGGACACCACCGGACATTTCACTGCCGATGACGAATCCTCCATGACCGTGCAACACTGTATTGTTCTTAACAATCACATTCTCACAAGGTTCTCCACGTCTGCGTCCGTCCGCATCCTTTCCTGATTTCAGACAGATGGCATCGTCGCCGGCATCAAAAAAGCAATTCGTTATCAGTACATTCTTACAGGATTCCACATCCAGCGCATCTCCATTCTGCGAATACCACGGATTGAATACTTTTACATCATTCAACGTCAGAGACTCACAGGACAAGGGATGAAGACACCAACTTGGCGAGTTCTTGAAAGTCACACCTTCCAGGAACACCTTCTTGCTCTTTACAATACTCAACATGACAGGACGCAACCAACTTTTCATCTCTTCCCAGTCTCCATCGTTGAGGTCTATCCGTTTATTTCCCCAGTCTGCCATAAGCATCGACGCTTTCAAAGCTCCTTCATTGGGATACCATACCTTTCCGTCCTTATCAACAGTTCCTCCTGAGTTCACCAGGTTTTTCCATTGTCCTTCCGTCATTTTCCCTTTCTTGACAGGACGCCAACTATTTCCTGCTCCATCAAAAACACCATGGCCAGTGATAGCGATATTCTCCGCACTCATTGCTGAAATAGGTGATTGACAGCGCCTTGTATCCAGTCCTTCAAAGGACGTTTTAATAATTGGATAGAGAGACGTGTCACTGCTAAAGACAACAAGCGCATTCTTTTCTGCATGCAGATTGACGTTACTCAAAAGAATGACAGGTCCGGTCAGCCACAGGCCTTCCGGAATAATGACTTTACCGCCTCCTTTGGCATTTACCGCTTTGATAGCATTGTTAATCGCTTCCGTATTCAATGTCACGCCGTCACTTTGCGCTCCGAAGTCACGAATATTAACTTGATAATCAGGAAAAGAAGGTTGCTCGACTTTAGGCATCGAGAATGGAAGGTCTTTATATACGTCTTCCACATCCTTCGCTGTATTTTCCGGATTCGAATATGTCTGGCAAGAAGTCAATAGCAAGAGACTTGCCAACACTATTTTCAATTCCTCTTTCAAAAATGTATTCATTTCTTTACTTATTATTATCATAATCCTATTGAAATTCAATATATACCTGCCGCTTGACCCTTGCATCGGATTTTCGGCTTAGTCTCCTGTTAACGAAAAAGAAAAGCCTTAAGTGTAAGTTTACATATTCGTTAGCTGTGCAAAGATTCGCAAAAAACAAGAATTCCGGGTGGAATATCTAATCGAAAGAGTGGAAAATAGCCCCCGAATTCCTTTTCCAAGGGCTATTTCATATATAAAGGTAATATCCCCCCTTATTCGGCGTTTTCTTAACGATCAGTTATACCCAGCCCGATTAAGGTAGCCAACGAGTATCACCTGCACGGTTAGTCACAATCGGAGAACTTGGATCTTTAATTGTCAGATTACCATTTTCCGGATCAACAAAAAGATCGGCTGCTGTAATATCCAAATCGATTGCATTCATCTTACCACCGCCAAGAGCATAATCCACCGTTGTATAGTTATTCGAATAGGATGTAGTAGTATTGGCGGCAAGTGAACTCAGTTCACCGCACGGTGAAGCAAGCACAAAACTTTCAATCACCAGTTCAGAACCAACTGCGGACGAAATATTAATCATTCGCTGATTACGACAGTAATTATAGACGGTTACATTCTTAAATTCCAAATGTATCGGTTTATCCAGATAAGGCGCATAGAAAACATTCCCCCATCCATATCCATCTGTCCCGTTATTATCTCTGCTAAACGTACAATGCCGGAACGTAGCTCGCTCAATATGGTCATAAGAAACACTGTTGTCCTTATCATATGACTGGAAGTTAAACGTACCATAGCATCCTGTCTGCCATCCACATTGATCGAACAGGCAGCCTTCCATTTCGAAGTTTATCAGGTATTTCGCATTAGCTCCCTGATGACGCCAGAAACCACGTCTGATGCTGACAAAATTACAGTTGATAAAGCTGACGTTCTCCATTGTATAAGCATTGCCGGTATTGAAGAAGTAATTGTTATTCACTTCTTGTCTGAATTCAACATTTGAAAATTCCAGGCTGGATATGTAGGAACCGGAAAATATATTCCATGAACCCTCCATGGTAACTACCGGTTTCTCACCTTCTGTGCTACCTACCAATCGGAAGCCTTTCTTAATTGAGAATGGAGTCACGCGATAAGCAGAACCTGCCGGCAGAAAGTATTCGGTACCCTCCGGAATATCTGCATTATCGTTATTTTCTTTCAGCATTGTCGATAAATCATCATCCCAACCGACTTCGATAGAACCTGCTGCCGGTCCGGCAGTACGCAATGTCACCTGATTATAAGGTTTATCATACTTACGAGGCTTTCCGGTATCATAAATATTCACTGTATACAATGTATTCTTCTCCAAGTCTGTTATATCCGCACGGCCTTGCTCCTTTTCATCTTCAGTAAGATAACGGGAAACAAACGCTGCGTCGCTCATTGCCGGCATTACACTGATACTGTCTACCGGATTCTGCGGGTCTACTTTCCAACGAATGACTGCGGAGTTCTCCGTAATCTCTGTTTTTGAAACATCTTCCAGCAATTTGGCATATGCGGGCCGGGCCTCAGTAGAAGCATTGGTATAAGTCCATTGTGAATTATGCATAGCATTTTCCGCATTACAACGTACACGGATATAAAATGTAGTCCCATAAGGAATATCGTCCAGAAATACGAATGGATCGGTAGTATCCACTGTCATAAACAGACTTTTATAATAAGTATCCTGATGCAATTCTACCGTATAAGACACCGCATCATTCACCTTATACCACACCAAAGCTATGGAATTGCTTTTTACTTCCGGTTTTTCCAAGACCAATCTGGGCTGAAACAGATCGTCTATCTTGTTATATTTATCGTCCTCGCAACTGGTGAAAAGTGTTCCCCACAACAGAGCAGGTATTACAACCATCGTTAATCTATATAATAACTTTATCATAACGTTCATTTTTACTGATTAATATCCATAATAGTTCCGAATCAATCCCCGATGGTCTGTGATCACCTTTGAAGGATATGGGCATAAATACCTCAACGGATCAGTCGGTTTCACGACTTTATCATTATTCATGTTGATAAATCCTCTAAAGCTCCATGAGATATCTTTCATTGTTTCAAACTGCTGGGTTTCCGTATTCAAGATTCTCCAACTGGCAGCATATTCCAAAGTAGTGTATCCCGCAGGTCTACCGACTCCCGGTCCGTATTCATCAATTCCGATAATGTCCAGAATAGTTCTGTCCGGTTGTTTGGGATCGGGTATCGATTTATAATAAATATTCTCAGGCACTTTTTCGATTCCTTCCACATAGGTTCCATCTGCTACCAATCCCCAGTTAATCATTTCAAAATAGAGATTATAGATGACTTCACTATATTTATTCCATCTTGCCAAATCATACTTACGGATGCCTTCTCCACCAAATTCCCATTTACGTTCGTTCATAATCGCTTTGAAAAAATCTTCTTCATTGTTCAGTTTTTCTACGTACGTTTCTACTTTATCAGCCCACAGAGAAGAAGCAAAAGCACGGCGCCTTACTCTCTTCAAAGCTTCCTTGGCGTCATCACGCGGACCAAAACGTTCGTTTACTGCTTCGGCATACATCAACAGTACATCGGCAAACCTCATCCGCACACTATTAATACCTGTTCCGGCACCACTGGACGCTCCTAAAGGAGATTCCATTTTTAACTTCGACCATTTACCAACTCCCATAGCAGAGAATCCCATATCGATTTCCTGATTCAGATTCTTATCATATTTATAAGGAGCACAAGTGACATCACGACGCAAATCTTCTTTATCAAATGAATAGACATAAGTACCGCCAAAATACAGGTAATTTCTCGCACTTCCATATTCATGCTTGTCTCCGGCGATCGTTACACCTACATTATAACCATAACGACTAGTCACACTTTTCAGCATCGGAACCGCAAAGAGAATATCATCATTCTTTGCCGTATTCCAGTTGCACTCATTATACCATAAATCTTCAAAACTCTGTTTCAAGTCATGTTTACCCTCTTTGATTACCTTGCCCAGATAAGTGATAGCTATGTCATAGTAATGCTCGAAATTGTCACCACGCTCCATGTACCCTACACTAGCCGGTTTGTCCTTATCGGGACGCAAAGCCCAACCTCCACGATACAATGCCAATTGTCCGATCAATGCCTGGCAATACTCGCGGGATGCACGTTCCACACCATAATCAAGATCGGCGGCATACTTCATCATCGGTTCTGCTTCAATCAATTCATCAATCAGATATTCCAGAATCTTATTCCGGTCTGTCGTACCTACACCGAAGAAATCATCGGTCGACTTAGATGGTTCTGTAACAAATACGACATCTCCCCATGTCCGAATCAGATCCAGATAAAGCATGGCCCGAAGAGTTTTTACTTCTCCATACATTTGTTGAACCTCAGTAGGTTCTTCCGCTTTTACCTGAACATAGAATAACGGAGATTCCTCCAATCCCTTTATAAAATCGTTTGCATAATTGATAGTAGAATACATTCTATTCCAAGTATCGTTTAATACTGTCCAATAAGGTCTTGAATCAAAGCAGCCGATATCTGCTCCTGTAGAAGCTACCGTATTATTTTTAAAAGATGTCAGTTCCACATCTGTATTGGTATTCAGACCACTCGCAAAATTACTTCCGTACATTCCGTCTTCTGTCATTGCAGAATAAATCCGGGTCATCAAAGCTTTAATCTCATCTTCCGAAGATAAGACATATTCGGGGAGAAATCCTGAAGGAGTTTCAACATCTAGAAAATCATTGCAAGATGTGAAAGAAAGCATCGTACAGGCGATGGCTGAATATAATAGTTTCTTATTCATTGTTCTTCCATTTTAGTTGATTAATTAAAAGGTCAGTTGCGCACCAAATGTATATGTGCGACTTCTCGGATATCTGTCATGGTCAATATTCGGTGTCAAGCCGGTAGCTATATTCACCTCAGGATCGTAGCCGCTATACCCGGTAATTGTAAACAGGTTGTATCCTGTTACGTAAAAACGTACTTTGCTCAATCCCACTTTTCTGGTCCAGGTATGCGGTAATGTATACCCGATTGTAGCTGTATTCAAACGAAGGAATGAACCGTCTTCCACCGCATAGGACATTGCAAGGGGACGTCCGATGGAAGTCGGATTCCACATGGTCGCATTTTTATTAAATTCTGCCAGAATCTCCGGACTGTAACGGATTTCATTACCCATATCATCAAAGTTGCGCCAACGTTTCCGGGAAGAAATATCCATACTGAAGTTATTGTAATTATTACTTGCCCATGTAGTCATCATCACTTTATTGGCATTGAATACATCAAAGTCGTACATATAGTTGAAGAATACATAGCAGTCGAAACCTTTATACGTAGCATTCAATCCGAATCCACCGGAGAATTTCGGAGTTGTATTACCGATAACCGTACGGTCTTCATCGGTCAATGTATAAGGATTAGCGCTGTTCTCGTCAACCGGAGTCAATTTCTTAAACTTAGCGTTACCGGGTCGAGGTTCACCTGATAACGGGCTGGAGTTTACAACCCCATCTTTCAGATGCCAGGTTCTGGACTTTTCATCAAACGAATCAAAATCATCTACTGTATAGAAACCATCATTTACAAATCCGTACATCAAACCGCTTGTACCACCTACATAAGCACGATAGTCATCTGTGTTCAACAACTGAGAGCCTGCCCAATTGGAAGAAAGTATCCATTCTTTCTCACCGTTTGCCAGCTTATCAATCTTATTCTTATTACGAGCGATATTGAATGTTGCATTCAACGTAAAATCCGGACGGTCGATGATATAACCGGTCAAAGACAATTCGATACCACGGTTAGAAGTCTGTCCTACATTCGTCATTATCTTCGTATATCCGGTATATCCTGGGATATCTGAAGGAACCAACAGGTCTTTAGTCGTATTAAAATAGAAATCCAGATTTCCACTCAAACGTTCTTTAAAGAAACCAAAATCAATACCAATATTGCGGGTAATGGTTGTTTCCCACTTAACATCCGGATTGTACAAGTAGTTAGTGTTATAGAATTTATAATAATAACGGCTCGTTTCAGCCCAACCTGCCGGACGACTGCTGCTGATTCCATAAAGTTTCTTGTAAAGGTCGGAAGGAATACGGTCATTACCGGAAATACCATAACCTAATCTCAATTTCAAATTAGATACAGTAGGGTTATCTTTCAAAAAGTCCTCATTGGACATACGCCATGCTACAGATCCTGCCGGAAAGAAGCCCCAGCGATTATTAGAAGCAAACTTTGATGAACCATCGCCACGCAAAGTCAACGTAGCAAAGTATTTTTCATTATATCCGTAATTGATACGACCGAAAAAGGAAGAAATGCGTACCGGTGAATTTGCAGAGGATGAATTTTCATAAGGAGTACCTAATGATAAATTATCAAATGCTTTTTCCGCAGTAGTGCTCTTTGGGAAAAAACGAGTAGTATAAGTCTTACTACTTGATACGGAACTCTTGATTTCTTGTCCAAGCATCAATTGAATATCATGTACATCTTTCAACATAAAGTTGTAGTTAAATACATTTGTAAGCTGCCATTTGGAACCTTGAGACATGCTCCATTCAGCCACCGGCTGATTGGAGTTATTTTTAGCAGTACTCGTATCGGTTCCCCAGAAACGGCGTGACTCCTGAGTATTGTTTTCAAAGCCAAACTCCGTACGGAAAGTCATACCTTTCATGATATTCCATGTCAATGCCCCCATTGTATTAAGAGATTTGTTGATTCTCTTCTTATAGTTTTTCTCTGATTCCTCTTTTGGATTAAAACGAGTTACTTCATCCAACTGATCAGGATCATAGTAAGTATCATCTTCGGGCAATGTCATATATTCATCCAGTCCCTCGGTGGGAGCCTGGCGAAGAGCATTCAGCAAGCTGACACCATCCGTACCGGAACCATTCACTTCTTTATGCAACAGCCGGGTACGATATTCAAAAGTAAGGAACTTAAATAATTTGGTATTAATAGCCACGTTCAGGTTATTCTGCTTCAATCCGTTGCCCACCATCACACTAGGCTGGTCCTGATGGATAAATGAAACTTTATATTTTGTTTTCTCTGTACCACCATTAATGCTAAGGTCTACATATTTGGCCACCGGATTAGTTCCAAATACTTCGTCTTGCCAGTCTGTTCCTTCATCTCCCTGATAAATATAGTACTCATAAGCTCGTCCATACTTGTTATAAAACCCTGTCGGATTGGAACTTTTCTGACGAGCATTTTCGAACTGCATCAATACATACTCATAAGGATCCATTACATCCAGCTTATTTGACAGAGTTTTTGTTTGCAAATAGGTATTAAGATTGATAGAAACGCGCCCTTCTCTGGCTTGTTTGGTAGTTACCAGAATGACACCATTGGCACCACGGGCACCATAGATAGCTGTAGAAGCGGCATCCTTCAGTACATCAATTGACTCTACATCTGTCGGTGGAATATCATTCAAGCTACTAACTTCAAATCCATCTACCAAAATAAGCGGACTATTATCCTGTGTAATGGAACCTCCACCACGTACAAGAATCTTAATCTCCGCATCCGGTGAACCATCTACTGACGTTACCTGTACCCCCGGCAATTTTCCTACAATAGCTTCAGCAACAGAAGCAGTGGGAACTTTTTCCAAAACCTTGCCCGATACACTTGCTACAGAACCTGTCAGGCTACCTCTTTTCTGTGTACCATAACCGATTACTACCACGTCATCCAATTGTCCGATTGCTTCCGTCATCCGGATATGAATGCCGGAAGTACGCCCTTTCAACGGTTCTTTCACTTCATTCATTCCGACATAACGCACGATCAGAACTGCCTTATCCACATCGGGAACACTCACCAGCGTAAAATTCCCATCTATATCAGTAGTAGCACCTACCTGTGTGCCTTGTACCATCACTGCGGCACCGATCACCGGTCCGAAGTTATCTGTCACCGTACCGGTGACGGTCTGTGCGAAACCACTGACCGTTACCAATAACAGGGTGAATATACTTATGATTAGTTTATTCATTATAGTATTTTTTTAAGTTACTTATTCAAATAGTACTTTTGCCTTATTTAATCGTTCCTCCTTGAATCTGGGCATAGACCAGATGCTGAACCAAGTTGTGTAGATATACCTCCAGATTAGAATAGCGTGTATCCAGAGTGTAAGCGGCAGCATCATCCGGATTCTCTTTATCCAATCCGTATGCGTCTTCCCAAATATCTGGAATTCCATCTCCATCCGAATCTTTTAAGCCCTCCGGTGCCATATTATTATTTGTCAGTTCGGGCCATGCACTTGCTGCTCCTGCCGGTTTCACATCATTCGGGATATCGATCAATCCGGGTGCGTTGGCAGCATTCTCTGTCACACTACCGATATATGTAGCCGTTCCAGTACGAGTTTCTTCCGCAATACGAATGTCGATAATATCGCGTTGTTTGGAACATCCGGCATAGCCTACTACAAGATCAAATGCTTGTTCCGCTGAATGGGTGGTAATCATACCTGTTGCCAACGGAGTAGTGAGATGCATAGCCACTTTAACTTCATCAGTAAAAGTATTATCACATTTTGAATTGTCAATCTGTTCATAAATACCTTTGGTCCAATTATCTGCAGTAACTTCCGCATTACCTTCCATTACATTTCCGTCTACAAAGAACGTTCCCCATTTATGCATCATCGGATACCATGTATTCGGAGTACCATCTTCGTTATGACAATAATCTTGGGTTCTGACACCAATTCCGGCAATACGATAACTTATGTATTTATCTTTCGGAGTAGCAGGTCCCGGTTTGTAATAGTTGTTCACGATATTCACATTCATACCTTCACCGCCATAACATCCGTTTCCAGCCCAATTGTAGAATACATTATTACGCATATCCATGTATTCGTTTTCCTGAGTCTTCGGACGCGGACCAAGACGGGGAACCCGACTTTCATGGTGTGCCAACAAGTTATGGTGATAAGAGACATTAGTTCCGCCCCAGTTTCCACCATATCCATGTTTTCCTTTACCATGCCCGGCTGTACGAAGACTTTCGGAAGCAATACACCATTGAATGGTCAGGTTTTCACCTCCATATACAGATAAACATTCGTCTACACTCCAACTGACAGAACAATGGTCAATAATTATATTCGTATTTTCCATACCTCCCAGTCCATCAGGTTCTCCACCACCTTCATTTCCTACCCGGAAACGCAAGTATCGGAGTATGATATTGTTTGAAGCAAGTATCACAGGATAAGTAGCAATACAAATACCTTGTCCCGGAGACGTTTGTCCGGCAATTGTCAAGTTACCGCGAGTTATCTTCAAGTCACTCTTCAAGAAAATAGTACCCGCCACATCAAAAACAATCGTACGAGTGTCGCGTTGGTTAACAGCATAACGTAACGTTCCTTCCTGGTCACCGTCCTCCAAGGTTGTCACATGATATACTTTTCCTCCTCTGCCACCGGTGGTTATACGACCAAATCCTTCTGCTCCCGGAAAAGCCAATAGAGTAGTCATATCATCCCCGATTGTTACATTCGGTTTACCATATTGAAGAACTTCTACTGTTTCTTCCAAAGCAGCATTTCTTACTTTAATCCTGGCTATTCTGGGTAAATCAGAGTGGTCATTATCAGCAACATCCAAGACTATTTGAGAAGAAGTTGATTCATCTTTATTCCAGGTAAGCCATTCATTATCAATATCAATATTATACCTGGCACCTTCTCTGTCTCCTAAGTCAACAGGAATAATCAACTTATTATTGCGATACGGTAATGCATACTCCTTATATTTCAGATCCAAATAAGCATCAGATACTTCTTGAGTCAGTTCTACAGTCCTACTTAATACATAATCGCCTACGGTTCTGAAAACAATCTCACCTTTTCTTTCCACATCAACATTAGGGTCAATCATAAACTTGCATTCAGTAGTCGCAAATGCTCTGGCATCAGGATTTTCTACTTTTTTAATCCAAGAGTATTCTTCCGCAATATATACTTCCCATTCTACGTTGGAAACAACTGTTACTAACAATTCACCACCTTCATAACTTATTTCATCAGTAGGATAATCCAGTAAAATATCAGGATCGGTGCCTAGTTGCTCTACAGCTATCTCCTGTTCCTGTTTAGAATCAGCATTTGACAATGCAATCTTGATCTTTCCTTCACGCTTTGCGTCATCCGTATTTTCTGTGAAGAACAAACGAAGGTCACTATTTCCGCTGCCACTAGTCTTTGAAAGAGTTAGCCAGCCACTATTGCTGCTCACAACTTCGGCAGTCCAATCGCCGGAAGCAGTCACGTTGATAGTAAAAGATCCTCCTACATTGGTAAGCTTTACCTCATTCTTTGAGACTTCCAGGTTTTTCGCTGACACTACTTCGTTCTTCTCATCATCCGAACTACAAGCCCAAAGGAATCCTGCTAATAATATCATTAGATATGATCTCATATTCTATATATCTATTATTCGTTTATACTCTGGTTACTATTTAATCCAATGCGGGTCACCAATATTCTTAGTATATACCTCTGAACTCTTATCCTTAATAGTCAGATCCCTATTCTCAACATCAGTAAAAAGACCGTCCATTGATGTTGTTTCGAGCGGAAGTTCATTATCGTTTACTCCCCAGGTATTCATAACAAAACCTTGCGTATGATAATTGTCCGTAAAAGTGCGGTTTGTTACATTTCTCAGATTAAACCACGTACCACTACCAGGTCCGGATATACCACTGAAGAGATTATTCTTAACAGTCAATGCAAAACTACTGGTCTTTTTCGGTGATAAATCGAAGAAGGTCATGCCCACAGGCGCCATTCCAATGAACGTACAATGTTCAATGGTAATGCTCAAGTCACCAGTCATTGAACCTAAACCTGTAATCAATGCTTTCGTCAGATTATTCGCATGGAAAGTAGAGTTCCTGAATATGAAATTGTAAATAGGAGCATCTTGTTTAGTTGACAAACCGAATAATCCGCTACCGCTGGAATTCAGACCGAAGAAACGGCAATCATCAATAATAAGGTAATCGACAGTCTGTGCAAGTCCTGCATTCACTTCTTGATACCACATGGTACGTCCGAGATCACTGATATCACAGTTCTTCAATGAAATTTCCTTCACATGGAACTGCTGATTCTTGAACTTAAAGAAGTCCGAATCTGTTGTTTTTATATTCAGATTTTCAAAATGAATAGCATCAATCTTATTATCTCCGGTAGAAATACTCATATTACCCATTTCCATATAGGCAAGTTCCTGTCCGCTCATCGGCTTTTCTCCCAGTATATATAAGCTCTTCGGTAAATCAGACTGTCTTTTTAAGTTATAAGTTCCCCCTGCTTTCAAGAAGAGCTTTACATCCGTCACTGTAGCATCTACCATCATCGCTTTGCATATCTGTTCCAGATTTTCTTCCGGATTGACGTATCTATAACCTTCCGGTATTCTCATCGGAGCCTCCGGATTTATTTCTTCATCGTTCCAGCCTTCAGAAGCAATGGTCACTTTATAATCCTGAATCATAGGCTCATCTGCATTATTCAAAGCAAATGCCACCTGTGTGGTATCATCAGGCAATATCGGGAATGTACCATCTATAGTCTTTGACTGTATCACATTGTTATTCTGATCCAGATAATCAATGCGGACTCCCACTTCTTTACCTACTGTCTGGGTTTCAAACAATACCATGTCGTCCGTATAGTTCACGCCACCGCTATTAGTCGATTTATCACGAATGACTTCAACCGGAGTCTCTATGTATTTAGCTTCTGATATTTTATAAGCCGAGATAGGGCAAGAAAGTACGGCACGCACTGTAGAATAGCGTTTGTCCGCTTTCTTGTCTGTCGCTCTCAGACGGAGCACTCCTGTCCGGCTATACATACGGATACTCAACGGATCGTTGAACGGAGAACTGTATTCCACCGGTGCTGAAATATCATATTTAACTTTTGCACCCATATCTTGCCGGATAACAATATCATTCAGATTGTCCGGACAGGGTATCGAATCTGTCTGAATAGTCGATATAATCCTATATTTCCCGTTAGGCAACTGAAACCGATAGTGGGAAGTATAATTCGCAAAATATTCCCCGTTTTCTTTGTATATGAAAAGAGGTTTGGTTGACAATCCGGTATTTACCGCCCACGGTTTGTCATTCAGGAATAATTCAATTTGCGTCACCACCGAAGTTGAGTATTTCTCATCGTCAGAGCAAGCGTACATACATAGCAGAAGCGTCAAGCCCGCTAAAGAATATAATATATTTTTTCTCATAAGACTCCTGTTTTAAAATTCAGATTCTTCTATTGTAAACGGTTGAACCAAGGAACTCTTGCTCACTACCGCACGGCTGCGGGCCCACGAATTCTGCAGATATGCTTCTTCCAGAATAGGCATGTAAACGGTAGAACGTTTGGAGGACTCAAAGGCGATTCCCGTATCAAGCGGGCTGTTTGTACGGTTCACTTCTTCCCCACCCTTCATGTACACTACATCGACTGAGGTTCTTGAATCAGCACTTGCCGTAGGGAACGAATAAACTGATGCACTGAAACCGGCAGCCTTATCGACACTGACCGTAACGTCTTCCTGCACACATGCACCGGTCTTTACCTTATAGGCAACGCCTACATTTGTAAAGGTTACATTCAAGTGATCAAACTGGGTAATACTATTTATTTCTTCCGCTGTCTCTCTGGGCTGAAATACCGCATGTCCTACCAGACGCTTCAATTCAAGACTAAGGCTATTGGCAGAATAATCGGAAGTAAAATCCTTAATTTCAGAGATGTACACCTGCTTCTGCGCATAAAGATCCTGATAGACTACTACTTTGGAAAGGCTGTCGGTATCAGTCAGACGATCGGCGTTCGCAACTGCGAAAGTCTGTAGATTCTCTCCCAAAGGAAGATCAACCTCCAAATTACCATCATTTAAAGGAAGGTTCTTGCCATATACCATAGAGTCCTTCAGATACACGTAAATTCCAATCTCCGTAATTCCCTCCTCTGCGAATGTTTCAAGACTTGCCCGGCTAAAGCCAACGCCAACAGGATGCGTTCCGGGTTCTTTAGGAAGCTCATTTAGTTCCCAACCATCATCTACTTGCTGAGAACAAGAGAAGAAAATCAGAAACGATGCAAATAAAATCTTTACTAGATGTCTCATAAATATTAGTTTATTTAATTTAAAGATATGCATAAATAAAAGAAGGAACCAATATTTGATTCTTTTCTTTAAAAGAAGGTTAATACTTTCAAGGTGCATTCATGCTTTGATGTAACAAGTTCATGTTTTTCATTTTGCTTAGATTTTCATTTGACATTGATGTTTTTTTCTCACTAAGATGAAAGTTATGCTCTTTCACAAGTGCAAAATTGAGAAAACATAAGCTAAATAAAGAGTAAGATTTAGTAGAAAAGGGGGATAAAACAGACTTGGACCAAATAGTACTCCCTATGTGTGCAATACCCTTAAAACAATGTCTCCCTTGAATGTTATCATCAAACATTCAAGGGAGATATCTCCAAAATCAATCGTTTTGAACGAAAAATCTGCCGTTCCTATTTGTTCTTCGCTTCGATTACTTCTTGTACCAAACGATTCAAATATACTTCACGGTTCGTAAATTGTCTATCAGGATCGACTGTTCTTAAACTTCCTATGTTCTCAATCCTGAAAGCCTTCTATTTTACTGTTGACATCTCATCATGTTACTATTCTATAATAATCTCGTTTTCTACAAACCTAACCGCTCCTTCAACAACCTGTAACCCGAAAGGCTTACCCGAAGTTTAACCCCATTTTTCAATAATAGCTGGTACGTTTCCTTCCCAAACAGTTCTACACGGGAGATTTGAGTGACATTGACAATCGTTGAACGATGAACACGAACAAAGGTATCGGAAGGCAAATGAGTCTCAAAATACTTCATTGTCTGTTCCTTCAGATATTCCCCCGAAGGAGTAATCAGCATAACGTAGTCTCCGCATGCTTGTATGTAGATTAATTCATCCGTTTTAATCAAATAAATTTTCGAACCGTCTTTCACTGTGATACGGTCGATCTGTTCTATCTGCGGTTCTTCCGGCAGGCTAACTGGTTGATGCATTATCAATTCTTTTTCCAGTTCCTGATTCAGTGCATCTTCTTTAGCGACAATCAAGCGATACCAAAGAAGAATGGCGACCCAGGTGGGAATGCCAAACAACAGACGAAAAGGGATGGTAGATGCAAAAGTGATATAAGGTATACCGGCTATCCTTGTTACAATATCGTAAACCATAAAGCTGCCGGCTATCCAGATCAGTATTCCTGCCACCAGAGTAATGACTTCTGTCTGAAAGATAGAGACTACTCCGACAACAAACCAGGCCAAATAACCTAATGCCATCAACCAACCGATTGTCGCTATTCCGTCTATGACAGCAGGCACATAGTCCGCACCTGTGTATACACTCATTATCATTACCTGAGCTACAACCAATACCAGCGCTACCACCAGCATCGGCACCCAGCAATAAGGATAATCTATAATCGGATGTGCTTTCATACGTTAGTCTTTAACTTCCAGTCCCCCGAAAGAAAGCCTTCCCCGAATGACTAATACACTTTCCTTATTGATATTCCCGTTTTGCCAGCGTTTGTCATCACAGCCGCCAAAGAAAGTATTACACTTAAATACTACTTTCCAGTCGGAAGGAACATATATTTCGACTCCTCCCCAGCTACAATCGATATCGATATATGTTTCTCCCGGTGCGATATGAGTATGGCGCAGGTCAATCGTTGTTCCTCCACAAGAGGTACGGACGACTGCTCCTTTAAAAAGTTCATCGAGTACTACATGACGTGCAGCCCCAAAAGTGTTATCAGAACGCAGAAAACCATCTTCCGATTCACATTGCTGCTGATTGTCTGTAAAGTTCATGCCCGCATGACCATGGTGCCCATGCTTCATCCATTCTCTATGGTCACGAAACATACGCTGTTTGTCATCCCACGGTCCTCTGTGGCGGGATTTGAAGAGGAATAAAACTCCGGCTATGATCAAAACCAGCGGCCAGACCATTGCCTGAGAATTTTCAGGCAACCACGAAAGACCTCCTAACAGAAAATAAGCACCTACCAATACAAGGATAATTCCACCAACAAAATGGCGGCGTATCATCGAATAAATTCCCAATATAATAAGGAGAGAATGCCATGATACTATTATATTGAACAATTCAGCAGTAATCCAACCCATGTTACGGGCGAATAACAAAATTCCTGAAAGGATAAATAATGAAGCTATCAGAAGTTTTCCTGAGAAAACTGTAGCAGATGAGAATTTAGATTTCTGTTCCATCGTTTCTATGATTAATGATTGATGGTTCAAAGATACATCATTTCTTTGTGCTCTTACAGGCTTTTCTGATGATTTCCGGTCAGAAAACCGATGAATACCGGATAAAAATCGGTGAATGGAACAGAGTAAAGCACATTAAACCATGCTCTAATTGAATCTAATAACAAAAAATACAATGTGAAAAACAAATATTGCACACCGACGTCTTTTCTTCCCTATACATTTGCAACCATATAATTAACACAATACGTGAGTACAACCAATATTTTAAAGAACTAATGCCATGAATAAAACTTTTTTAGGAGCTTTTCTTGCATCTGTCTTCATATCATTCACAGCCTGTTCGGAAGAAAATCTCGAACAGGACACAAATCCTCCAACAGAACAGCCGGGAGATTCTACTGATCCGGATGATTCGGGAGAGGATCAGCTGCCGGAGTATCCGACTCCCGACCGTTCGACAGTCGCAGCTTTTCCCGGTGCCGAAGGAGCCGGAAAACTAACTAGTGGTGGAGCCGGAGGAACAGTATATACAGTAACTTCTCTCAAAGATGACGGTTCAGAAGGTACTCTCCGTTGGGCGATAGAGAAGTCGGGCAAAAGGACGATTGTGTTCGCTGTTGGTGGAGTCATCCCTTTAAGCAAACAGCTGCAAATAAAGAATGATGATATAACCATCGCAGGTCAAACAGCTCCCCACCCCGGTATTTGCCTGAAAAATTATACTTTACGTGTCAACGCAAACAATGTCATTATCCGATTTATCCGTTCACGCATGGGGGATGAATGTAAGACGGAAGATGATTCGATGAATGGGTATCAAGATTCTTATCCCGGCAAAAGGAATATTATTATCGACCATTGCTCAATGAGCTGGAGTACGGACGAATGTGCTTCATTTTATGGAAATACCGACTTTACCATGCAATGGTGTATCATCAGCGAGAGTCTGACAAATTCTCTTCATAACAAAGGAGGCCATGGATATGGCGGAATATGGGGAGGCAGCCCTGCAACCTTCCACCATAATCTGCTGGCTCACCATAGTAACCGCACGCCCCGCCTCTGCGGAAGTCGCTACTCCAACAGAGAGGATATGGAAAAAGTCGATTTATGCAATAATGTAATCTATAATTGGACTGGTGAAGGAGCCTATGCAGGAGAGGGAGGTTCTTATAATATCATGAATAACTACTATAAGCCGGGCCCTGTTAATGCCATAGCGAAAGTACATTGCCGTATTTTCACCGCTTATCTAGATGATGGCAAGAATCAACAGGCAAAAGGAGTATATGGAAAATTTTATATAAACGGGAATTATTTCGAAACACATGAGAAGTTATCTAATTCACAAAAGACAGAATTGGCCAATGCAAATGCAGATAATACCTCCTCAACCGCTTTTTGCGTAAAAAACAACGAAGTTTCAACAAAAGATTTGCTTGTATCTTCACGTTTTCCTATCTTAGATGATTATTCGTTCGTTCAGTCTGCACAAGATGCCTATCAGTCTGTATTACTATACGCTGGTGTTTCCAACCTGCGTGACCATATCGATGAACGTATTGTAAAAGAAACCCAGAAAGGCACTTACACATACACAGGCTCAAACGGAGGAACGAACGGACTGATCGATACACAAGCTGATGTGGAAGGATGGAGTGAATACGCATCCACTACCAGCGCACAGCAGGATAGTGACAAAGACGGGATACCGGACGAATGGGAAACAGCCAACGGACTGAATCCCAACGACAGTAGTGACGGAAACAAATATAACTTAAGCAAGGAATATACCAACCTTGAAGTCTATCTGAATAGTTTGGTAAATTCCTTATACCCAACCAATAACTAAATAGCTATGAACAAAAAAATCCTGATAGGGCTATGTGCCTTATTTATGCTCCCTTCTATTCAAGGGAATACAAATACTGACAATTCGTACAAAGAGAATATTACTCCCGACCGTTCAAAAGTTCCAGCCTTCCCGGGTGCCGACGGTGCAGGGAAATATACAACAGGAGGTGCCGGTGGAACAGTATACACTGTAACTTCACTGGCAGATGACGGTTCGGAAGGAACTTTCCGCTGGGCTATCAACAAAAAAGGCCCCCGTACAATCGTTTTCGCAGTCAGCGGCATCATTGAATTGCAGAAACCTTTAAAACTCAGCAATGGAGATGTGACAATCGCAGGTCAAACAGCTCCCGGAGATGGCATCTGTCTGAAGAACTACACCTTTTCCATTCAAGCAGACAATGTGATTGTCCGCTTTATCCGTTCACGTATGGGAGCGGACATCAAGCAAAAAGGTGACGATGCAATGAACGGTACCAAAGGAAACAGTAACATAATCATAGACCATTGCTCTCTGAGCTGGTGTACGGATGAATGTGCCACTTTCTATGATAACAGTCAATTCACCCTTCAATGGTGTATCATCAGCGAAAGCCTCGCCAACTCTATTCATGAGAAAGGAGCACATGGCTATGGTGGCATCTGGGGTGGACAAAAAGCATCCTTCCATCATAATCTGCTGGCACATCACACCAATCGTACTCCACGACTCTGCGGCAGCCGTTATACCGGCAAACCGGAAGAAGAAAAGGTGGAATTATTCAATAATGTAATCTACAATTATGGTAGTGACGGGGCTTATGCCGGTGAAGGCGGTTCGTACAACTTTCTCAATAATTACTATAAGCCGGGTCCCTATAGTGCTACCAAAGGTTCATACCGACGCCTGTTCACCGCTTATGCAGACGACGGCAAAAATCAAAATGAGGCAGGGGTACATGGAACCTTCCACTTCAAAGGAAACTTTATGGACGCCACCTGTCCCAGCCTGACTGACAAGCAGAAAGAAGCTCTTTATAAAGTCAATATGGATAATACATTTGGTCTGATCGTCAAGAACGACTTCGCACCGGAAAAAAATTTATTATCCAAAAAAGCATTTGATATAGCAGAGCATACTTCATTGCAACCGGCAAAGAAAGCCTATAAAGATGTACTGCAATTTGCCGGAGCTTCTCACCGCCGCGATGCCGTAGACCAACGAATCGTAGAAGAAACCCGCAAAGGGAATTACACTTATGAAGGGTCTCATGGAAGCACCAACGGAATGGTTGACCAACCGATAGATGTAGGAGGCTGGCCCGAATATAAATCCGAACCGACCCCAACCGACTCCGACGGAGATGGCATACCGGACGAATGGGAGAAAAAGTACAATCTGAATCCGAATGATCCAAGTGACGGCGCACAATATGGTTTGAGTAAAGAATACACCAATCTGGAGGTATATCTGAACGAGCTAGTGAATCATCTGTATCCTGCGGATTCTAAAAAATAAAACTAAAAGCCCGAATAAACAGTTATAAAAGATTAAGACGAGAGTACATTTCCCCATAAATCCTCGTCTTTATCCATTTTATGCCGGAAAAACAAAAAATACTATCGTAAAAACAAATATTACACATCCCACAAGCCCCAAAAACATAATTTTGCACCAGTAAGAACTCTAAGAGTGGACACACTCGAATATTAATAATCTAATATAAAAGAACAAAAGATGCCTAAAGGAATGAAAAACATGCGCACTTTGCTGCTAATGATTTTCGCAGCATTATCGCTCAGCGTATCAGCGCAGACTATTACCTTAAATGGTAATGTGAAAGACACAACCGGAGAACCGATTATCGGTGCTTCCATTGTAGAAAAAGGGAATACTACCAATGGTACAATTACTGACCTGGATGGAAATTTCTCTCTAAAAGTCCCTGCCAACGCCACTGTAGTTATTTCATATATTGGTATGAAAACGCAGGAAATCGCTATCAAAGGAAAAAGCAAGATTGATGTTACACTATCAGATGATGCAAAAGCGTTGGATGAAGTTGTAGTTATCGGTTATGGTACTGCCAAGCGTAAAGACATAACAGGATCAGTAGCATCCGTTAATTCAGAAACTTTAGCAGCCATTCCTGTAGCGTCTGCGACTGAAGCATTGCAAGGAAAAATGGCAGGTGTACAAATTACAACTACAGAGGGCTCTCCTGACGCACAAATGAGTATTCGCGTACGTGGAGGTGGTTCAATCACACAAAGTAACGAACCTCTCTTTATTGTAGACGGATTTCCAGTGGAAAGTATCTCAGATATTCCACCTACAGATATTGAATCAATCGATGTATTGAAAGACGCTTCTTCAACTGCTATCTACGGTGCACGTGGTGCTAATGGTGTAATTATTGTTACTACCAAGAGTGGTAAAGAAGGCAAAGTCAGTGTTAGCTACAATGCTTATTATGCGTGGAAAAAAGTGGCAAAAACATTAGATGTACTTTCCGCAAGCGATTATACCAAATGGCAGTATGAACTGGCTCAACTTACAAATAAGAATGATGATTATATCAAGTATTTTGGTAATTATCAAGACCTTGACATGTATGACAACGTAGCTACCAATGACTGGCAGGATTTAACTTTCGGACGTACCGGACATTCATTTAATCACAATCTAAGCATCAATGGTGGTAGCGATAAGTTCAAATATTCGTTCAGCTACTCTCATATTGATGATAAAGCTATCATGCAAATGTCTGACTATGCACGTGATAACCTCAATTTAAAATTGAATCACAAGCCACTGAAGAACGTTTCTTTAGATTTTTCAGCACGCTTTTCCAAAACCAAAATCAATGGTGGAGGTTCCAATGATGCCAACAGTTCATTGAACACGGACAAACGCCTGAAATATTCTTTGTTGTATACTCCATATCCTGTACCTGGTATCTCTGATGCACTCAATGCAGACGAAGAAGATGCCAATTCTCTATTGATTAATCCGTTAATCTCCCTAAGAGATAATGACACCCGCAAAGAACGTATCAACTATAACCTTGCCGGCTCTATCACTTGGGAAATAATCAAAGATTTAAAACTAAAAGCAGAAGTTGGTTATGACGATTATCGAAATAATGCAGACCGCTATTATGGTGTGACTACTTACTATGTAAGAAATAACGTAGACGATGAAGATAAGAGTAAACCTGCTATTTCTTTTACTCGTGGTACAAGAACTGCCTTCCGCAGTACAAACACCTTAAGTTATGACTTCAAGAAGTTCTTTAAGAATAACAAAAACCATTTAAACCTATTGGCTGGTCAAGAATATATTGTTACCAGAGAGAGAGAATTAAGAAACGTTGTACATGGCTTCCCGACTGAATATACGGCAGACGACTGCATCAACTATTCCACAAAAGGAAACCCATATGAAGTGACCAATTATGGTTATCCGGATGATGTGTTGTTCTCATTCTTCGGACGTGCAAACTATGACTTTGACAGCAAATACTTGTTTAGCGCCACTTTCCGTGCCGATGGTTCTTCGAAGTTTGCCAAAGGTAACCAATGGGGATTCTTCCCTTCTGCCGCTGTCGCATGGCGTATATCTTCTGAATCATTCATGGAGAATACCAAAAATTGGTTGGATGACCTGAAGCTCCGCTTTAGCTATGGTACAGCCGGAAACAATAATATTCCTTCGGGACAGATCTCTCAATTATATGAGTTAAATAAAACTCCATGGATCAATGGTGTCAATTCCTACATTGCTCCAAGCAAATATATGGCAAACAGCGATCTCACCTGGGAAACAACCATTACAAGAAATGTCGGTTTGGATTTCACTACTTTAGGAGGCAGATTAAGCGGAACAATTGAAGGCTACTGGAATAATACAAAAGACCTGTTAATTATGTTCCCGACATCCGGAACTGGTTATAACTACCAATACCGTAACATGGGCGAGACTGAAAACAAAGGTCTTGAAGCCAGCGTCAACTGGGTAGCCGTTGATAAAAAGAATTTTGGTCTGAGCATTGGAGCCAATATCAGTTTTAATAAAAATAAGATCAAATCTCTCGGTTCTTTACAGAAGCTTACTAACGAACAAGCACAATCTTATTGGGCTTCTACAGAAATAGGTCAGGATTTCTTGCCGGAAGTAGGTGGTTCTGTTGGAAAAATGTATGGTTATGTAAGTGCCGGACGTTATGAGGTTTCCGATTTTGAGAGTTATGATGCAACAACCGATACCTGGACTCTGAAGAAAGACGTCAACAAATCTTCTGCCGTAGGAACTGCGCGCCCAGGTATGATGAAACTAAAAGATTTGGATAATAGTGGAGATGCGAATGGTGAAAAGGATAAAACGATCATTGGCGATGCCAATCCCCTGCATACAGGTGGATTCAACATCAATGCCCGCCTATATGGTTTCGACCTGGCAGCCAACTTTACATGGAGCTATGGTAACGACATCTATAACGCTAATAAGATCGAAACAACTTCTACTTCCAAGTACTTATACAGAAACATGACTTCTGAAATGTCCGCTGCAAAACGTTGGACTAATATTGACGGAAACGGCAATTTGGTAACAGACATGAACCAATTGGCGCAAATGAACGAGAACACCACGGTGTGGTCACCTTATATGAGCAAATTCGTATTCTCGGATTGGGCTGTTGAAGACGGTTCATACCTTCGTCTGAGCACTTTGACATTGGGATATACTCTGCCTGCTCATCTAACCAAGAAAGTTGGAATCAATAACCTTCGTTTCTATGTAACGGGATACAATCTGTTCTGTATCACGGGATATAGCGGTTACGATCCGGAAGTTTCTACTTGCCGCAGAAATGGCAGCCAACTGACTCCGGGTGTAGACTATTCAGCATATCCTAAGAGCCGTCAGTTTGTAATCGGTTTGAACCTTAATTTTTAATCAGTAAAACTAGTAAGTAATGAAAAAAATATTATATACAGCATTAGCAGCATCACTATTTGCTTTTTCTTCTTGTGATGACATATTAGATACTTCCAAAAAGTCATCTATGGAAAAGACAGAAGTTTTTTCTAACGAGGCTTTGGTCAATGATGTAGTGATGGGACTGCACCAGTCATTCGGTGAAACAAACTCTTATCGTGGACGTTATATTGCCTACTTCGGAGTCAACAGCGACTGTGAAATCTGGAATAATACGGGGAAGAAAGGAGCTTTCACTGATAAAGAAGGAGCCTTGGTAACATACAATGCCACTACCGATAATCAATACATGAATACGGACAACAACGTTTGGGCCAAACTTTATGAAGCCATAGAACGTGCAAACAGCGCTATAACCGGTATGGACGAGTACAGCGATATGAGTAACGCCAATATGCGCCAGTTTTACGGTGAACTATTGACCTTAAGAGCTTTTATCTATTTCGATCTGATTAAAGCGTTCGGTGATGTCCCTGCCCGTTTTGAGCCCAACACCACAGAAACAATCGACTTGCCTAAGACCGACCGTATGGTTATCATGAGAAGACTGTTGAACGACTTACTTATAGCACAAGACTACGTAGGCTGGCCTAACGAAAACAGCTTTACTAAATCAACAGAACGAGTAAGCCAAACCTTCACCAAAGGATTACGTGCGAGAATTGCATTATTTGCGGCAGGTTACTCACAACATCCGGATGGGATCCGTTACAATACAGAAGATGCAACAGAAAGACAGGAACTATATACAATTGCAAAAAATGAATGTCTGGACATCATCAGCAAAGGCTATAACACATTAGGCACATTTGAAGCTAACTTTAAAGCACTATGTGCTGAAGGAACAATTGCAGGAGCAGAATCTATTTTCGAGATTCCATTTTCGGCATCCCGTGGACGTGTCATCTACACTTGGGGAGTGAAACACGAAAAGAAAGACCAATGGACAAAACTAGCCAAAGGAGGCATAAACGGCCCTATTCCGACTTTGTTTTATGATTATGATGTAGAAGATGTTCGTCGTGATATCACTTGTGTACCTTTTAAATGGACAAGTGACAACGATGGAGACATTGCCTGGAAAGCACCCAATAAATGCTGGGGTGGATGGAGTTTTGGTAAAGTTCGTTTCGAGTGGATGAACCGTGTAGTTGACTCTTCAAATGATGATGGCATGAACTGGCAAGTAATGCGTATGGCTGATATTTATTTAATGGCAGCAGAAGCTATCAATGAACTGGAAGGTCCTAAAGGATCGTCTGATGCAGGAAAATATTTGAAAGCAATTCTCGACCGTTCATACCCGGCCGAAAAAGCAAGTGCTATATTAACGAAGGCAAAAGCCAGTCAGGATGCATTCTTTAACGTAATTGTAGACGAGCGTAAATTTGAATTTGCAGGAGAAGCAATACGCAAAGTCGACCTGATCCGTTGGAATCTTCTAGGAAGTAAAATGAATGAAGCCAAAGAGAAAATGACACGATTATATAACCGTGAAGGTGAATACGCTGATCTTCCTTTGAAAATCTATTATAATGAGGGCTTGGATGGAACAGATGCAACTTCCTACAAAATGTATGGATTAAACCATGGAGATACAGATGAAATAGGACAAACATTAGGCTACTCTAAAAGTAAGGAATGGATTGTACCGAAAGAATCTGCAGACCAGGCTGCTGCTTTGCTGCTTATTGACCAATTGTATGATAACAATCCCGATACCAAGCAATTCTGGCCTATCTGGAAAGTATTTATAGACGGAAGTAACGGTGTGCTAACAAACGATTATGACTATTAATGATGAATGAATTATGAAAAAGAATTATATATATACAGTATTATTTAGCCTGGTTCTGTCTGCCTTTACAGTAAGCTGTTCAGAACCGGATGACGAAGTCACGACGGGAATATTTGACCGATTATTCTCACCGACAAATGTAGAAGCTGTTATCCAAAAAAAGACAAATGTAAAGTTTAAATGGACAGCAGTGACAAATGCCACATCATATACGATCGAGCTTTATGAAAATCAAGATATGACTTTCGAAGGTACTCCGAAAACATATGAAGGGATTACGGACAACACATATACTGTAGAAGGACTATTGGGTGAAACTCAATATACAGCAAGAATCAGAGCCTTGAGTGAAGAGATCAATGAATCAAAATGGTCGGCTGTTTCCTTCATGACAGAAGCAGAGAATATCTTCAATTCTGTGAAAGACGAAAATATAGAAGCACATGCAGTAACGCTTACATGGGATGCTATTGATGCAACGGCAACCAAAATCGTGCTGAGTGCAGATGGAAAAGCAGACATAACATATACTCTGAAAAGTACAGATATAGCCAACAAAAAGGCTTATATAGACGGACTGGAAGAAAGCACATCGTATACAGCCAAGTTATACAATGTAGATAAGCTCCGTGGTACCGTTACATTTAAAACAGCCATTGACTTTCAGGGAAAGACTCCTGTATATGAAGGTGATGATCTTGCTACCGTACTCGAAGGAGCAGCAGATGGTGCAAACATCGTTCTTGTATCCGGTTCGTTTGTTTTGGGAGATTATGCACTAAACAAATCTGTTATCATCAGCGGTTATGACAAGGCAAACATGCCTACCATCTATGGCCGCTTACAAGCTGAAGCCGGCGCTTCTTCCATAGAAATCAACAATGTAATTTTCCGTGGTGACACTCCGGGAGCAGAAGAGTTGGTTTCAAACTTCATAGAGTTGCAAGGTGGAGCTAATATTTCAACTTTAACAGTCAGCGGTTGCGAAATCAGAAACTATAAGAATCAGATTCTTTACTGTAATGTAACGGCAACTTTAGGAACAGCCTTGTTTGAGAACTGCTGGGCAGATAATATTACAGGTTCCGGTGGTGACGGCTTCGACCTTCGAGCCAATACGACATTAGGAACATTAACTATCCAAAACTCAACCTTTAGTAATGGTATACGTACCTTCCTACGTTGTAATATGACATCAGCTACTGTAAGTGTAACCAATTGCACTTTCTACAAAGTATGCTCTTATGATGGAGGCAGCAATAATAATGGATTGTTCTTAATGGATAAGGTTTCTACTTCTACAGGCAAATTAACTGTTGAGAAATGTGTATTCTCCCAAATCGGTGTCGGAACATTAGGATACTGGGCAAAGAAGGGAAAGATGAAAGCTCAGGCTAGCTATTCTAAGAATTACTACCATAACAGTGCAAACCTATGGGATGCAACCAATGGACTTTATACAGACCCGTCAGCATGTAATGCTACAGAAATAGACCCTAAATTCACAAATCCTGAAAGTGGAGATTTCACTGTTGGAGCTGAAGATATCAAAGATTCCAAAGCTGGCGACCCTAGATGGATTAAAGAATAAATCTGATAATTAATAAACCCTAAGTGTCTGTTTCAGACACTGTATATAAAAAAATAGCGATGTCCGGATTCGAATATCGCTATCTTTTTATATTCTTCCAAAGAAGTGCATGATTCACTCCCGTCTTGTACATCATTCATCCAATTCTTATACATCTTTTCCTTAAATCTTCTACATCCTTGGAGTGACTCTAGTACATCATCATAACAACTCTTGTACTTCTTTCTATTTACTCTAATACAAATTTATAAAAAAGCCTGCCTGTCAGGCTAACAATGAAAGAATCAGCCACCTACTAAATAAAGTTGAAATCCAGGTATTCAGTTCTTTCAGTTATCTCTGCAAAATCCCTGTCAGAAGGAGATACAGCTGAAAGCAGTAGTCCCCGAAAAGAGATTTCAGCATTCAGCTCTTTCAGTTTCAAAAACAGAGCCTGCATTTGTTCCAATCAGAAGTTCTATTTACTAAAAGTCAAAGGTCTGTTTTACTTAAACAGAGGCTCTATTCATTCATCATATTGCCAACACTGTCTCTATCATTCCCACCTTATTTGTCAGCAAACCTAAGCCTACACGTCAGCAAGCCTGAGCCGACGGGTCAGCAAGCCTTTGCCCGTACGTCAGTCAGCCTTTGCCTACATATCAACCAGCCTTTGTTCAGAAATTAAGATATACATAGCTTATCGACTATAAAAGCAGAAACTCAAACTATAAACCTGAAAGAACTGAAACCACGCCCCCCCGCTCAGAGCACGTCTACGCAAGGGTACGAAATGGTGCCTTCAGCCGCTATCACCTTCTATCAAGGCTTTTCCGAAGAAAGCTGAAACGGCTGAACGCTATTTATTCAATGAAACTTCTAAGGAGATAAAACAGCAAGAAGCTCCAATTACCGACCGACTTTCTCCCGATACTCTGTCGGAGTCATACCGACCTGCGCCTTAAAACATTTACTGAAATAACGCGGGTCATTGATACCGACCATATAAGAAATCTGAGTCATATTAAACTCTCCCGTTTCAATCAATTGTGCGGCACGCTTGATACGCATTTCCTTTATGAACTCGATAGGAGCCAATCCCGTAAGCGTTTTTAGTTTCTTGAAGAACACCGAACGGCTGACAGCCAGTTCACGAACCAAATCATCCACTACCAATTCCCCATTATCCATATTCTGCTCCATCAAATCAACCAGTTTATCCATAAACTTACGATCGTTAGGAGACATTTCCGGCATCGCAGGCTCTTCCGCTGCACTACTCTCGGGGCCAGTAGATGCATGAACTGTTAAAGTCTCCCCTTGAGCAACCGGAGTTTCAGACACCGTCACATGCGTCAGACTATCACGATAGAAATTTTGCAGTTTCTTACGCTGCATCAACAGGTTCTCCACACGAGCCTGAAGATAAGTCGCACTAAAAGGCTTGGTGATATAATCATCCGCCCCATATTCCAGTCCTTCCAATTTACTTTCTATCGTCGTCTTGGCAGTAAGCAGTATGATAGGAATATGGCTGGTCGTCATATCCGCACGAAGTTCACGCGTCATTTCGATACCGTCTTTCTCCGGCATCATGACGTCGCTGATAATAATATCCGGCAGATACTTCAAAGCCTTGCTCCATCCCTCCATACCGTCGGAAGCCTCTACCACCCGATAAGTTGAAGCGAAAATACTGCGCAGGAAGGAACGCAATTCCTGATTATCCTCTACCAGCAACATAAGCTCTTTCGAACTGCTTTCCTCAGCCTCTTCTTTGGCTGCAGATACTTCCAGGTCCGGTGCATCTGCGATGGCAGCTTCTGTCTGAAGCGAAGAATTAGCGATATCCACAATACGTTCCATGCTCAGCGGAGCAACCGAATCTTCGAGAATAAATTCCACTGAACTATTATAATGCTCTTTGCCCTTCAGAAAGTCCACTTTAAAACAACTTCCCTCACCGAGCCGGCTGTCAACGGAAATCGTAGCCTTGTGCATCTCTACCAGTTCCTTCACCAAAGAAAGACCGATGCCGGAGCTTGCCTGATTGAAAATATTCTTGTCCACCAAGTTCTCAAAGCGCACAAAGAGAGACTTCCGTTTATTTTCGGCAATACCAATCCCCTGATCCTGTACGCCGACAGACACCGTGCCCTCATCTTCACGGATAAAGACGGTGATCATTTTCCCATTAGGAGTATATTTAAACGCATTGGACAGAAGGTTAAACACAATCTTTTCAAACTTATCGGCATCCACCCAAAGATTCAAAGCCTCTTTCTCTGTCTGGAAAAGGAAATCGATGTTGTGTTCTTCCGCCACCGACTCAAAATTATCCATAATCTTGCGGACAAAGGCAACGACATTCAACTGTTGTACCTGCATCTTCATCTTCTTGTTCTGAATCTTACGAAAGTCCAGAATCTGATTGACAAGACGAAGCATACGGTTGGTATTCCGTTCGACCACTACCAACTGTTCCCGTGCATCAGCCGGCAGTTTATCGTTCTTCAGAACTTGTTCCACCGGACCTGCAATCAATGTCAGAGGAGTACGGAGTTCATGGGATATATTCGTAAAGAAGCGCAGCTTGATATCAGAAATCTGTTGTTCTACAGACACCTCATGCTTCAACCGATAAATGGTAAACAGGATATAAACCGCAACAAAAATAATCAGCAGCACAAAGCAGACATACAGCACATACGCCAAAGGCGTCTCCCAGAAAGAAGGGAGAATCGTGATGTTCAAGATGCGCTCATTGTCCACCCACACCCCGTCACTATTGGTAGAACGGACACGGAATATATAATCTCCCTTCGGCAGGTTAGTATAGGTCACGCTTCTTTGCCGGTCGGCAAAAGTCCACTGCTTCTCGAAACCATCGAGAATGTATGCGTACTGTATATTCTGCGGATTCGTATAATCGAGTGCAGCGTACTGAACGGAAAAGATATTCTCATCATGAGAAAGCACTAGTTCCTGTGTATCATCCAAATCGACTTTCAATATGGACTTCTCTCCCGGAATTACATCTTCATTCGCTACCATCAACTTAGAAAAAACTACAGGAGGCACATAGCTACTCTTTCGGATAGAATCCGGAGTGAACATGAATAATCCGTTGCTGGTTCCAAACAACATATCTCCACCGGATGTGAGCGTAGAAGCCGCTTCACTGAAACGGACACGGAAACTGATACTACGTTCATCGTAATTCTCAAAACGCTCGCCGGAAGGAACAAACTTACAGATTCCATTTTCCGTACTGATCCAAAGGTTCTGTTTATGATCTTCACGGATGGAAAGCAAGACGTCCGAAGAAAGTCCGTCGAGCACTGAGTAGGATTTAAATTCACCGTGACCGTCTTCGCTAATGGAAATCAGTTTATTCAGTCCCCCTCCGAAAGTAGCCAGATAGAGTTCCTTCTGCTGGGTAGCGATAATCCAATGCACGTCATTATTACTTAGACTCTTCGTATCGTTCGGAACACGCGAGAAGTGGTGGAACTGTATATCTTCCGGTTTTTTAAAGTTCTCGTCAAAAGCAACGGCGCCTGTGGTAGTACCTACCCAAAGGCGTCCGTTATTATCCGAAGTGATAAAACGTGCTTTGTAACAGACATCAATCGGATATCCTTTCAGATTATTCCGGTGATTGATAAAGACGGTCTCTCCATGTTCTCCCTGAGAAATATAGTTGATACCGCCTGCAAAAGTAGCCGCCCAGATACGACCATGATGATCTTCATAAACACAATATACATTGTTGTCACTCAGACTGTACATATCATTGGCGTCGTGCTGATAACGGGTCAGTTTATAAGACAGACCTGTGGGAGAAGTCTGTTCGGCACGCACCAGACCGTTTCCTTTGGTAGCAATCCAGATAATCCCTTTTGAATCCTGCATAATGAAATAGGCTGTACCCTCCATAGGTGTACCTGTCATCGAAATGGTTCCATTACCTGTCAGATGCCCTATGAATTTCCGGTTCGAGTCGTACAGGCGGATCATTCCGTCCTTCAGTCCGACCCACAAATTCCCCTGTTTATCTTCGCATACCGACCGCACTTCGTTGCTCAAAGATTCATATTCATGCGGAACGGGAGTCAGCATTGAAAACGGTACGTTGCGGAATGTTACTTTCTCCAGTCCTTTGGAGTGGGTACAAAGCCACAAATTCCCCTGTTTATCAGAAAAAGCGGCATGTATCTTGTTAGAAAAGCGCCAGTTGTTACTGCCCAAATCATCATAAAAAGGAACGAGACAGTTCCGGTCACGATCAAAATAGGAGAATCCTCCGCCATAAGGATGTACCCATATATGCCCGTGTACATCTTCATGGATATGAAAAGCGGGACGCGAACGATCGGCGTTACTATATTCCACCCGCATCTGCTCACGCCTTACCACGCCGGTGGCAGGATTAAAATGAACGACAACTCCCGGCTCTTCCTGTTCGAACCATACCTCTGACGTGCGGTCTACATAAGCCGAAAGAATCGGTTGTGCAGACAATTCCTTACAGGTCACGGGAGAATAATGCGTATGTTTGTTTGTCTTCAGGTTGCAAAGAAAGAACCCGTCCGAATCTGTTGTCACTACAGTATTGCCATTGCTCACGGTGTGTATAGAAGTAATGCGGGCTTTCGTCGGAAGTTCGAGCAGGCGAAACTCTCCGCCCTGTTTCTGATAACACCAGATTCTCCCTCTGTCTGAAGCAAAGCAGATATCGTCTTCGCATTCCCGGACTGCATAAAATGCCTGATTCATACCGTCCTGTTTCCCTTTCGTCTCCACAAAGTAGTTCACTGGTTGCTGCTCACCGGGGCGTATCATTCCCAAACCGTTATCAGTCAGCAGCCAGTGATTGCCGGCTTTGTCCTGATAGACCTGATAAAAGTGATCGGCAGGAAACAGACCGGACTTCGTTGAATAAATATCTGATTTCGTCGTATAATTCTTCTGAGGAAGTGTGACTACACGGATAGCTCCATCATGTTCTGTCAGTAGCCAGACCGTACCATCGGGCAATACCTGAATAGCGTGAATGTTGTATGTACTACCTTCTTCACCTGCTGCCGGAACTTGTTCGAACGTCTCCGTTTTCGGGTCAAAACGGTGGACACGGTTGTCATAAGTCAATAACCACAGAAAGCCGTACCGGTCTTCATACATCCGGTCGGCACGGTTATTGGTCAGACTGATGTAATTGCCCTGACGTGCTTTATAAGTTTTAAAGTTATAGCCATCAAAACGATTGATTCCATCCCATGTGGCAAACCAGAGGTTGTCTTTGTGATCCTGCAACATGCTCATCACCGTGTTTTGAGACAACCCATCCTCGGTAGAATAATGGGTGAAAAAACTGTGTTGTTGTGCCTGCACTACAGGTGCGGTCAGGCACAAAAGAATTAGATATAAGATTCTTTTTATCATTATTACACACATATTGAATGGTGTAAAGATAATGATTTAGCTGAACTTACATCTATATTCGGTGTTTATTTAACAGAATCGTTCTTTAGCGGATTCCAGCCGTCTTCACCAGCCAAAACCGTTTCCATCTCGTAGCCTTTCAGATTCTTCAGTTGACGAGAGAAAGCTGCGCGGGCTTTCGGATTGGCTCCCTCGCCATGACTATCGTATTCGGCATAAAATACGGTTTTCTCCGCTTCTTTCTTTCCCCAGTTGTGCCAGCCTTCCGGAAGGATATGTTTCCCCAGTTCACAACGGATAAATACAGCCTGTGCATACGGACGCCACGGACGAGACAGATATACTTTGGCAACATCCGGATCAGCAGTCAACCGGCAATCATAAAAGACATATCCATACTTTTTGCCTTGATCTGTAGAGGGTGCCGTCACATAACCATCACGTTTGCTATGAATATGACAACGATTGAATACAGCTACAGACCATCCGAAGATAAAGTCAACCGTTCCTTCGATATAGCAATCCTCGTAATATTGACGGCTGTGCTTGCCATACGTATAAAGGGTATCCTGATAACCGAGAAAACGACAATTCTTAAAGAACGCACGGTCGGCAGATACAAAACAGGCAACAGCCTGTCCTACCGGTCCTGCCGAGTTTTCAAAAGTGATGTTCTCCGCATAGAAATCGGGAGCATAAATGTAGCAACTCGACGATCCCGAAGTTCCCATATTCTCACCAAACACATTTTTCTTATTGGCAAAGTCATCATTTGTCAGTACCACACCATCCTCTCCTATCAGAGAGATATTTATTTTGGATTCCGGAATAATAATCTTCTCTTTATAAGTGCCTTTACGGACCAAGATAGTAGTACGCACATTCTTGCGAAAATCGGGTACTGCATTTATCGCTTCCTGCACTGTGAAGAAATCACCTGTTCCGTCTTGTGCCACTACGTAATCATAATGACGGACATATTTTGCCAGTTCCGGTATTTCCTTTGCGATAGCATCTACAGTCAGCCCGGCGATAGTCCGTGCTCCGTACACATTCAAATGGGTATTATCCTCCCGGCCTTTCGGAAAAGCCGGAACTTTCTCAGGTTCGACAAACATAAACAACTTCTTCGATTCTGCGGGGCCCAGTCCCTGCACCAGATCATGGGTAATTTTGTTCATATCGATAAACGCCACTCCCATCTCTTTTGCCACATTACGCGGAGAATCAAGGTAGGCACCGTGCGTATCGTACAAGACGTTTACTTCTTTCGGCAGTTCCTGTTCACCCGGAGCACGACGGGCATCTGTGGCAATCGAGGCATCTTCCGGCTGTACAAAATTACGACGAACAATGGAGTTGAACAACACAGGAATCCCTCCTTTAACACGAGTTTCATTGACGAAACGACGGAGATTGTCATCAAAGGTCGTTCCCGGATCAGTATGGCGTGCAGAATCAGCCTTTTCATCATTGTGTCCGAACTGGATAAAGACATAATCTCCCTTCTTTACCTGGGAAATCACTTTTGCCCATCGGCCTTCAGATATGAAACTTTTGGAACTGCGGCCATTGGCGGCATGATTATCAACACGTATATCTTCTGAAAAAAATCCGGGGAGCACCATACACCAGCCGCGTTCGGGATTTCCACCGTACAGATTTTTGTTAGCCATCGTAGAGTCACCTATCGTAAAGATGGTCAATACGGGCTTATCCGCACGAAAGGCGGAGAAAAGGATAAATACTATAAACAGCAATAGCAGTCTGTTTTTCATAATCTTATTTTGTTGGTTCAAAATTAAAGTTCCCTTATGACTTCTATTTAACGTGAATTCGATATAAATTTGAGTAACTCAATTCTCCTCCTTCCAAAAGGAGGGGAAACCATGCGGATTACTCTTATATCGAACTGATGTTATTTATAAGGATACCAATTACTGCATTCCTTAAATATATTCTGCGGAGTATATTGCACCGCTTCTTTATCAGTCAGCTGTTTAGCCCATTTCACACGTCCGGAAGCATCCGCACCTTCACCCGTGTTTTTAAATTCAGCGTAACGGGCAGTCTTTTCGTTTTCCGGATTCTTCCAGTTGTGCCAGCCTTCCGAACGGATATGTCCGCCAAACTCGCAATTAATAAAAGCCGTAGCAGCATAAGGTCTCCAAGGACGTCCCAGATAGACTTTCTTGATACCGGGAGCGGCTGTCAGCTTACAGTTCTTGAAAACATAACCAAACTCCACCTCCTTCGGAGTAGAAGCCGCGGTAATATATGAATCGCGCTTGCTATGCAATTCGCAATATTCAAACAAAGCTGTAGAAGGGCCGAAGATGAAGTCTGTAGTTCCTTCAATATAGCAGTTAGTAAATAACAGGCGGCTACCCTCCGATCCTGTATAAATAGTATCCTGATTTCCCAGAAAACGACAGCCGACAAACATCAGCCTGTCTCCTTCGGTATGGAGCGCAACTGCCTGCCCCAAAGGAGCGGCATTGTTCTCAATGGTCAGATTCTTAAAAGTAATGTCACTTCCTTCTACCTTTACAGTATAAGTGCGGAAAGTGCCCATTTTATTGATATTGGCATGATCATCATACGTGATGATCGTCTTTTCGGCATCTTCACCTACCAGCTGCACGTTCTTCACCCATGAAGGAATCACCAGTTTTTCTTTGTATATACCATTCTTTATAAATATAGTCACCGTATAATCCATAAAAGCACGTACCGCTTCCACGGCTTCCTGAATATCCCGATACTTTCCCGTTCCGTCACGTGACACGACTATCGTGTCTTGTTTTTGCTGTTGTGCACAGGCCAAAGTTCCTCCTGAACAAAGCAGAAGAAACAACGCCATTCCTTTCAAAATACTCCTTTTCATCGATCGAAATTACTTTTGCAAACGTTCGTATTCCAGACTCGCCATAATAAATGGTCCTACTGCTTTCGGGTCGTTATTACGGATCGTTTCATTTATATAATAGTCATAATCGCCGGAACGATAAACCTTCCCTCCCAGCCCTGCTACTGCACAGGCCTTCGTTATAGTCACCACTCCATCTTTATCCACTTCAATGAAATTTTTCAGAAAACCTTCATAACCAGTCTTTGCTACATCCAGATAAGACGGATCGATATATCCCATACGTACGGCTTTAAACAGACTGTATATGAACATTGCCGAACAGGATGATTCCAGATAATTACCCTTGTCACCGCTTCTGTCCATCACCTGATACCATCCACCGGTCTCCGGGTCTTGCAGTTTCTTTACCTGAACTGCTACATTATCCAAGATTGCAAGCAACGAATCTCTTCCGGCCTCATGCTTCGGAATAAAATCAAGCACATCTACCAACGCCATCGCATACCAGCCTAATGCACGTCCCCAACAATGTTTTGACTGTCCTGTCACCGGATCGGCCCAGCGCTCCGTGCGACTTACATCACACGCATGACGATAAAGACCATTCTTCGGATCATACGTATGACGGGCACAGGTAATAAACTGATTTATGACGTCTGCATAATCCTGCGGGCGATTATTACGGAAAGCATATTCTGCATAAAAAGGAGCTCCCATATAAAGTCCGTCCAGCCACATCTGATGCGGATATATCTTTTTATGCCAGAATCCTCCGTCTTCATTACGAGGTTGTCCGGCAAACTGGCTATAGAGCAAGTCTAATGCCTTCTTATACTTTTCATCCTTGGTCTGCTCATAGATACGAAACAGGATTTTTCCGGAATTGATACGGTCCAGACTGTAATCGGTCAATTTGTATGCAGTAATACTTCCATCCTCATGCACCATCGTATCTGCATAAGCAATTGCATAATCCCGTATTTTCTTGTCTCCATAAGTATCGTATACATCAAGCATCGCCCCCAATTCCAGTCCGTGGCAATAGTCCCATTTCAGTCTGGGCTGAAAATCGAGCTGCCAGGATTCCGGGCAACGAATCATCTCCGATTCAGTCATCCGCACCGACCAAGGCAGTTTTTCATCCACCTGCTGCGCCGACAGTGAAATGGTGCTTGACATTATTATTACTAATATCAAAAATTTATAAAAAGAGCTTCGTCTCATGGTTTATTGTTTTAAGGATTATACATGCTATTTTTTCATGCTACGAAAGTAGTGTATTTCCTCCAAACAGAGTGGGATTTTTTAGTTAAGAAGGTGTATTTTTTGTTTTTCGTGCACGGAAACGACTAATTTTGTGCACGTAAACGTCAAAAATGTCCATTTTTGATGCATTAACTGATAAATTAAGAGTTTCGTTTTGGAATAAAGCGGAAAAGGTCGTACTTTTGGCACGGTTTACAACTAATACCCTCTGGGGAAACACAGTAATTTATCATTAAAAACAGAGAAAAAATAGAACAGAATGGAAGAAGTATTCAAGTACATTATCGGTCTGGGAGCGGCAGTAATGATGCCGATCATTTTCACAATTTTAGGAGTATGTATCGGTATTAAACTCCCCAAAGCGCTCAAAAGCGGTTTGTTGGTGGGAGTCGGTTTCGTCGGCTTATCTGTAGTCACAGCCTTGTTGACCAGTAGTCTTGGTCCGGCATTAAGTAAAATGGTAGAAATCTACGGATTGGAACTCGGTATTTTCGACATGGGATGGCCTTCGGCAGCAGCAGTTGCCTATAATACCTCGGTCGGCGCTTTCATTATCCCTGTTTGTCTGGGAGTAAACCTGTTAATGCTGCTGACCAAAACAACCCGTACTGTTAATATTGACCTTTGGAACTACTGGCACTTCGCATTTATCGGGGCTATCGTATACTTCGCCTCCGATAGTATTTTCTGGGGATTTTTCGCCGCTATCATTTGCTACATTATAACATTGGTAATGGCAGACATGACTGCTCCTGCTTTTCAGAAGTTCTATGATAAGATGGACGGTATCTCTATCCCGCAGCCTTTCTGCCAGAGCTTCGTTCCGTTCGCGATTGTAATCAACAAGCTTTTAGATAAAATTCCGGGATTCGACAAACTGAATATCGACTCTGAAGGAATGAAGAAGAAATTCGGTCTGATGGGTGAACCGTTATTCCTGGGTATCGTGATTGGTTGCGGTATCGGAGCTTTGGGCTGTGCCAGTTGGAAAGAAGTACTGGACGGCATTCCGGGTATCCTTGGATTGGGTATCAAAATGGGAGCGGTTATGGAGTTGATTCCACGTATCACCAGCCTTTTCATTGAAGGTTTGAAACCTATCTCTGATGCAACCCGAGAACTCATCGCTAAAAAATATAAGAGTAATACAGGCCTGAGCATCGGTATGAGCCCTGCACTTGTTATCGGCCACCCGACAACGCTGGTTGTATCCCTGCTTTTGATCCCGGTTACTATCTTCCTTGCAGTGATCCTTCCGGGTAACCGTTTCTTACCGCTGGCTTCTCTGGCCGGTATGTTCTACCTATTCCCGATGATTCTGCCTATTACCAAAGGTAATGTGGTGAAATCATTCATCATCGGACTGGTAGCATTGATCGTAGGTCTGTACTTCGTAACAGAACTGGCAGGATTCTTCACGATGGCTGCCAAAGACGTATATGCCGCTACGGGTGACCCGACAGTAAATATCCCCACCGGCTTCGAAGGCGGAGCGCTCGACTTTGCTTCCAGCCTCTTCTGCTGGGGTATCTTCCATCTGACTTACAGTCTGAAGATTGTCGGTCCTGCCATCCTCGTAGCCCTTGCACTGGGAATGGCAGTCTACAATCGCATCCGCATGAAAAGAAATGATGCGAAAAACGCAGCTAACGATTAAATATAAGTATAATCCAAATAAAGATTCGAAAGATGAAAAAATTAGCAATTGCAATGATGATGGGTATCGCAGCTATGTCTGCTTCTGCCCAGGTAAATTACAAGATGCAGGTGGCTTGCAATCCGCAAGACGTGAAAACGTATGATACAAACCGCCTGCGTGGTAGCTTCCTGATGGAAAAAGTAATGGTTCCTGATCAAATCAACGTGACTTATTCCATGTACGACCGCCTCATCTTCGGTGGCGCCGTACCTGCAACAAAAGAGCTGGTACTTGAAACTATCGATCCGCTGAAAGCTAAGTATTTCCTCGAACGTCGCGAACTGGGTGTTATCAACATTGGCGGCGAAGGTATCGTAACTGTTGACGGCAAGGAATATACGCTGAACTTCAAAGATGCATTGTATGTAGGCAGAGGCAAGCAGAAAGTTACTTTCAAGAGTAAAGATGCCAGCAAACCTGCAAAATTCTATATCAACTCCGCTACTGCTCACAAGGAGTACAAAACTCAGTTGATCACTATCGACGGACGCAAAGGTTCTCTGAAAGCAAACTCTTTCGCGGCAGGAAAGATGGAAGAAAGCAACGACCGCGTTATCAACCAACTGATTGTTAACAACGTACTTGAAGAAGGTCCTTGCCAACTGCAAATGGGATTGACTGAACTGAAACCGGGTAGTGTATGGAACACCATGCCGGCACATACTCACAGTCGCCGTGTGGAAGCATATTTCTACTTCAACGTGCCGGAAGGCAACTCCATCTGCCACTTCATGGGCGAACCTCAGGAAGAACGCATCGTATGGATGCAGAACGAACAAGCTATCATGTCACCGGAATGGTCTATCCACGCAGCTGCCGGAACCAGCAACTATATGTTCATCTGGGGTATGGCCGGTGAAAATCTTGACTATGGCGACATGGATAAGATCAAATATATAGAAATGCGCTAATCTTTGCGCAGCTCTTTAGTACATATCAAGTGATCCGAAAAGCTTCATTCTTTCCTCGAAACGGGAAAGGAATGAAGCTTTCCGGATTTGTCATATTCTTCCCCCAAAGAGACCAAATTGTTACGATAATACATTACTATGTACAAATAATATGTATAATGCAACGAATTATACATGATTTTGACCAATTATTACAAAAAAAATCCAGCTGAAATACCGACCTTTGTCAGCAAATCAAAATCTATTTAAATCCATTATCATGAATGCATTTCAAAAAACAGGCGAAAAAATGACAAACTACAGATGGACGATCTGTGCGATGCTATTTTTTGCTACTACAGTTAACTATCTCGACCGCCAGGTACTATCGCTCACCTGGGATGAATTTATCAAACCGGAATTTCACTGGGATGAATCACACTACGGTACTATCACTTCCGTATTTTCTATTGTTTACGCAATATGTATGCTCTTTGCCGGTCGCTTTGTGGACTGGATGGGAACGAAGAAAGGATTCCTCTGGGCTATCGGCGTATGGTCTGCCGGTGCCTGTCTGCACGCAGTCTGTGGTATTGTAACAGAAGCACAGGTAGGACTGCACAGTGCTGCCGAACTTGCCGGAGCTACCGGAGACGTGGTGGTAACCATCGCTACTGTCAGTATGTACTGCTTCCTGGCTGCACGCTGTATACTTGCTCTCGGAGAAGCCGGTAACTTCCCCGCTGCTATTAAAGTAACTGCCGAGTACTTCCCGAAGAAGGACCGTGCTTATGCTACTTCCATCTTCAACGCCGGTGCTTCTATCGGTGCCTTGATCGCTCCGCTCACCATTCCTATCCTTGCCAAAGCTTTCGGCTGGGAAATGGCGTTTATCGTTATTGGTGGACTTGGTTTTATCTGGATGGGCTTCTGGGTATTTATGTATGATGCTCCTTCAAAGAGCAAGCACGTAAACAAAGCCGAACTTGAATATATCGAACAAGACCAGAATGAGGCCGGTGCAGGTCCGAAAACAGAGGAGAAAGACGAGAAAAAGATGAGATTCTGGCAATGTTTCAGCTACAAACAAACTTGGGCATTTGTCTTCGGTAAATTTACCACTGACGGTGTATGGTGGTTCTTCCTGTTCTGGACCCCGTCTTACCTGAACTCCCAATTCGGTATCAAAACTTCCGATCCTCTGGGAATGGGACTTATCTTCACGCTTTACGCAATCACGATGTTATCCATCTACGGTGGCAAGCTTCCTACTATCTTCATCAACAAGACCGGCATGAACCCTTATGCGGCACGTATGAAAGCAATGTTGATTTTCGCATTCTTCCCGTTAGTGGTATTGCTGGCACAGCCATTGGGAACATTCTCTCCGTGGTTCCCCGTGATCCTGATCGGTATCGGCGGAGCTGCCCACCAGTCGTGGTCGGCCAATATCTTCTCTACAGTAGGTGATATGTTCCCCCGAACAGCAATTGCAAGTATCACCGGTATCGGTGGTATGGCCGGTGGTATCGGTTCAATGATTCTTCAGAAAGTGGCAGGTAACTTATTTGTATATGCTTCCGGAACGACAATGGTTGACGGCAAAGAAGTGGAAATGACAAAAGAACTACTGGAACAAGGAGCACAGTTTGTACATCCTGCGATGACATTCATGGGCTTCGAAGGCAAGCCTGCCGGTTACTTTGTAATCTTCTGCGTATGCGCAGTAGCTTACCTGATCGGTTGGGTTATTATGAAAGCACTGGTTCCTAAATATAAGCCTATCGTATTGGATTAATCCGATATAATTATATAGAATAAAAAACAGGAGGGCACTCAGCATGAGTTTGTCCTCCTGTTTTTTTAACCAATTATTTATTCAAAAAGTTCCAAAAACAAAAAAGCCTCTTCTCACGAAGAAGGCTTTTTAGGTTTACTTATTCTTCATAGCCATCCTGTACTATTTTACAAAATATCTTGCACATTCAAACAATGAAGGATAGTAAACGTTAAGATGAAAAAAAGGGAAGTCTCACGACTTCCACAATTCTTCTAACCTTAAATCTAAATCTCTATGAAAAAAACGTATTGCAAAGATAGGGGTTTGTTCAACAAATAGGTGTTAATGAATTGCATAAAGAGAGAATAAAAACTAACGTCTGCAAAAATTATGCAATATTCCGGAGGCTCTCTATTAATTTTAATAAACTTTTATAGAGTGGATTACGCTCCAACAGCGTCGGCACACCTGTCAGCAGCATCTGTTTTCTTGCACGTGTCAAGGCAACGTTCAGTTTCCGGTCAATCAGAATTCCGTCTTCTTCTGTCAGATTGGAAAGGAATTTCAACTGATACGGATAGTTCACACAGAATGAATAAATAATCACATCGCGTTCACTTCCCTGAAAACGTTCTACAGTGTCAATTAATATCTGATTCAGTTCGGGAATGCCGAGAGCTTCTATTTCCTTCTTGACCAAAGCTATCTGACTACGATATGGAGTAATGATCCCCAATGTGCGGGAGGCATCAAATGCTTCCGAGTGTTCTTTATAGACAGTTGCGGCCAGACGGGCAGCAATCTTTGCTTCCGAATGGTTTGTTTTAGCAGAAGACCCCATCGGTTCGGGCTGCGAAGGATAGAAAGACAGCCGGTTGATATTTCCGGAATCTTCCAGTTGATGCGGCAGTCCGACAGGCAGCAGCCGACCTTCATAGAAAGCTTGATTGGCGAACAGAGCCACTTCGGGGTGCATACGTCCCTGACGGCAGAGCATATCGTAAGTACGATGGGCATCGGTATGCTGACGGGCTGTGCGATACAGTCTTTCAAACAGAGAATCTTTCAAGTTCTTCAGTCCGACAGCAGACAGGGCTTCATCATATACTTCCGATTGTTCCGAATTCTGCAAGACGACAGCCGGAAGTTGTTTATGATCGCCTATCAGGATAAATTTGCCAACACCCTCTTTCCCGTTTTCCCCTTTGGCACAAAGTATACCCAACAACTGAGGTTCCAGTATCTGAGTAGCCTCATCTACAATAGCCACATCGAAATGCTTCAATCGGAAAAGTTCCGGTTTGCCGGAGATAGATGCTACTGTACCGACTAATATACGACAGCGGTTAATACGTTCGCAAACCTCTGTACGACGCATACAGGTAGCAAGTTCATTCTCTATCAAATGATCCCGATAGTTCTCGTCACATGAAAGCTCGCTTCCCACACGAATGAAATCTACTTCCGGACGAATGGAAGAAAGTGCTTTACAGATTTCATCTACGGCACGGTTAGTGTATGAGAGCAATAAAATCTGGGCTCCTTCCTCTTTATAAAAGGTTTCGACCATCTTCTTCAGTGCACAAGACGTTTTACCGGTTCCCGGAGGCCCTACCAGCAGAAAATAGTCCTTTGCTGCTTTCGCTTTCAAAGCAATACGAGTAAAGTCATCGGCAGCTTCGGCTATCTGCTTATCCAATGCCACATCAAATTGCGGCTCCCGTTGAAAGAGCAGCAAATCACGACGCTCTTTTGTAGCAGACATAAAAGCATAAAGTCCCTGGTACATGCTACGGAAAGTAGTATCCATCGCATCGTGCTCAATAGCATAGAGGCTATCAGACGGAAGTACGGAAGAGTTCTGCTGGGTCGCACGCAGACGGATGCAGATTTCATTCTCGTTCAGATAGTCGATATTGCCTTTGAATACCATCTTGTTGGTGACGTTATCCGTATCCGCATTCCGTTCGTAAAGCACGATGGCATCGCCCTGACGGAAGTTAGGGAGGGTGTGCTGCGCATCATCCGCCACCGTTCTCTGAAGTTCTCCGGACGGCACCAGCAACAGGTGGGATTTATGTTCATCGGCTGCGTGATTCTCTTTAATTCTTAAATCATAGATGATCTCCCCCGATTCGCATTTCTCCGCCAAAGTGGAAAGCCATAAAGAAGCGGCTCCTGTACGTCCCTCATAATCCACATCACCGGACTTGGACGTATAAAGTTCCTTCGTTATAAAATTATAGAGTGCATAGAAGTAGCTTTTCTCTAAAGTGGAGAGAGATTTCAACTTCTCCTGGAAATTATCGATAGAAGGGCGCAGATACGTCTCCCAAAAACGTCCCGACAATCCCCGCTCGTTTAGTACCGAGGCTTTTATTTCTTCCAGTTTTTGTGCCGTATATTCCAGGCTGTTCTGCAACTGGATGCCATATTCATCCGCTACAATCCGGTTGCGCAGATCGATCACACGGCGGACCATTGCCCATGAAGGACGGGAAGGATAAAGCAACGGATAGCGTGTATAGAGCAGATAAGCCTTTACCTTCCGGTGATCCATCCCCATCGAATATTGCAGAACTGCCTGATAAAGCAGCATCTGCACCTTATTATTCTCTTTCGGTTCCACTTTTCCGCGAATCGCATATTCGTCAGCCTTTCCCGATTTCATTTCGATGAAAGAAGACATATCGCGCTGCATATAGTCGAGCCGCCCTTGCAGGCCGAGCGCTTCACATATATAAGAAGGTTCGAGCACGGCATCCGTCTTGTCCAGTTCGTAGCCGGCGGCATGAAAAGTATCATTCACCGTCTCACGGATATGATCAAAATGGAGTTTGCAGTCATCAAAGAACTGACGTTCCTTCTCCCGATCACGCAGGTCGGCACAAGCAGCCAGTTCAATCGGATAACGCCGGAAAGCTTTCTGCATACATTTCAGATAATCCACCTCCCCTTCCGCATGTATCCACTCATCGAGGAAAAGGTTGGCTATATTTCCTAAAAGCAACGGGCGTGCATTCTCTATCGGCTGAAGACGGGAAAGGAAATAGTTTGCCGGATGATGTCCATAATCACGGTAACATTCTGCCAATGAACTGATATCAAGCAGATAATCCGGTTCAAGGACAATGAACGAAGGGGTCAGAATTCCTGCTTCGTCAACAGCGACATCCAGCAAGTTGAGTTGTGCATGGCGCCAGAGCAACTGACAGGTTTCCGCAAATTCTTCATTGATCTGAGGAATATTGTAACGGACACGCAACGGTTCGTCAGCTATTTCATCCAAAGGAGTCACATACAGATACTGCTCGTCGGAATACTGGAAACAGACGCGCATCCGCTGCACCTGCTTGTGTGCTGGAGGAGCTACGATATAAGTTGCATCCGTCCGGGGAAGCAAACGATACAGTTCCTGTGGAATATCTTCCTCAAAAAGTTTACGGATGAAGAAAGCCAGCGTTTTCGCATCCCGCAGAAGGTGTTCGCGGGTAGGTTCCTGTTGTCGGTTCAGAATGGCATTGGAGGTCAGTCGGAAGGTATGCAGTCTGTTTTGCTCCGCTACAGAAAGCCCCACTTTGGCCGCTACAAAACTAATTCGTGCGGAAAGATCGGTCATCTGCAGACTACCGTTGTGCATATGTAGGCGGCAAAGCCTTTCCAGCAAGTCGCGCATCTGTTTGTAGCCAATAGTCAGCTGCAAATGATCCGCCTTACAAACGGCTAAAAGAATTTCATAAGATTCTCTTCCTTCATTTTCCATACGACAAAAGGGATATTATAAAAATTACATGTGTGTGTCAAAAGTCAGCCTCAATTGAGTTACTATCGACTTTTGACACACACTTGGGGAAACGAACGATAAATAATTGGCTTATCAGACTTTTGCCACGCCTTCTTCTTCCTCTTCTTCTTCCAACTCAGGAACTTCCTTCTTATCCTTTATCATCAGAATACTCATTTCATAGAGCAGATAAAGCGGAATAGCCACAACACTCAGTGTGAACGGGTCGCCCGTCGGAGTGATGATAGCGGCAGCTATTACGATAATGACAACTGCATGACGGCGATATTTGCGCAGGAAAGACTTATTGACGACTCCCAGCAAAGACAACAACCAAGTCACCAGCGGAAGTTCAAAAGCCAGTCCCATACAGAGAATCAGCATCATAAAGTTATCGATATACGAATTGAGCGACAGAATGTTCTCGACTTCCGAACTCAGCTGATAGGTAGAGAGGAAACGGAGTGTCAGCGGATATACCATAAAGTATCCCATAAGCACCCCGATAAAGAACATACCGGTTCCTATGGTCAAGGCTTTCCTGACTCCTTTCCGCTCATTCGGATAAAGGGCCGGATTGATAAAACGCCAGACCTCAAAGAAAATATAGGGCATAGCCGTCACTACCGACATCCAGAAAGCTGTCGACATATGTATAAAGAAAGGAGCTGCCAAATTGATATTGACAAGCTTCACCTTAAACTCCTGCGTAAAAAATTCATCAGTCAAATCGAATTTCTGACCGATAAAGCGTAGTAAGTCGTAAAATACAAAATCATTATGGCAAGGCGCCAGTATTACATGGTCGAACAAATAAGGCATCGCTACGAAATAGCCGATTGCCAATACAAACCAGACTCCGATAACACGAAAAAGTACCCGACGCAACTCATCCAAATGATCCCAGAAGGTCATTTCTGCCATTGCTTATTATTTCTTAGCTGAATCTGCCGGTGCGTCGATTTCGTCTTTTGCCTTATTGATTTCTTCTTTTGCCTCGTTCACACCATCTTTAAAGCTCTTTACTCCTTTACCTAAGCCACGCATCAGTTCGGGTATCTTCTTACCACCGAAAAGGAGAAGAATAACAAGAGCAATAATGATCCATTCAGAGCCACTAGGCAAAAAGCCTAATAATAATAAGTTTGTCATATGTTTATTAATTATAGAGGTTTATTAGTTGGTGCAAATATAAAGAAAAACGGCAGACTATAAAAGAAAAACAGGAAACTATAAACGGGAAACGGGAAATAATTTAAGTATACCCGTTATCATTTACCGCCCATTTATCCATCGTTAACCTTTATAGTCTTCCATTCACTATTCTACTACATATAATTCTGTTTTTACCGCCTGCGCTTTAGTCCTGATAGTAGACTCGCTTCACACGGTTCGAGATGCTGGTCAGCACTTCGTAAGGGATCGTCCCCAACTTATCCGAAAGTGTGGTTATCGGCAGGTCGTCACCGAAGATGACAGCTTTGTCCCCTTCCCTGCAATCGATATCCGTCACGTCAATCATACAGACATCCATACAGATATTTCCTACATAGGGAGCTTTCTTGCCATTCACCAGACAGTAAGCATTGCCACGTCCCAGATGGCGGTTCAAGCCATCGGCATACCCGATAGGAATTGCCGCAATGCGGGAAGGACGCGTCAGATGTCCCATCCGGCTATAGCCTACCGTATCTTCTCCGGGCACGTCCCGAATCTGAAGAATCGTAGTCTTAAGCGTGCTTACATTATTGATAATCGAATTGTCGATCGGGCTTACCCCATAGAGTCCTATCCCCAGACGCACCATATCAAACTGCGCACCGGGAAAACGTTCGATACCGGCTGTATTGCAGATATGACGCAGAATCTTGTGTGAGAAAGCTTCCTGCAATTCCTGCGAACCTTTCTCGAACAGTTCAATCTGCTGACGGGTGAAGAAGTCGAATTGCGCCGAATCACTTCCCACAAAATGAGAGAATACCGACCGGGGAATAACCGCATTCTGACTTTTCAGACGACGGATCAACAACGGAATTTCATCGACGGAAAAACCAAGACGGTGCATACCCGTATCCAGTTTGACATGAATCGGGAAGTTGGTGATTCCTTCTTTCTCGGCCGCCTTAATCAGTGCATCGAGCAAATGGAAGTTGTACACTTCCGGTTCGAGTTTATAATCGAACATCGTTTTGAACGATGTCAGTTCGGGGTCCATGATGATAATGGAGGAGGTGATGCCTGCTTTACGCAGTTCGGAGCCTTCGTCGGCAACGGCTACAGCAAGGTAATCTACATGATGCTCCTGCAATGTTTTGGCAATCTCGTATGATCCGGCTCCGTAGGCAGCAGCCTTCACCATACAGATCATTTTCGTCTCCGGATGGCGGAGCATGGAGCGATAGTGATTCAGATTGGCAACCATCGCACCCAAGTTCACTTCCAGAATCGTTTCATGCACTTTCAGTTCCAGTTCTTCCGATACCAGATCAAAGTTGAATACGCGGGAACCTTTTATCAGAATGACTTCCGAATGAAGGGTTTTGAAAATGCCCGATCTTAGCAAGGCGTCTGTATCGGGGAAGAAGTATCGTTCCGGCGTACCTTCGAAGCGAGCGGCACACGAAGAAATCTCCGCTCCTACACCGATCAGCTTGTTGATGCCCCGGCTCTTTATCAGTTGTGCTACCCGACGGTAAAGCGTAGCCGTACTCTGCCCTGTCTCCAAAATATCCGATAAGATAAGTGTCCGTTTCAGTCCTTTCTTTTCCGAACGGCGTACCAGGAAATCCAGTGCTATATCCAGAGAAGCCAAGTCCGAATTGTAGCTATCGTTGATGAGTATACAACTATTCTTGCCTTCTTTTACTTCCAGGCGCATGGCGATCGGTTCGAGCCGTGCCATCCGTTCGGTAATCTGATCGGCAGGAGTCATCAGATAAAGACAGGCTGCCAGGCAGTTCAACGCATTTTCGATGGAAGCATCGTCTATAAAAGGAATACAGAAGATATTATCCATATCCAGATAGCGGTAAGCAATCACAGTATGATCTTCTTTCTTTGTCACCTTGCTGATATAAAGAGGGCGCTCGATATCCTTGCAGCTCCATGCAATCTCACGGGCTGTCAGCATCGACTTTGCCACACAATTACTGATCAGCTCGTTATCTCCATTATAGATCACCACATCGCAATCTTTAAAGAGTGTCAGCTTCTCCATACATTTCTCCTGCAATGAGAAGAAATTCTCCTGATGGGCACCGCCTATATTAGTCAGAATACCGATAGTCGGTTTAATCATGCGCTTCAAGGCCCCCATCTCCCCCATTTCGGAGATACCGGCTTCGAAAATGCCCAATTCGGCTTCTTCATTCAGTTGCCAGACGGACAAGGGAACGCCGATCTGAGAATTATAACTGCGGGGCGAACGGACAATGCAGCGGTCCGGACTCAATAATTGATGCAACCACTCTTTCACAATGGTCTTTCCATTACTGCCCGTGATACCGATTACCGGAATCTTGAAATTCTCCCGATGAGCCTCGGCCAGCTTCTGCAAAGCTTTCAAAGGATTCGCCACGATCAAGAAATTGGAGAAATCGAGAATGGAGAGTCGAGAGTTGGGAGTAGGCTGCGCACCATCCTGCTGCATAGCATTCTCCATTTTCCATTCTCCATTCTCCATTCTCTTAAAGTCTTCTTCCGTAACCACGAAGTTGCGCACTCCCCGATCATATAGTTCGGAGATATAGCGTGCACCATTATTACGTTTGGTGGGCAAAGCAAAGAAAAGGGTTTCTTCCGGAAAGCTCAAAGAGCGGCTATCTGTAAGTAGCCAATCAATCGTCGCTTCATGCTCTCCGACACGGCGTGCACCGATATATTCGGCTATGGATTCAATCGTATATGACATAGTTCTGTTTCTTTTTGAAAGTCTAAGTACGGGTATTTTCCGTTAAGTCGTTCGATTTTTAACACTATTTGTCCTAAAAAGCGTTGATACGCTTCCGACTCCGGATGAAAAGGCTTGTGTGACAAGTCTTTAGTAATATCTTCGATGGCAGTGATCACCTGCTTCGTTTCGGCAGAAAAGAAGGCCTCCGAAAAGCGTTCCCACAAATAACGGACAGCCAACGGAGACGGATGAAGCATGTCATCGGCATAATAGCGATAATCACGCAGTTCATCCAAAACGATCTCATAAGAAGGAAAGTAGAACACATGATCCGGAAAGAGCTGTTGCAGGCGGTCGATGGCAAGCAATAAGGTCGATTTACTCAACTGGTTGGCATGCATCCCGTCACGTATATGCCGGATAGGGCTGACCGTGAACAAGACCTTCAAGTGGGAATTGCGCGCCACCATACTGGTTATCAACGAAGTATATTCGTTCACAATCTCATCTACCGAAAGAATTCGGCGGTTGAAGCAGCTCTCCGGCAGTTTATGACAATTGGAGACTACCTGCCTTGTTTCTTTCTGTTCATATACATAGGCAGTGCCGAAAGTCAGCATCAGCCAGTCAAGTTCGTGGACCGAACGGTGGGCCTGCGACAAGCGAGTGTTTATCTTTTCAAGTACTTCCTCCGGCGATGACGCAGAGAACAAGCCATGATGCATCGGACTATGCCAGCACTCCTTATATAGGAATAAGTCTTTCTCCTGATACACCTTCCCCTTCAATATCTCCACCAAAGCCGTAGAGACCGACAGCGGATTATAGAGAATCCCGAAAGGATTCATGTCAACGCGAAATTTATTTTCTGCCAGCAACCTGCCCATGTTCTCTGCAAAACAAGACCCCATCAAAAGAATCCGTTCCGCATGACTGACAGGCGGCAAGCCCGCCGGTAGTTCTACCTTTGTTTGAAAATCCATATATTCTCCTTCTTTCGATTGTTTCTCTCTTGCAAAAGTACGACAAAGATACGATATTCCGCTTTATTTTAATCGCAAATCTATTCAAGACTTGACAAATGGCTTTTTATGTTGTATATTTGTAGACCGAAAACAGAAAATCAATGAATAACGGATATAAAAGAATAGAAAACATGGATAAAATACAGTATCATATTACAACAAATACAGCTTATTCCTTCTCATTTTACTAAGGAATAAGACGATTGATATAGCCCAAAGGCTGCAAGCTCTATGAAGTTTGCAGCCTTTTTTGTTGCATTAATTCAATCTTTTTCCTACAAAATCTCATTTTAGAGTTTCTAATAAACGGAAGACACGTCTATAATAAACGATCATCAAATTTATTAATAACGATACGAACGTTTCTGCAAGTTCATGTTCTCTTTTTTCATGCAACTTTTATTTCCCTAATAGAGATGTCATTTGATTAGTAATATTAATCCACATTTCACATAATAAAAAGAAAGTTACAGTTCTTCCGGGAACCCGACGGCACATACTTCAATATACCATCGACCGAATGCCATTCCACCCTCGTACTTCGCTTTAACAATAAGAATTTAGGTAAAAAGAAAGGGCTTCCGCTTTCTTTTTCGTATTTTTGCACCAAATTTTCTCGAATCATGAAGAATGAACCGATATATAACTTGCTAAACTCAATCAACAGCCCCGATGATCTGCGCCGTCTGGAAGTAGACCAACTGCCGGAAGTATGCGATGAATTAAGGCAAGACATTATTAAAGAACTCTCCTGCAATCCGGGGCACTTCGCTGCCAGCCTCGGAACAGTGGAACTGACCGTAGCCCTGCACTACGTCTACAATACACCTTATGACCGTATTGTATGGGACGTGGGACATCAGGCGTACGGCCACAAAATCCTCACAGGACGGCGTGAAGCATTCTCCACCAACCGGAAACTGGGAGGTATTCGCCCCTTCCCTTCTCCCGAAGAGAGCGAATACGATACATTTACCTGCGGACACGCTTCCAATTCGATCTCCGCAGCCCTCGGCATGGCTGTCGCCGCCGCCAAGAAGGGAGACGACCAACGTCATGTGATAGCCATCATCGGAGACGGTTCGATGAGCGGAGGACTGGCTTTTGAAGGATTGAACAATTCTTCTACCACCCCGAACAACCTGCTTATTATCCTGAATGATAACGACATGGCTATCGACCGCAGTGTCGGCGGTATGAAACAATACCTGTTCAACCTGACAACCTCGAACCGCTACAACCAACTGCGTTTCAAGGCTTCCCGCCTGTTGTTCAAGCTCGGCATCCTGAACGATGAACGTCGCAAGGCACTGATCCGCTTCGGCAACAGTCTGAAGTCAATGGCCGCCCAGCAACAGAATATATTCGAAGGAATGAACATCCGCTACTTCGGTCCTATCGATGGCCATGACATAAAGAACCTTTCGAGGGTATTGCGTGACATTAAAGACCTCAAAGGTCCCAAAATACTGCATCTCCACACGATCAAAGGAAAAGGCTTCGCCCCTGCCGAGAAACACGCCACCGAATGGCACGCTCCCGGCAAGTTCGATCCCGTCACCGGAGAGCGTTTCGTAGCCAATACGGAAGGAATGCCTCCCCTGTTCCAAGACGTTTTCGGAAATACACTGGTGGAACTGGCGGAAGCCAATCCAAGGATCGTAGGTGTAACTCCCGCCATGCCTTCCGGCTGTTCGATGAACATCCTCATGTCCAAAATGCCCAAGCGGGCTTTCGACGTAGGTATTGCCGAAGGCCACGCCGTCACCTTCTCCGGAGGAATGGCAAAGGATGGCTTGCAGCCTTTCTGCAACATCTATTCATCGTTCATGCAACGGGCTTATGACAATATTATCCATGATGTGGCTATTCAGAATCTTCCCGTAGTTCTCTGTCTCGACCGTGCCGGACTGGTAGGCGAAGACGGTCCGACACATCACGGTGCGTTCGACATGGCTTATCTGCGTCCGATACCTAATCTGACCATCGCCTCCCCTATGAATGAGCATGAGCTGCGACGACTGATGTACACGGCACAACTGCCGGATAAAGGTCCGTTCGTACTCCGCTATCCGCGTGGCCGTGGCGTATTGGTGGACTGGAAATGCCCGCTTGAAGAAATTCCTGTAGGCAAAGGACGGAAATTGAAGGACGGAAAAGATATAGCTGTCATCAGCATAGGACCTATCGGAAATAAAGCAAGGAGTGCCATCGCCCGTGCCGAGTCCGAATCGGGAAGAAGCATCGCCCACTATGATCTGAGATTCCTCAAACCGCTGGACGAAGAACTGCTGCACGAAGTGGGCCGCACATTCCGCCACATCGTCACCATAGAAGACGGAACGATTCAGGGAGGAATGGGAAGTGCCGTACTTGAATTCATGGCCGACCATGAATATACCCCGACAGTCAAACGCATCGGAATTCCGGATAAATTCGTGCAACACGGCACGGTAGCCGAGTTATATCAGCTCTGCGGAATGGATGAAGACAGCCTGACAAAAGAATTGCTGAAGCAATGTGAACTTCTGCCCGACATGAGCAAAATAAAAGAATTAACTAACTAAAGATGAAGATAATTATCGCAGGTGCCGGAAACGTAGGCACCCACCTGGCTAAATTATTGTCCCGGGAAAAACAGGACATTATCCTGATGGACGATGACGAAGAAAAACTAAGTGCCCTCAGCGCCAACTTCGATTTGTTGACTGTCACGGCTTCTCCTTCTTCCATCTCGGGACTGAAAGAGGTAGGCGTGAAAGAAGCGGACTTGTTCATCGCAGTCACCCCCGACGAAAGCAGGAATATGACTGCCTGTATGCTAGCCACCAATCTGGGTGCCAAAAAGACTGTCGCCCGCATCGACAACTACGAATATCTTCTGCCCAAAAACAAGGAATTCTTCCGGAAACTGGGTGTAGACTCATTGATCTATCCGGAAATGCTTGCTGCCAAAGAAATCGTATCTTCCATGCGTATGAGCTGGGTACGTCAATGGTGGGAATTCTGCGGAGGCGCCTTGATACTGATCGGTACCAAGATGCGCGAAAAAGCGGAAATACTGAATATTCCCCTCCATCAACTGGGTGCACCGGACATCCCTTACCACGTGGTAGCCATCAAACGCGGAACGGCAACCATCATTCCGCGCGGAGACGATGTTATCAAACTGCACGATATTGTTTATTTCACCACTACACGCAAATATATTCCTTATATCCGGAAAATAGCCGGCAAGGAGGATTATGCCGATGTACGCAACGTCATGATCATGGGCGGAAGCCGTATCGCCGTCCGTACCGCTCAGTACGTGCCGGATTATATGCAGGTAAAAATTGTAGATAACGACATCAACCGTTGCAACCGGCTGACTGAATTATTGGACGACAAAACCATGATCATCAACGGCGATGGTCGTGATATGGACCTGCTCATCGAAGAAGGTTTAAAGAATACCGAAGCATTTGTCGCCTTGACGGACAATTCGGAAACGAACATCCTCGCCTGTCTCGCCGCCAAACGTATGGGAGTGGAAAAGACGGTGGCGGAAGTAGAGAATATCGACTATATCGGCATGGCGGAAAGTCTTGATATCGGCACGGTCATCAATAAGAAAATGATTGCCGCCAGCCACATTTATCAGATGATGCTGGATGCCGATGTATCCAATGTCAAATGCCTGACGTTTGCCAACGCCGATGTGGCTGAATTTACCGTACCCGCCGGAGCAAAGATTACTAAAAATTTAATCAAGGATCTGGGATTGCCCAAAGGAACAACCATCGGAGGTATGATTCGCAATGGCGAAGGAGTGCTCGTAACCGGAGATACGCTGATTCGTCCCGGAGACCATGTCGTTGTATTCTGCCTGAGTATGATGATCAAGAAGATTGAGAAGTTCTTTAATTAAGTAATAGGTATTAGGTAATAAGTAATAAGTATTAGGTAATAGGTAATAACCGTAGCTGCTTGTACTTGACATTATATCTGATACTTGGCGCATAATACTTAATATTTAATACCTATTACTTATTACTTAATACCTATTACTTAATACCTATTACTTAAAAAATGATTAATTCGAGGATGATATATCGCATCATGGGGTTTCTGTTACTGATAGAAACGGCTATGTTAATGTGTTGCGGTGGTGTTTCACTATTTTACAAGGAAGATGATTTAAACAGTTTTCTGCTTTCATCAGCTATCACGGCCTTTGTAGGTGTGATTATGCTTGCTATTGGAAGAGGGGCCGAAAAGTCACTCAACCGCCGCGATGGATATGTGATTGTCAGTGTAGCCTGGATTGCTTTCTCCTTTTTTGGAATGTTGCCCTATTATATAGGCGGGTATATTCCAAGTGTCACCGATGCCTTCTTCGAGACAATGTCCGGCTTCAGCAGTACCGGTGCCACCATCATGAATAATATAGAATCGATGCCTCACGGAATCCTTTTCTGGCGGGCAATGACTCAGTGGATCGGCGGTCTGGGAATTGTATTCTTTACGATTGCCGTTCTTCCGATTTTCGGTATGGGAGGTATTCAGGTATTTGCCGCCGAAGCCAGCGGGCCGACTCATGACAAAGTACATCCCCGTATTGGTGTTACCGCCAAATGGATCTGGGGCATCTATGCCGGTATGACGGGGACATTGATTATATTACTGGTATTCGGGGGCATGGGACTTTTCGACAGTATCTGCCACGCTTTCACCACGACCAGTACAGGTGGGTTCTCCACCAAGCAGACAAGTATCGAATATTACCACTCGCCTTACATAGACTATGTAATATCTGTTTTCATGTTCCTCTCGGGAGTCAACTTCACGCTATTATTGCTGATGTTCAATGGGAAAATAAAGAAGTTTATCCATGATGCCGAGCTGAAGTTTTATTTTATGTCTGTTGCCTTTTTCACGGTTTTCATAGCAGTCTGGCTTTATCAGACCAGTTCGATGGGAGCAGAAGAAGCATTCCGGAAATCTCTGTTCCAAGTAATCTCCTTACAGACTTCAACCGGTTTTGCCACTGCCGACTATATGCTCTGGCCTTCCATTCTCTGGGGCTGTCTTCTTATCGTAATGATAATGGGTGCTTGCGCAGGCAGTACGACAGGTGGTATCAAATGTATCCGCATGGTTATCCTCTTCAAAGTTGCCAAAAATGAATTTAAACATATTCTGCATCCCAATGCAGTATTGCCCGTACGGGTGAATAAACAGGTGATCTCCCCCTCTATCCAGTCTACCGTACTGGCATTTACATTTTTGTATGCAATCATCGCCATTATCAGCATTCTTGTCATGATGGGCTTCGGAGTGGGATTTCTCGAATCTATCGGAACGGTCATATCAAGTATAGGAAACATGGGACCGGGACTCGGCACGTGTGGCCCTGCCTTCTCGTGGAGTGAATTGCCTGATGCAGCCAAATGGTTGCTCTCCTTTTTGATGCTTCTCGGACGTCTGGAGTTGTTTACGGTATTGCTGCTGTTCAGTTCCGATTTCTGGAAAAGAAATTAAATCGGACGGAGCTGGCTATCGAATATGCAGTCTGCTTATAATTTAAAAAAGGTGTCTGCTTTTCAACCGACACCTTTTTCACCTTAAAAAACCTTATCACACTCAGATCTTTCTAAGAACGATCTTTCTTACTACAGGTTTGTTTACCTCATAAATCTTAGAAATAAGAACATCCATTTCCTGTTGACGAGCTTCACGAACAGCGTCAGACATCATTCGGGTATATGAATCCCGGTGTCCCTTCAGCCATGCATTCTTTTCCACGTTTTCATCCATCACCTCGATAGCTTTTCTGTTATTCGCATTAAGCAATCCTTTCTGTTGGAAGAATGCGAATTGTGTCCATGCAAACTCACGGAATGATCTTTCAATTTCCCAGCGATATTCGTTCAGATGCATTACAGTTAATGCCTGCTGATATTGAGGCGTTTTTGATTCGGCTGCAAGGTTAATGCCTTTTGCCAGTTCGCCTGCACTCCATGTACCGATTTCTTCATCGTCAATCAGCAGTTTATAGTTACCCTTCAAGCCCGATACTTTCAGCATCTCACGGTTCATATCTTCCATGAAAGGAACAACTTTCGTAACTTCTGCCTGACTTTTCTTTTGTCCCCATCCACGGGCAATCGTATCCAGAGGATAAGGTAAAGCCTCAGCCAGATAATCAAAACTCAATTCATTACCAATCTTCTTAATATTGGAGACTGTACAATTTTCAGCCTTCACAGCTTCCTTTTTATTGGCATTAATCTCCATATTCGCTACGTCTTTACCCACAAAACCTTGTGCTTTCAGGAAAAGATAAGCCATCACCATATGTCCGTCATTATCCGGGTGGATACGGTCGGAGCCACAGAGAGTGAAAGCAGGATCTTTCTGCTGGAATTGCTGGTTCAAAGCTACCATCGGCGCATTCAAATCAGAGAATTCCCAGCCGTTCTTTGCTGCAGATTCCTTCTGGTATTCTACGATTCTTTTGATAGTCTCATTTTTGGTCTTGAAAAGATTCCCTTCTTTCAATTGAACAGTTTCGTCATAAGGAGAAGTTCCCAACATTACAATACGTGTCTTGGGCAGTTCCTTGAAACGCTTTTCCATTTGCTGGTAGTTCTTAATGCTCTCTTGATATTTCTCTTCCCCAAATTCCTTCGCTTTATCACCATTGTATTCAAAGTATCCGGAGTCATTCATACCGAATGTAACCATCAATACGGAAGGCTGCATAGCAAAAATATCTGCATCCAGACGTTTGTTCATGTCAAATGCCGTATCTCCTCCGATACCGCCATTGAATATACGAATAGGCATATTCGGAAAACGCGTCATATAATACAACCAGATGTATGAATGATAATGTCCGCCATCTGTTATACTATTTCCTAAAAAGACTGCTCTTTCACCTTCTTTGAAAGGTTTTACTGTTTGTGCAAATGTAGCAGTATATGCCATACAGACAGCTGCTACCAATACGATAAACTTTTTCATGTTTCAATTAATATTTTATGAAATTACAATTCAATCTCTGTTATTTCAAGTTTTTCATTTTAAAATAGGCAAACTCTGCCGGAACATTCTTATCGCCGCTATGCAGCAACCCGGGACGTTGCACTCTGTCCCATCGGATTAAAGATTCTCCCTTAAAAGAAGTATTCCGTACAGATTGCCATGTCTTACCATCTCTACTTTGATAGAAATGGAAAATACAACCTTGTTCGACCTCTATCTTCAAATATATATTTCTACCGGCAAAAGCCGATTCATAAAGTACCGATTCAGCACCTTCTTTGATTACTTTCAAAAGAACTTTATCTCCTTGGGTTCCCCAAACGACCAGGTTCTTATCATCCCCATACAATGTCAGTCCTTTCAGACTCTCATTGACATTCGTCAGTTTTGTCTCGCAACTGTAATGAGAAGACTGGGGACGCAAGCATAATGCCGTCCCATACTTATTTCCTTTTTTCGGAGTGCCGGATAAGAGCAGTTTTCCACTCTTTAGCACAGCATCTATATCTGAATAAGGATAATTCCATGTCCAGTCAACCTTCAGCTTATTCCCCGTAAAGTTATCCTCAAAGCCCGGTATCGGATTTTGTTTTGTACCTTTGAAAGGGACAGGCTGCTTCATAACTGCTACACTTCCTGTCTTAAAACGTACCCAATGATCATCTGTCACTTCCATTTCCTGTAAGATAGGCTGACGACCGGCATAAAATCCTTCCCCTTTCAGATATGCATGACACATATAGAACATACGTCCGTCAGGAGTCTTCACAGCCGTACCATGTCCGCATGACCTGTAATCTCCTTCACCACCATGCAGAACAGGATTTCCACTATACTTTTCATAGGGCCCGCGGAAACTTTTGGAACGTGCCACATATACATCATAATCACTGGATGGACCGCAACAGCCATGAGCAGAATATACTATATAATAGTAATCTCCCTGCTTAAAATGGTACTGACCTTCCATACCGATCTCTTCATCATCTACCAATAAAGAAAATGGTTCGCCTTCCAAGCGCAGTCCATCGACAGAGAGCTTACATCCCAGCAATTCAATAGGACGCTTATCCAGCCCATAAGCTTTCCAACTAATATACAGCTGACCATTATCATCATAAATAAAAGCGTCAATCGCCTCTGTCCCATACTCTACAACCGGACCGTAATCCTTGAACTCATGCAAAGGGGAATCTGCAACAGCTACCCCTATATATGAGATTCCAGTACTTTTCTGACGGGCTGTATAGTAACAGAATACTTTATTATTGTGATAAAACAATTCCGGTGCCCAAAAAGAATTAGAAGTCCATGACGGCTGTTCATTAAAGATATGTCCTGTCTGTTTCCAGTTGATCAGGTCTTTTGAGGTGAACACCGGATAAAAAGGAGCCCACTCCGAGGATGTTCCGGTAGCATAATATGTATCATCTATCCGAATCATGGAAGGATCGGGCATATCTCCCCGAATCACAGGATTAGTAAAATAGCTTTTTTCCTGCGCTACTATCTGCAACGCAAGAAAAATACTAAACAGAGAAAGTCCTATCTTCTTCATGGAATATTTCTTTATTTTTTAGACGGGTCATATACGGCAACTGCTACACGCGAATCAGCACAGCCATAATACAAGAACCATTTTTGATTGTGGAATACAAGTCCTTCTATAAATACAGTTCCTGCAGGATATTGACCACTCTTTTCAAAATCAGATTCAGGAATATAGAATGGCTTGTCCAGTCGGTCAATCAATTTTGCAGGATCTTTTGCATCGAACAGCGCCTGCCCTGCACAATAAGAATTGGCAGTATACAGTGTATCACCTTCCGCACCGGCTTTATTTTTGCCGTTATAAAGCAACAGAATACCTTTATCAGTCAGCACAGCTGGAGGACCGCACTCTGTTAGGTCACTGTCAAATTTGCCTTCACGGGGGACAATGACCTTCAAGAAGTCACCATTCTCATCCAGCATCGGTGTCCAGTTCACCAAATCTTCTGATGTGGCTACATTCACAAACTTTTCACCCCAATACATCCAGTATTTACCGTCGATCCGGGCAATCACTTGTTTTCCATCTACCAGTTTTGTAACGATAGAAGCCGATTTTGAAAATTCGTCAAAGAAACGTCCGTCATAAGCCTTCGCAAAAGCCGGTCCATACTTTTCCCACTTTTGCAGATCGCGGGAAGTGGCTACCGCCAGACGCGCCTGTTTACGATTCCATTGCGTATAAAGCATTACATACAATCCGTCTTCCGTCATTGCAACACGAGGATCTTCACAACCACCCGGCCATTCAAGTTCTTTCTGACTGTCATCTGCCGGATAGAAAACGGGAACCGGCATCCGGTTAAAATGTAATCCGTCATCAGAGTAAGCATATCCCAGACGGGAAGTACGTGAACCGATACCGACTGCCGAATTATCTTCTGCCCGATAAAGGACAACTACCTTTCCATCATAAATCGTAGCAGCCGGATTGAAAGTATCTCCGGCTTCCCATGCTACCGAGTCCTGCCTCATCGGGCAATAAAACAAGTTTGTCGTATCCGGCGAAACAATCGGATTTGTATTTTCCGGACGCTGAAAGTCAGCCCATGCCCAGTCCGGGAACTCGGTTACCTGTTTCTTTTCACCACACGAAGTTACCATCGCAGCGGCCATCAGTAACCAGGCAGTATGTAAGAATCTTCTTTTCATTCTTTATAAGAGTTAATAGTTAAACCTAATTAAGGGAAAGATGGAGGAAGCACTTTGATTCCCCATTTTACATCCGGTTTGTTTGATGTGTCATATTCGATAGTAGCACCATTGGAAAGCTGATCCCAGTCTATCCATGTACTGTCATATGGCTTGCCATCCAGTTTCATTGATCTAATATAGATGTTTTTTTCCGAACCGCCCTTAATCACAATATTTCCTTTTTTCAAATGCACTTTTACAGATGAGAAGATCGGAGTATTCACCGTTAAACCTCCGACACCCGGAATCTCCGGATACAGACCAATGCAAGCAAATACATACCAAGCTCCCATTGTACCTAAGTCGTCATTACCCGGCAGACCATTAATCTTGCTGGAGTATTGTTCATTCAAAACGCGGTTGATAACCTCCTGAGTCTTATACGGCCGACCAATCCAATTGTATATCCATGGAATATGGAAACTCGGTTCATTACCCGACGCAAACCACGCATCATTATAACCGGCATCCAGACGGGTAAAGAATTCATCCAGACGCTTTTCTGCATTTGCCTTACCGCCAATAATCTCTACCAGTCCTTCAATGTTATAAGGTACCATCCAAAAATAATTCTTATAAGTCGATTCACGGAAGTCTTCACCTAATGATTTCCATGATCCATCCGGATTGCGCGACTGCAGCCATCCTGTCTCCGGATTATACAGATTTTTCCAGGAGCGGGCAAAGTGGAAATAACGCCAGCTTGAAAATTCATCACCAACAGCGTGTAAAGCGAACTGTCCGATAGCAAAGTCCGCAGATGTATACTCCAACTGAGCGGAAGCATTATAGTACCCTTTATCCAGATATTGTCTCAAGCCCGGACGAGTTTCTTCGTTCTGCGACTTGGATCCCGGTTCTTCAGCTCCTTTTCTCATAATCTTGAAGATGGGTCTCGGATCATAGTTACGAGCACCAAAAGCATACGCATTGGATATCAGAATCGGAGTCGGATCTCCTTGCATTACTCCGGTTTCTATATTCGCCATCACCCAGCGAGGGAAAGAGCCGCCTGACTGTTCTGCAAACAACTGATGGGAAATAACAATATCGGAAGCAACTTCCGGATCAAGCATTGCCAATAACTGAATCTGTGTGCGATAGGTATCCCAGTTACTGAAAGAAGTATAATGTTTTGAACGGGATTTGTGCACTCTGAAATCCGCTCCCATATATTCTCCATTGACGTCACTACATACATTCGGATGAATAAAGGAACGGTACAGATGTGTGTAGAATTGGGTAGTACGGTCAGGATTGGTGCCTTCTACCTCAATCTTACTCAGATAATGATTCCATTTAGCTTCTGCCTGACTCTGAATCTGCACAAAATCCCATCCGGTATTCTCCGCCTTCAGATTCTCACGTGCATTCTCTACCGAAACATAAGATACCCCAATCTTATATTGGACATTTTTCTTCTTACTGACGTCAAAGGTGAAATAAACACCAGAGTATTCGCCTTCTGCAAAAGAGGAATTTGGTTTCAGTTCATTCCTTTTCCAGGTTCCGGTCTCTAAGGCGTCCGTATCAAATTCTGCAACGAAATACACTTTGTACGGGGTGCGGATACCACAAAAATAGCCACCTTCCGCATATCCTTCACACTTATTCGGCGCAGTGATTACGACAGCAGCCTGTTCTATCGGAGTAGCAGAAATCCCCCCGCCGATAATCACTGTTCCATACTGTTGACCGGCAGGATATTCATAGTTTGCCATACCGGTTCTCTCGGTCACTGTCAGTTTAGCCTTGATATCTTCCTGTACCATGGTCTCATAATAGCCTGCGTGCCCTTTTTCTTCAGAGAGATTGACACGATAGTTCAGGATATTATCTGGAGACATACTCAGTTTTCCCTTCACAGGAAAAGTAGGAAAGTTACCCATATGGTCACAACCGCCACCACTCAGCTGATTGATTACAAATCCTGAACTTTTGGAAAAATAAGAAGGTGTAAACTGTACCATTCCGTAAGGATAGGTAGCCCCTGGGTAAAGATATCCGGATGTCAGCCCCGTTCCTTTTGTACCAATCAATGTGTTGACCTGACGGGCATAATCCCCCGTCGAAGTCTGCCCCACAACCATTTCTCCTCCCACAGCGAAAGCTAATAAAAGGCTAAATAAAAATTTATGCTTCATTATAAATATTCTTTATTGTATTACCTGTCAGACTTGATCGTTCTTCATTACTTGTCTTTCTTAGATAAGGAGAAAGGTGCCGCATATTTGGAAGTACATCTTTCCTTGTTAGGCTGGCTTCCCATTTCAAATTTCAGCACTCCACCATCTGATATATCATCATAACGAATAAAGTTCTTATCCAACAATCTTCCATTCAATGTTGCCGACTGTATATACAAGTTTTCTTTACTATTATCCGGAGCTTCAATCACAAATTTATTTCCGTTCTCCAGTGTTATTGTAGCTTTCTTAAATAAAGGGCTTCCAATTACATATTCATCCGTACCCGGACACACAGCATAGATGCCTAAAGAGCTTAATATATACCATGAGGACATTCCCCCCTGATCTTCATCACCCGGATAACCTCTTTCTGTAAAATTATAAAGTCTTTCAACGATCTGACGTACCCAATACTGGGTTTTCCATGGCTGACCGGCATAGCTAAATAAATAAGGCATATGCTGGATAGGTTGGTTACCATGAGCATATTGTCCCATATTGGCCAGTTCCATCTCTTTCATTTCATGAATTACACCTCCATATGTGCCGGGCTTAATAACGCTGGGAAGAATAAATACGGAATCCATTTTTGTGGTAAACTTCTCATCACTTCCATACAAGTCTATTAATCCTTGCACATCATGAAACACCGACCAGGTGTAATGCCATGCGTTACCTTCACAAAATGGTCCGCCCCATTCTAGCGGATCAAAGGGTTCCTGCCATTTACCATCCGTACCTTTTCCGCGCATTAATCCGATAGACGGATCAAATACGTTTTTATAATTATACATCTGACGGGCAAAAACTTCCTGATAATGTTTATTGCCAACCATTTTAGCCAATTGATAACCACAGAAGTCATCATATGCATATTCCATTGTCTGAGCACTCGATCCCATTGATTCAGGATAAGGAACGTATCCCAGTTCAAAATATTCTTTCCAGAAACCACGTCCGTTAGCACCACCCCAAGGTCCTTTATTCATAGCCTCATGCGCATAGGCTTTCAATGCTTTTTCCGGATCAAAGGAACGAATTCCTTTTGCCCAAGCATCCGCCAATAATGAAATAGCATGATTGCCCAGCATACCGCCGGTTTCACCCGGAGCCGACCAGGAAGGTAACCAGCCGCATTGTTCCTGTGCTGCAAGGAGTGCATTCATATATCGTCCCTGCATAGTCGGATGAAGAATATTGGTTAATGGGAACTGAGAACGGAAAGTATCCCAGAAGCCATTATCCGTATACATATATCCATCATATACTTTACCATCATACGGACTATAGTAATAAGGTTCTCCATTCTCCTTACGTTCGTAGAATTTACGAGAAAACAGGTTGGCACGGAAAAGACAGGAATAGAAAGTTTTCATCTGTTCATCCGTTCCACCCTCTACCAATACTCTGTTCAGTAATTCATTCCATGTTTTTTGTCCACGAACTTTCGTAGTTTCCAAATTCTTATCCTTCCCCAGTTCCTGGTTTAAAGTAACCAGTGCCTGTTCTGCGCTGATATAGGAAGAAGCCGCTTTCGCCTGAACTTTTGATCCTTTCTTAAATTTTATATAAGCACCATATCCTTTGCCTTCTCCCTCCTGTTTTTGAGGGAATATCTCGTCTTTCTGATTTTCCCATACACCATAATCTTCGAACGCTTTATCAAACTGCACAACAAAGTAGCTACGGAAAGATTTCGAATCATTCACAAAACGTTGGTTATTTACCCAACCGGAAATCTGTCTTTTTGCCGGATCGATTTTAATCTCACTCATATCCGTATATCCGTCAATAACCAGATAAGCATCTCCGGTTGAAGGATAAGAAAAGCGCAGATGTACCCCACGAGTAGTAGGAGCCATTTCAGTCATGATGCCATTATCCAATGTCACCTTATAATAATGCGGCTTCGCAATCTCATTATCATGGCTGAACTTCGTAGCGCGTTTATCCTGATTAACCACCAGATCACCTACCATCGGCATAAACGAATAAACAGCATAATCACTCATCCACGGACTACATTGATGAGATTGACAGAATCCTCTGATATTATCTACAAAATATTGATATTTCCAGCCTTCACCATTCTTTCCTGTCTGTGCCGACCAGGTATGCATAGCATAAGGCATACCTGTAGTAGGATATGTATTCCCATAGCTTAACCCAAAATGAGAATCGGTACCTTGCAATGTATTCACATATTGTACCAGATCTTTCATCTGGGCATATATCCCCGTTGAAAAGAAAGAGAAGATTACTAAATAAATAAGTTTATTCATGGTTTTTATTTAATGTGTAACATATATTTCAGTTGATAAATGCCAGGAAGCGATGATCATTTATTGCCATAAGTAATCCCTTGCCAGTCATCCGTACGGAACGGAGATGCCGGAAGATCAGCCCCATTATATAAATTACAGATTGGATTATCTGCCCAGGCATAACGTACAGCTATCGGAAAAGCAACTTCCGGAGAAGAAACGACAATCGAATTACCGTCAATCACAGCGTCAGCCCAATGAAATTTATGGTCGACACCGGCAATAGTGAATCCTTTCGGAATTTCATTGTTTTTAGTTTTTAAGCCACCATCCGTATGTTTGAAGTAAATACGTATTTTATTGCCTTCAATCTGATATGTATCATACATAGGACCGGAATATGGAATTTTCTCTCCATAAGTCTGCGCTCGTGCAGCTAACGCCAAACGTCTTCCTACTTCCTGCTTGTTCTTCGGGTGAATATCGAAAGCATCGCCTATATCAATTGTCACAGCCATCCCGGTATTCCCAAGATGCAGGGTTTGCGTCTGAGCTTCCCGTAATTCTGCCCAGGTTGCATCTACAGGAGCAGTTTGCTGAGCAGTAAAACTAGCTAGTTGTACCATATAGAACGGGAAGTCATATCCCCAGCGATCCCGCCAGTCTTTTATCATTAACGGCATCAATTCACGGTATTGATATGCCTGTCCTGTGTTAGCTTCTCCTTGATACCAGATAGCTCCTTTAATAGCAAATGGGATAAGAGGATTCAACATTGCATTAAACAGGAAACTAGGAACATTCGGTTCATTTGCCGTATTAACCGGCATCTGCGGGATATCTTTAATATTCAAAGAAATCTGATATTTCCAGTCTCCGGCCAACTGAACTGCATCTGTTTCAGAACGATGGAGTGAAATACTCTCAGGGCTGCCATTAATACCACCCGTACCACCGGTATCCATTACACGTACGGCAATCACAGCTTTTCCGCCTTTCACCAGTTCTTTCGGAATTTTATAGCTTCTGGGTGCCATCCATCCTTCTGTATGACCTACTTGTACACCATTGAAGTAGGTGAAATCATTATCATCAATCACACCTACATTCAAAGTTAACTCTTTATCAGTCCAATTAGCCGGAATATCAATTGTTTTTCTAAACCAGACAATACCATTAAAGCCTTCTAATCCCTGCTCCTGCATCAGACCTGGAACTTTCATCGTTTTCCACGCACAATCCTCCAGACCTGTAGCTGCCCACACAGCTTCACCGTTTACAAATCCTTTATCAATCTTCGCAACATCCTTTTTCCAGTTTTCCACATCCGAATGGAACTTCTTCTCCCGGTCTTCTTTTGTTATCGGAAGTCCATTCAGTACGTCTAGTTTTTTTTGCATATCCGGCATGGTTGCTAGCGCTTCCTTGCTTGTCCATGTCTCTATATACGTACCTCCCCAAGAAGTATCAATTAAACCAATAGGGACATTCTGATATTTATGCAGATCACGTCCAAAGAAATAACCTGCCGCAGAAAAGTCGGCTACACTCTTTGAGGAACAAACCTGCCAGCCGTTTTCTGCAACCTTGATTTCATTTATCGGCTGCGGACTTGTTGCTTTCTCAACCAACAAGAACCGGATATTCGGATAATTCTCCGCTTCTTCCTTCTCTTGCTGATAATTCATTACCTTCCCCCAACCTTCTACTTGCATCTCCATATTGGATTGTCCGGAACAAACCCAGACTTCCCCAATCATCACATTAGAAAGTTTCACCTTTTTTCCATCAGAAATAGTGATACTATAAGGACCTCCGGCTACCGGAGTTACGACTTCCGTCTTCCATTTCCCTTGAGGGTCAGCTTGTACCTTATACTTTTTCTGATCCCAGGAAGTAGTAACCTCTACCTTTTTATAAGGTTTAGTTTCACCCCATATAGGAGCTTTTATTTGCTGCTGCAACACCATATTATCCGAGAATATCGGAGATAGTTTTACTTGTGCCGCAATACCAGTCGCACACAATAACCAGAATAATGAAAACGTAAATAACTTGTTCATTTCAGATTATACTTTATACATTTTATCAAATAACAAGATCTTTAGTATAAGAACGAATAAAAGAGCATTTACCACTAATCTCTTTATTTTTTTATATTTTCAAATAACAGCAAGAGGATTATTTCTCACTGTTTAAGTCAAGAAACAATCCTCTTTTTTAATACCCATTGAATTTATTCCTCAAAAAGCTTTTCCCAATTGTATACACGATAGAAATAAGGACGATAAAGATCCGCACTACCTACTGCATTAAAATTCCCTCCAAAGCCATCAGCAGGATCCGTATTAGTAGAAAATACTAATTCACCTTCCCGCGACAAATGAGGATGTAAATTCACCATATACAAATTACCATAAGTCTGTACCCCTAATTTATCCAAAGTATTCGGAAATCCAAATAAAGTTTTACGATCTACAAAAGGGCCATAAGGCTTATCACTCCGGAAAATATACATTTCACGTCCAAACCATTTAGCTTGTGCTACCATATAATAGCTATCTCCTTTCTTAAAGACCCAAGGCATACTACAATCCTCTGCCTGAATTTTCGAAAGAGCAACTTGTTCCTGAGTTGGATAAGTATTTTGCCAAGAATATTCTCCTTCTTCATTGCACACATAATATTCCCATGGACTATCTAAACTATGTGTAGCCGTACGTGCAACTATAACATCATAATTATTATATGAACCATACAAATAAATATGTCCGTCTTCATCTTCATACATAGTAGAACCATATCCATAAATATCAGCATCATTAAAATGATGATTCGCACTTATGAGTTTCATATAGCTTTCATCACCCGGCTTTCCCTCTAAACTATAAGTAGCCAGACAAATGCCTTCATGTCTCATCAGATGTTCTTCATCTGTATTATCCACTCCATTCCAAAGAACTTGCAATTGATTATTATACACTGTAGCATCGCCAGCCCAATATAACCAGTCTTGATCAATATCTCCGTCCTGAATCTGCTCATCTGTTTTAGATGCTTTCGGATGACGAATATGAGTACGTGCCTGATAATAGCGCGGGCCATCAGGATCAGTAGTCTGAATAAAATCAGCTAACCAAACAAGATTCTCTTCCTTATCTCCAGGTGTTTGTACCATTATAGTGTTACGTGGGAAATTTACTTTATTTCCATCACGCGACCGGGTTTCTCCATCTACAACTCCATAAAAACTATCATTAAATGACCAAAAGGTATTTCCATCAGGCAACTGAGTCGTTAGCACTCCATCCCCTCCATTCCATCCTAAAGTACGAGTAAATAACTTATCGTATTTCTTATCTTTAAAAGCCACCACATAATCATTACACTCCAATAGTTCCAATTCCCATGCCGAATCTATAGAATTTAATACATTTTCCACTGCATCATCCTGTGGAGTGTTCTTGTATTCCAAAGGAAAGGCTTCGAATTTGTCGCAAGCTTCAAATGTTCCACACAACAAAGGAAGTATTAAGAATTTTCCAACTTTATATTTATTCATAACTATATCTTTTATCAGTTAATTAGAATGTCAATTGCACACCTAAATTCACAACACGTTGATTCATGTATGCATCACCTGCTGTATTTGTTTTAATTTCAGGGTCTTGCTGATATTTATCATAACCTGTAAATGTCAACAAATTGTAAGCATTCACATAGAAACGAATATTGTCTATAGCTTTCGGCAATATCTTCTTTGGAAGTTGATATCCCAAATCGACTGTTTTCAAACGAATATACCAAGCATTAATCAGCCAGAAATCTGACATATAGGTACTGGCACTATTAATTGTAGAAGGATTGGTTGTCAAACGCGGGAAATCTATTTGTTCACCATTTTGGTAGCGTTCCAATGTCCAACGACTGGTATGGATAGGTTGGAACTGACTCTTGAACGACTCAATACCTGTACCATTAATAGCAAAGCTATAATCGAATGAACCTTGGAACAATACATTGAAGCTAAATCCTCGCCAGTATCCACCAAACGACCATCCTAAAGTAGTAGAAGGCAAGTTCGGTTTACCAATAGCTCCTTTATCATAATCATCAATCGTTCCATCATTATTTAAATCGGCATATTTCAAATCACCGGCTTGTACTGGGATATCTGTATAAGGAGTTGCCGGGGCATCTGAAGCACCAGATTGTATCTTTGCAACATCTTCCGGAGTATAATACCCAATCCATTTATAACCAAACGGCTGGTTCAATGGTTTTCCGGTCTCTGCCAACCACGGATATCTCTGCTGAGCTTCAGCCTTATAATCGACTTTATTCTTTGCATAAGAGAAAACTAAATTTGTATTAAAATCAAAATCACCAAAACGATCCTGATAGCTAATCTGCCCGTCAAAACCTTGATTAGTTGTCTTAGCTATATTGTTCGGAGAAAAGCCGATACCAAGAACCAACGGAACATCATTTCTCGTCACCAATTGGTCATAACGTTTATCTAAAAAGTAGTCGATAGTAAACGAGAACTTATCTAAAAAGTTCATATCCAAACCGATATCAAACTTCTTTGCCTTTTCCCAAGTAGCATTAGGAGTTCCCAAATCCCCTTCTTTATAACCATCTGTGAATTTTGGATAATCACCAAAGGAATAACCATCACCCTTCTGATATACCTGATCATACAAATAACGGTTACCTGCTGCCACATCCGAACCAACCAGACCATAAGAGGCTCTCACTTTCAAAAGTTGCACTTTATCTGCCAGCCAATCTACGTTCTTAAAAAAGTCTTCTTCCGAAATGGCATAACCAACGCCCACTGCAGGGAAGAATCCAAAACGGTTATTCCTGCCGAAACGGTCGGTTCCGTTATAAGCCATATTGAGATCAATCAAATATTTGCTTTTATACTTATACCCCATTGTCAAGGTATATCCCTCAAAGTTGCTGGGAACAGCCGCTGATACAAGCCCATCTCTATCTACTGTAGTAGTCTGAAGATTGTACAGAAACATAGCACTGATGTCGTGATCTCCTCCATTAAATACACGAGCATAGTTCACCGAAGCCTGGATATTCAAATCTTTGGTAGCCTTATCCGTACCACTGGTCACCGAAAACGTTCCATAATCATACACCTTATTCGGATTAATTACATATCCATTAGTTGACGAATCGTAATGATAGGTAGGATATTGAGATCGGTTTGCCTGACGATGATTTTCATCTACACTTGAATACGCCAAACGATAATTGGCAGAAAGTCCCTCAGTCAGGAAATCCATTTTCCAAGTAGCACCATACAGAATATTATTATCATTACGACGGGTACGCTTATAACCTTCATTTGCCAAACGAGCATTCAAGGTTGGTTTATACCCTTCTGTATCATTGAGATAAGCATAAGAACCATCAGGATTCAATACCGGAGCTGAATAAGGATGCATTTTTGAGAAGTCGTAAATTTCACCTGTTGCATTCATATTACAAGGTTCATTGATATTCATAAAACGCGATGATATATCCAAACGCATACTTAGGTTATCCGTCACAGCAAAGTCAATGTTAGTACGATAATTAAAACGACGGTAAAAATAGTTAGAATTCACTCCACTATCCTTCGTTCCAAAGTCTTTCACCATACCATCTTGTGTAAAATAACCAGCAGAAACAAAATATTTCAATCTTTTAGAACCACCGGAAATATCCACATTCACATTCTCCTGAAAAGCGCTTTTCTTAAAAATCTCATCATACCAATTTACATCCGGATGTCCATAAGGATCTGTATGATCTCTGAAAGCCATCACATCTGCCTTTGAGAATGGTCTGGGCATACCATCATTTTCATAAGCTTCATTCACAAGAATGGCCGTATTATATGAGTCCAAAAATTTTGGAGTACGCACTGGAATCTGCATACCGCCTTCCAAACGTACATTGATTTGAGGCTTCCCTTGTTCTCCTCTTCGAGTCTTCACCACCAACACACCGTTAGCACCCTTAATACCATAGATGGCTGTCGTAGAAGCATCCTTCAAGATAGATATACTTTCGATTTCGTTCACATTGATTTGCGACAACTGATCATACGTATACTGAACATCGTCCACTATAATTAATGGCTTATTACCATCCGCATTCAATGAACTCACACCACGAATAAAGAAATCGGAAGCATCCTTACCCGGCTGTCCAGATTGTTGTTGGCTAAAAAATCCCGGCAGTTTCCCAGTTAATGCATTCTGCAAGCTACTAGTCGGTACATTACGAATTTCACGTGCTTGTATACCACTTACGGCACCAGTCATCGTAAGACGTTTAGCCTTACCATAAGCTACCACCACCACCTCATCAAGATTAGTTAAGTCCGGGGTTAGCTCTATATTCCAATCTCGTTGATTTCCGACTTTTATCGCAAGTTTCTTAAAGCCAATATAAGTGAATTCCAACACTTCACCCTTGTTTACCTTCAACTGATAATTACCGTCAAAATCCGTAATTGTACCAATTGTCGCATCCTTCACTTTTACATTTACTCCCGGAAGCAGTTCACCATCAGTGGAAGAAATCTTTCCTTTTACTGTTATCGATTGTCCAAAGGCAAACGCAAACAGGTTTATACTTAATAATATTAAAAGTATTCTTTTCATAACATATTACCAATTCGGGTTTTGAACCATATTTTTATTCTTTATCACTTCCGAGTACGGGATAGGATAGAAGTAACGCTTCACATCAAATGTAGCTGACAGTACATTTATTTTATGATAAGTCGTTACAGCACCGGCAATTTGAATATTCAAACCTTCCAGAGGTGCTTTGAAAATATCTTCAGCTATTCTCCAACGACGGATATCCCAATAGCGCTGTTCTTCAAAAGCCATCTCAATACGTCGCTCGTTTTGAATAATTTTACGCATATCTGTTTTATTCATCGACTCTAATGCTCCCAAACCACAATTATCATCTTCTTCGATACCCGCACGTTTCCTCAATGCAATAATGGCATCAAATACTTCTTGTGAAGGTGCCGACTGATATTCATTCAATGCTTCAGCATAGTTCAGTAATACTTCTCCATAACGATACATCACCCACAGATGTAATGCTTCACCATCATAATCACCTCGCGTTTTATAATCTTTCATAAACTTAGATATATAATAGCTAGTTCGGCTATATTCTGCCCCTGTAGGATTATTCTCTCCACCGAAGTTTGTTTGAAGTTCTGTATTCAACCAAAAAGAACCGTGATGCAATACTGTTAATTCCAAACGAGGATCACGATCTCTATATTGATCATTCGCATTATATTTATATTTTGTACTATTACCCGGAGTTTTTCCATCTTTCATTAGAAATGATTCCACTAAATTTTGTGTCGGATTAGTGTTTCCATATCCCAAAGCATTTCCGGAAAATCCCAATGGACCATTAGCCGTTTCAAGACCTTTTCCTTTACCTATAGGACGAAAGAATATCAATTCCGGATTACCCGTTGAGCTATAGAATTCTGTAAATATATTACGATAATCAGCTGTCAAATCTAGCGTTTTTTTACCATTAGGCCCAAACTCATCAATTAGCTCCTTAGCCGCTTGAGCCGCCAAATTCCATCGTTCCGGATCATATGAAGCATATCCTATCAATTCATTCCCTGGTTCTATAGGTCTCTCATTAAATAAAGGACTAGCTGCATACAGCAACACCCTAGCTTTCATTGCCATACAAGCCTCCTTCGTAGGTGTATGTGCATAATCGCCGCCATCCGGCATCGGTAATGAACGAAGGTCATTCTTTATTTCATCCAGTTCACGAACAATATAATCAATACACTGAGCAAATGTATTTCGAGGAAGTTCCATATCATCATTTAATTCGTATACCCGATCTCCCACCAAAGTAACACCGCCATAGCGTTTCACTAATTCAAAGTAGAAATGAGCTCTCAAAAAACGAGCTTCCGCCTTCATTGTATAGTTCAAAGGTTTTACCTCTCCCAACGCATTTGTATATTTCAGATTGAAAGGAACTACATCAATATTGTTAATCAAGATATTTGCTTTACGAATTCCTTGATAATATTCACTCCATTCCATATCTGTCACACGAGTCAATGCCGAATAGCGTCCCATTAGCAATTTATAAACAGCCGGGTCATTATTGTTGACGGAGACAGCATCATCCGAAGCAGCATCCAAGAAATCACCGTCTACCCGATTGTATCCACTATATAAATGTTCATAATAGATATTGTTCAGAAATCGTCTGGATTGTACACCAGCCGAATCAACTCTGGAAAACAAATAATCAAGTGTAAATTGCTCCACCGGTTCTTTCTCATATCCATCGTTACAAGCCGAAGCCATGAACAACAAGCCTGCACCTAAAAATGTTAAATATTTATTTCGTACCATACAATAATTCATTAAAATCTGATATTAATACCTGTACTAATGCAACGTTGCAACGGATAGCTTGTGAAACTAACTTCCGGATCAACTAAATCGCACGCAGACTTCGTAAACAAGTTTTGTCCGTTAACAAACAGTTTTACACGCAAACCACCTAAGTAGTTACGACAGAATGAATCGGGCAGATTATATCCCAAGCTGATATTTTTTAAACGGATATAGTTTCCGGAACGTAACCAAAAAGAAGAATTCCAGCCATTACCACGGTTATAATTATTTCCACCGGCCGTCAGTCTTGGTAACGTGGCTGTTTCAGCAGTTTCCGGAGTCCAGCGTCCCAACATATTTTCATATGCCTGACCATAAAACTGACCATTCTGTTGGAAACCTTCGGTCAAAGTCACATCACCTAAATAATAATCACGGTTATAAGCTCCCTGCCAAAGCATAGAAAATTCCAATCCTTTCCACTCAAAGCCCAAATCAATTCCAAAGTAAGAGTACGGTTTATCACCGCCAATTACAGTACGGTCAAACTCATTAATCACTTTATCACCATTCAAATCTTTGTATTTGACATCACCCGGCTGAATATTTTTAAATCCTTCGATTACCGGACTATTTTCGATTTCTTCTTTGGAGGTAAAAAATCCATCGGCTACCAATCCGTACATTACTCCTACAGGACGACCTGTCTGGCGCAAATATTCTTCCGGAACATACTGTTCGTCCATATAAAGCAATTTACTTTGATCGCAACTCCAGTTAGCGGAAACATAATAATTGAAATTGTTCACACGATCTTGATAAGTCACAGAGAGTTCTCCACCAAAACGACGCACCTTACCTATATTTTCTGCTGGATAGTATTGTCCGATTAACTGGATACTCTTACCTCTGCTTTGCAACAAATCAAAATATTTATCATTATAATAATCTGCAGCCAGTTTCAAACGATTGTCAAACAATGATAAATCAACACCTACATTCAACTTATACGCTTTCTCCCATGTCAAGTACGGATTTGCCAATGGAGTATTTTCCATTGTAAGATTTCCCGCACCCAAGTTCGTTCCCATTGGGTAACCTGCTGCTACATTGCTTGAGAAGGTTTGTTGATATCCATAATAACCAGAGTTATCCATACCATTACCCGTCTTACCAAATGTTCCGCGTATCTTTAACTGATTTAACCAATCAGCATCTTCCATAAAATTCTCTTTACTTATATCCCATCCAAGACCGAACGCATAGAAGGTTCCCCAGCGGTTGCCCGGAGCATAGCGGTTGAAATAGCTTTCACTCAAAGCAGCCTGTACAAAATATTTCTCTGCATAATCATAAGCTATATCACCTATAATATTGGAAGGTAACTGTGGCAAATCATAGTTAACCAATGTTTGACGAGTATCGCCCATTAAAGTGGCTTTTACTCCATGCTTTCCAAAACGCCGGTTATAGTCAATGGCAATCTGACCATACATCTGCTGGTAACTAGTCACAGAATTAAAGAAATTAGATTGCGTATTTGTGACTCCATGCAAAGTATAAATTTCTTTCCCTTCTTTATCAAATCCATAAGCATATACCGGAGCACGTTTACTTCTTTGAACATACGAACGGTTCTGAATAGAAACATTACCCACCATACGAACCGACAGACCTTCTACAAATTTGCCAAAATCGTATTTCAAGTTAACACCTCCTACCATATCTCGTGCGCTATCCTTAATATAACCTGAGTTTATTGATTGTGCCACCAAGTTATTATCGAATGTTTTATTACCACCCCATGTTCCATTGGGATTTTTAATAGGATAGGCATTATTAGGAGTATTATAAATAGAATTTAACAAGCTTCCATAAGATACACCAGGCTGATTACCATCTTCCACGCGACCAAGCAAAGTAACTTTTGCTGTAAAGTCGTCAGTAATGTTAATGTTTATTTTTGAAGAAATCATATAACGTGAATATGATAAATTAGTATCATGCGCATCGCCATCTGTAGGATTTGCAAACAATCCTTTTTCACCTTGATAACCTATACTAACAAAATATTGCGTAACTTTATTACCTCCTGTCACATTTAGGTTATATGCCTGTGTAGTAGCATTTTTATTCAAAATTTCATCAAACCAATTTATATCAGGATGTGTATATGGGCTAGAATGCATACGAAACTTATTAAAGTCATCATATGAATAAAGCGGATCCTTTCCGTCATTTTGCAATGCTTCATTCAACAGATATGCATATTGATAAGACGATAAAGGTTTAGGAGTTTTCAATGCACTCTGTACTCCAAAACGCCCCGTAAAGGACAATTGGAAACCTTCTTTTATAGGTTCTTTAGTCGTAATCAGTAAAGCACCACGCGAACTACGCATACCCAAAAACATTGATGACAATGCATCCTTTTGGATAGATACCGACTCGATTGCTTCCGGGTCGAGTGAATATAATTCTCTTTGGATACCATCAACAACCACTATCGGAGCATTACCACGCGAACCGACGCTGAATTCAGTGTTGTCACTATAAAATCCTTCACCAAACAAAGGGATGCTACCAGCCAGATCATTTCTTGAATTAGCAGCAATCTGATGTGCACGAGCTCCCGCAAATTGACTAACATTCAAACCTGCCATACGACCTTGTAAGGCTGGCAGAATCGTTGTCCCCATCATAGATGACAATTCATCCGTATACACAGTAGCAGCAGATCCTAAAAAGTTTTTTTTATTTTTAGACTCGTAAGGACCACTAACAGTTTCCTTATTTTTAATAAATTGTTCATTTAATGTTACCTTGAATACACGCTCAGTATTCTTCAACTTATTAACCTTGACTTCTTTGTGAATGAACTCCGGATGCGACAAACGCAATACATCTCCTTTTTTCATTTGAAATGAAAAAACTCCATCAGTCCCTGTTACAACCTTAAAATCACTATTTTTCATGGTGATCGTTACATCCGAAACCGGATTACCATATTGGTCAACCACCTTACCAGTAATGTTAGCATTACTTACTTTCTGTGCAAATACTTTCGGAGATATCATTATTCCCCAAAGCATACCCATAGTAAGCAATACAAAATAAAACCGTCCACTTTTTTTAGTTACTATATTATACATATAATTTATCTTTCTTTTAGCATTAATAAAAAGAATAAGCACCTAATGATTTTATTCACAGGCAAGTTCGCAGATAAAAGGTTCTTCTTCACCTTCTGCCTCTCCCCCTTCTGCAGCTATTTTATCATCAGTACGCGTAATATTAAGTGTACCGTCCTTGTTTGTGAATATGTATTCAATACGAGTTATTGTTTCCCCCTCTGGAATACCAAAATATTCAGCTGGCCAAATTGTTAAATTAAAGGTATTACTGACAGCACTCTCCTCCTTAGGCATTAATGATTTTGCACTCTTTTCATTTACTTCATACGTATTTCCATTATCAGTATATGCTGTAGCTTCCATATAGACAGCGTCAGCATCCTTAAGTTCATTCTCATATGTATCACCTAGAAAAGTGAATGTCACAAAGTCATCTTGCAATGCAGCCAATGGTTCAGTTTTATTATAGTGAAAAGCACAGAAATCTGTTACTTCTCCTACCCCTTCTACCACTTCGAAACATTCGTTACTAGATACATACTTTCTATATTTTTCATCTCCAGGAAAGTCGTCTTCCGCAAAATTAATAAAGAAAGCAGGCTTAAAACGGAGATTTTTAGGTCCGGTTTTACATTTCAACGTTATTTTGATAGTAGCGTTCTCATGCTCAAGCATTGTATAGATCTTATTCGTACTAAAGGCTACCCATTCCATATCGTTCAATACATTGGTGCCCACACCATATTCAGCCCTCAACACTTCCGACCAAGGTACATCCACATTTTTAGGTACTAACTGGGGATCAACAGGTGACATGGGAAACGGGGTTACTCCATCTTCCTTACCAGTAGCCGTATAGGTCACTGTCGTATTCTCACGTGCATTCCAACTTTTCGGAACTAAGATTGCCATAAGAAATTTTCTCGTTTGATCTTGTGCACATTCGATATGCGCATCAATAGTAAAAGTTGCAAATTCTCCTGCTTTTGTCCAATAAATGGGATTCTCTTCCGTGCCTTGGTTGATATTAACTTTATCAAGATAAACACATCCGACTACAACAAGCGCCATCAGAATGCTACTCCCTACCCAAGCAATCCTATTTTTTTTGATATTCGTTTTCATAAAATTACTTTAATACGTTATTCTGTTACTTGCTTAAAAGTATAGATATACTTATTTGTATGACATCCCGGACTTAAAGTGATGGTCATCTGACGTTTTCCATCCACTGTTCGAAACCCAATAAGTGTTTTCACTTCTTCCTCGGTTCCATTTTCTTTAAGAAGAAGATGAAACGGATATATGGGATCATCTACACTCCAGCTACCATTAGCCTTCACAATAAAAGGTAAATAATTTTCTATCTCGTATGTATTATCTTCATTCAGCACAATATGGAAACGCGTAAAATCCATCATGTCCGTAATGTCTATTCCATTTCTAGAAACAGCCGACAATTGCCAGTTAGCATTTATTTTTTTAGCTACTTCTGAATAATTGTCAGGGGTTATTTCGTCTTTAAACGTATCGCAAGAGCTGACAGCTATTGCCAATGTAAAGAAAACCCCTATTGTAAATCGCATATTTAATTTCATACCTATATTCTATTTCTTAAAATTATTCATAATAAGGATTTTGTACTAAATCGTCAGATTTCACCGTTTCTTTATAAGGAATAGGAAGGAAATACATTGCTTTACGGAAGGTATGTTTACGTACCGGAACCTTCTTACCTTTTTCTGTTATACTTTTCGTAATTTCGAATCCATGCATCTGCTTATTTTCAGTTTCCTCAGCAATCATCCAACGGCGCACGTCAAAAAAACGATGTCCCTCGAAAGCCAGTTCAATACGACGTTCCAAGCGAATAGCATCTCGCATTTTCACATAATCCTTATCTATGTCTTCCGCTAATCCATACCTGCCATCCTTTCCAGCATCGATTCCGGCGCGCTCACGAAGCAACTTCAACACTGCCAAAGGACTTATAGTATATTCGCCTAAAACATCTTCATGATCCGGACCATAATATTCATTGACCGCTTCTGCATAGTTCAACAAAATCTCAGCATAGCGAATCAGGTCAAACGCTTGAGAAGTACCTACAAACCAATTGCCCGCCAATTGACGATGACTAAATTTACGAATATAATATCCAGTCGGCGTACCACTTCCAAAAGCATCGGTAGTCGCCCCCACCCCTTTATGAGTATAGACGACGTGGTCTTTATCACCTCCACTCATCATTACACTACCATTCCAAACAACTGTATTGGCAAAACGTGGGTCACGGCCTTCTGCAGGGTTCAAAGGATCATAAGGATATTCACTGCTAGTTCCTATTGGTTTTCCATCTTTCATTGGGAACTGTTCTACTAAATCATGATAAATATAACCACCATTACCATTACCACCGCAAGTAGGAGGTCCAAACAACGCTTCACGATGATTACTTTCACCTGGTCTACATTCGAACAATGCCTCACAATAGGATCCATTCGGGTAAGTCACCCCATCACCATCCGTCACTGTACCAAAGTCATTGTTATGGAAGATTGCATAAAAGCCCCAACCTGGTTCAGGACTTCCTTGATGATATCCACCATGTTCTATATGACGTATATAAATGGCATAACGGTTCAGCTTTATCACATCAAGAGCTGCATCGACAGCTGCTTTCCAACGTTCTTTATCGTATTCAGGATAACCAACCAATTCTTTTGGGCAACTAGTAGATATACCAAAATCACTACCATTGAATAATTTACTAGCTTCGTATAAACGAATACGCGAAATCAGTCCCTTACATGCTCCGGCTGTAGCGCGTCCATTATTCATACCGCTGAATACAACAGGCAAATCTTTCGCAGCCAACTCACATTCATCTACAATGTATTTCACGCAATCAGCATACGTATCACGCTTTGTTTTCATATCATCCGCTACCTCATATATGGTATCACCAAGCAAAGGTACTCCACCATAATGACGTAACATCATTGCGTAATACCATGCACGTAAGAAACGGGCTTCCGCCTTATACTGAACCTTAGTAGATTCAAGTAACGGAGCACCATCTACATACTTCATAAATAAATTCACCCTTCGGATATTAGTATACGCCTTCTTCCAAACATCATCTTCCAATACATTAAGCGAATTAATAGTCCCAGTAGCAAACATCACATCATTAGTCACATCAGAGACAACTTTATAGGCAGCCTCGTCACAAGCGGTCTGTAAACCTCCATGTTCCTTGGTTACCCCGAAAGCATTAGTTGCGTATCGATTGGGCTTAACATCATAACCAACATCTACATAAATTTGAGAAAGGAACCCTGCCGTATATGCACTATCTGCAAAGACAGATTCCCGATCAAGATCCGTCGTTTCAACTTGCTCTAAATTAGCGCAAGATGAAAACAACCATACACCTGCAATAGGTAAAAATAAATAAAATAAGCTTTTCATATACAATAGAAATAGCAGTTAATAAATCGTTTATAAACTCTGTGAACGGTAATATTCATTATTATTAGTTTTTTTTATTAGATTGCATTTACATATTTATTTTAATTTTTCAATAAGAACGATTAAAGAACATGATACCACTAAACAAAATTGCATTTTTTGTGGTCTGCAATATATCTTTATTGAAATCCTTTAAAAATGCTGTAACGCTATTACATACAATCAGACTTTAATTGTAATAGTTTTATCTAAAGTTCCACTGCCTTTATATAGTTTACCTTTATGTAATACTTCCACTTTTATTACGCCCAGATCTATCCGACCAGTTCCTTTACTATCTACCAGTTTCAAAGTCAAATGATGCTCGTCTTGCAGTCCAGCTTCAAAAGAAAATAGCTTATAATCTCCTTTCTGAAACTCCCAGCCTTCACCTTTATCCCAATACAAAGAACCTTCTGCCTTGCCCTCATTATCTAGACAAACAATCAATGTCAACGGATCAAATGAGTTTTCATTTACGTTTTGAATCACTTTGCCAACAGGAATAATAGCACCACCTCTCACTTTCAATGTCGATTGATATTTTCCTTTTGTATCACCTTTAATTAAAGACAGCTCTTCCCAGATACCTTTCGGCAAAGAGGGATTCTTTGCAAAAGCAGGAACTACCAGTATATCAGTGCCCAACATAAAGGCTTGTTCTTCAGCACGCAGTGCCTGATCTTTCAGATCGGCGAAAAAGACAGGGGCCATAACAGGCTGTCCGTCTGTATGAGCTGTATGAAAAGCGGTATAAATATAAGGCATCAAACGATAGCACCGTTCTAATGCAATACGTGACTCTCTCTATATATCCTTAATAAATGCCCAAAAGGTTCTTTGTTGTTTGTATCACAGGAAGCGTGTCCTCTAGAGAACGGAAAAAATGCACCGAATCCCAACCAATGTCCCCAAAGATCAGCAATTGTATTTCCAGCAAATCCACCTATATCCGGACCATTGAACGGTTGCCCGGAAAGTCCGAGAGTGATAGACATTGGAACAGATAGTTTCATTTGTTCATAAGTAGCTTCATTATCTCCCGTCCACATTGCTGCGTAGCGCTGTCCGCCAAGAATATTGGAACGTGAAAGTACAAAAGGACGTTTATCCGGATTAGCTGCCAAAATACCATTATAAGACGCTTCTACCATCAATCTTCCATATGCATTATGATACATCAGATGTGTACCTGTAGGCAAGTTTCCACCGCCTAAATGAATATTGCTCACCGGCATTGTACCGCCAGGCCCGTCAAAAACAGAGGGTTCATTCATATCATTCCAGATACCATCTATACCATTAGCCAAAAAGTCTTTATAAAGACCTGCCCACCATGTACGTGTTTCGGGACGCGTAAAGTCGGGAAAAGCACAATCACCCGGCCATACTTTACCATGAAATTCATTACGATAAGCATCACGTACAAATACATCCTGCTCTTTCCCTGTTTTATATACATAATAATTCTCGTCTACTTTCACTCCAGGATCTATCATATAAACAGAACGAAATCCATTGCCATGCAGATAATCATTCATACGCTTAGGATCGGGAAAGTCTCTGTTATTGATGGTAAATACACGAAATTCATCCATATAATTGATGTCAAACCAAATCACATCACATGGAATCTTTTTCTCACGAAATGTATCGGCTACTTCTTTTACTCTAGCCTCCGGTACATAGGAGAAACGTGATTGATGATACCCTAGTGACCATCTTGGAGGCATACTAATAGTACCTGTCAATTCAGCCAGCCCCTTTAATACTTCTTGTGGAGTTTTGCGGTCAATCACATATGTACGGAAGGGAGCTCCTTCGGTATTGAATTCTATTTTATCAGAATTGGTAATTAACTCCGCTTTCCAAAAACTGTCAAACAAAACTCCGAAAGCTGTACCGTCGGGACGGACTCCTAATACCCATGGGTGAGTTTGATACAGGCGTGAACCACCGTCTACCCTGTACATTCCATTATCCGTATTCCATAATTTGATTTTCTGCCCGTTACGCAACAGTGGACCTGTCACCTCACCGCCTCCATACAAACTGGTTCCTGCAGGCACATTCAATGAAGCGTTAGCTTTACCGTCAACTGATGTAAATTGTGATATCAAGGTCCAATTCAGCGGTACTTCTCCAATTTTCTTCGGTTCACGTACCAACATTAATGATGGAGTTCGGGAGGCATCATAGCCTTCAGGGACAAATTCTACAATTCTTGTTCCTACTAATGTGACTTTTTCCGTCTTCACATCACCGGCAAAAGCGGTATGCACTTCAAACAGCATAGCTATAAGACATAGCAATGACAGATTCTTTTTCATTTTTATCTTCTACTTTTTGATCTACTAAATTAACTAGCTGAAAACAAATACTTCTTACTTTAAAAAAGTATCTACCTATTTACCAACATAACCATAAGGTTCCTCCGGCATCTAAAAAAAGAGAAACCATTAGCCGGAGGAAGAAAAAACCTAAAAAACAATCAAATACCTATACTAACCTTTAATCTATGAAAAACCACGTTTAGACTAAGAACGGTTCAGTACCAAAATACCACTAAATGAAGATGAAAAATTATCTGTTAATAAGTTGTTTTCCGAATCACTTATTCTTCTCCCCAGAGCGTGACTCCTCATATAGAGACTATTCATTAAGGCTTAATTATTTCATAATCGAAAGCCTGTATCTCCACCGGACCGAGCAGACCTGAAGACTGCAAGGGCGAATCAGCTTTCCACGGATTAATTGTCGTCCACGTCGGACGCTGGTCTTCCGGAAGATGTTGGTCACCGATAAGACGGTTCTGCCAATTGTTGACCACCGTTATTTCTAATTTATTCTCACCTTTCTTCAGATATTCTGTCACATTCAGGCGATATGGGAAAGTCCAGACACCACCTACATACTGTCCATTTAAAGTCACTTTTGCCATGACCATTACATGACCCAAATCAAGATACAAACTCTTCTGCGGGAGTTCTCCCAATGTGAAAGCAGTTTCGTAAACAGCCTGTCCGGAGAAGTATTTGATGCTATCATTTTCCGAATTCATCCAATCTGTCAGTTGAGACCAGACAACCGGTGCTTCCGGTCCACGTTTACCTGCTTCGAAAGTGACTTTCCAAGGAGTATCTACACTATAGACAGTCTCTTTCACTGGGAAATTATTTTTCTTTTCCGTTGCTTTATCGTTCTTGCGGAAGACAAGGAAAACACTTTCATTTCCTTCCAGTTCCATTTGCAAAGCGGTATGATCTCCCGTATTTTCAAAATCCGACAAACGACGGATCTCTCCTGTAGCAGCACTCCAAAGTTCCGGTGACAACTCTTGTGAAACGCGGAATTCTCCATCGAAAGTGATCTTTTTATCCTGCTGATTGGATAGGAAATAAATTTCTGCATCCAGCAAAGTACGATGTATAAATAAGACTGGTGCATTCGTTTTACAGAAGAAATCGGGACGGATATTCAGTTTATCCAGCACTTCCTGCAGGCCGACGCCCCGATGGAATACTTTTCCTGTTCCATAGTTATCAGTAGTAAACAAGTCTTTTCCAATCCGTTGTACTTCCTTATCAACTACAGGATAACCTGACAAACTCGGAGAGTATTCGGGAGCATCGCCATAAACAGCCAAACCAGCCTGTACCAATTCACTGATCTTTTTCAAGACTTCGGGACGCATAGATTTCTGATTAGGCAGCACCAATAAACGGTATTTCATTCCATCAGGCAAAGTCAAGCGGCCATCTTTCACTGTAGCTCTCGTTAAAAGAACTTCGGCATTGATAAAGTCAAAAGAGTAACCTGTAGGCAGTTGGGGATCTATCGAACCTGTCATCTTCGGAGCATCTTCACCAATGAAATAAGCAACATCCGCCACATAAAGACCTTGTTGCAAAAGGAAATTCGATCGCCGCAAATAGTCAGTAAACAAATCCATCTGACTGAACCACGTATTTTTACGATGAAAATCATTTCCGAACCAGGCGCTTACACCGGGATTACGATCTTCATAGGGCTGATGAATATACAAATGAAGCAAAGAGGCATTGATTCCTTCAGAAAAGAAGCGGTCAATTCGCGCTTTCATATTGCCCGGATAATGAGTAAAGTTAGGCCCTCCGCTCGTACATGATTCAGCCCAGACACGTTTCTTACCATAAATATGCCCGCAGGAAGAGGCACAACGGTTCTCAATCACTCCCAAATCACCAAAACTCCAGAACTCACCACTGATCTCATCCGACTGTCCGCCATATTGCAGGAACTCTCCGGGGAATCCCCAATGTCCATAGTTTTCCAACCAGGTAGTAAGTCCGTGCTGATGGCAGATATCTCTCAGTCCGCCTACATAATCATACGAAACACCATCGGCTATCAAACGACGCAAATCCCAAAGAAAGCGTGAAGACACATCTTCATTACCAACGACTTTACCATACAAAACCGGCAAATATGGCAGAGGATCATATCCATAAACCTTTTTGAAACGCTCTAACATATCATCGGTCCAGTTCTGACTACCCGTCTCGTAGCTGTCTTGCACGGCAATCTTCAGACTCTTACGATCTGCTTCGGGAATACGGCGAAGGATTTCTCCCATATAGGCATCAAAGTGTGCGCTGAGATGTTTTTTGCTCATCTTATCCACTTCAAGTCCGGTAGCTTCAGGAGTAGCAGGTGTATTCGTCACACCGGTCGTTTTCATTTCCAGACAGGAAACAATCCAGTCGCCTTCGGGTACATTCCAAGTCAGAGTTCCGTCTGACGAAAGAGAAGCCGTCAGATCCGTCACCTTATCCTGTGGTATTACAAATCCTTCCGAATCGTTATACCAGTCCTGCTTAGCCCACATATATGAGTCCCATTTAGGATCAGGCCGCTGATACATCTTCGCTAAAGACTGCTCTGGATATCGTTCCACCATTTTCGCGGTAGAAAGAGCGACTGTGGCTTCTATATCTCCATAAGAATTAATCGGTTTATGCAGCAAGAGACGAAAATCACCGGATTTCGTCGCAGGAAGAGATAGAACGACCGGAGCATTTGTAAAAAATCCAACAGACCGCATACCATTGGTCCGATCTATCTCAAATTTCCGGATCGTTTGATAAGAATCACCGACTTTCGCTTGTAGTTCGGCTTTCGTCCATACATAATTGTTCGTTGTTAAAGTAAAACTGCGGATCGGCTGAGGTTCATCAAGGTGCATATCAAAGACAACCGGTTCGTATCCTTTCTGTTGCACTTTCCACTCTTTTCTAAACACGTTACTTTGTGCAGGGTAGGCGATGACACGAACCAGCTGCATGGAATCTGAGTATTCGGGCACTGTATACGAGAGAGTTTGCGGACCTTTCACCTGCATATCGGTAGCTGCCAGATAACGCATACTCTGCTCCGGCTTCACCCACGGTCCTCCCGACTGGCTCCATCCCGGACTATTGAATATTCCTATTTCTATGTCCAGTTCCGTTGCAGTTTTCAGTGCTGCATGCACTGCTTCCCACCATTCGGGTGTGAAGATCTTCACGTCTCCATAAGAATTTCCTCCTATATCAATATTGCCAATATAGGCACGGGTAATTCCCGCCTCCTTCATGGCATGCAAATCCTTAATCACTCCTTCCTTGGAGATATTATCCGAAATCCAATACCAATAACATCCCACCCGGATACTATCAGGAATCTCACGAAATCCTTTTTCAATAACTGCTATCGAAGGCACATCTTTCACATTCGAGCACCCTGACAGAAAGCAAATCACAGCACTCGCAAGTATTACCAATACATTTTTCATGATATCATATTTTTCACTTTAGTCAAAACAGAGGATTTCCAGCAACTCCTCCGGCCATTAACAAAGAATGGGGATAAACAAACCGGAGGAATATTGTAGAATTTCAAACACCAATCCTAATCTTTTACCTAATATCTATTGAACTATATACTATGAACGTCCAAGAGCAGGAATACCACTAAAGAGAAATGAAAAATAATCGAATGACCTCACTTCTCTTCTACGAGAATTAAAACGATTATTTGCCATCACCTGTCACCAGACAGCGATAACACAATGGTTATCAACCAATAAGTCCGTGACAGCAATAGGTGACGGCAACGTGACGGCAAATGTTGCCATCACATTACAATCCCATTTCCCATCTCCCGTAATCAGACAATACGTAGATGTCTTACCCTGGATTTGGTTGACTACTATAAGTATCAACTAAAATGAATAAAAGATGAAAAAGAGTGACATGACCTTTAGTCCTTATCAGCTTGAACTTCTTGGCGATTTCTATCGTTCGA